>NZ_CP018839.1:3424213-3735506 GCF_001922305.1 Thauera chlorobenzoica
CGCCCACGGCTTCAGCGTGAAGGAGATCGCCACCCCGCAGATGGGCGAGGTCAAGCGCACCGCCGGCGTGCCGCAGGCGCTCGGTTCCTGTCACACGGCGAAGGTCGGCGGCTACGTCATCGAAGGCCACGTCCCGGCCGCCGACGTCAGGCGCATGCTCACCGAGAAGCCCGCAATCGCCGGCCTCTCCGCACCCGGCATGCCGCAGGGCTCGCCCGGCATGGAAGGCCCCTACCCGGCCGACCGCTACGATGTCGTCAGCTTCGACGCCGAGGGCAAGAGCGCGGTTTTCGCCAGCCACTGACCGGATCCGGCCTGCCCGGCAGCGGCCCGCCCGGCGGCGCTCAGGCGGGCGCCGCCAGCGTCCACAGGTGGGCGGCGACCAGCGCCCGCCACGGGCTGAAAGGCGCAAGCCAGCACCGGGTCTGATCCGCGCTCGGGCGCTCCGCCGTGCCGAGCAGCGCCTGCAGACCACGGCGCACCGCGGCATCGCCGTGCAGCGAGCCGTCGACCCAGCCGAAACCGCGCAGCAGCGCGTAATCGACCGTCCATGGCCCGATGCCGCGCAGGCGCAGCAACTCGGTACGGATCTCGTCCGCCGGCGGGTCTTCCACCCAGCGCTCGAGCGGCAGCCGCCCCTGCATCACGGCGTCGGCCAGCGCACGCAGCGCCTGCCCCTTGGCCCGCGAAAAACCGGCGGCGCGCAGCGTCTCCTCGCCCAGCCGCAGCAGGCTGCGGGCGTCGGGATAGCAGGCGAGTCCACCCGAATGGCGCAGGCCCGCAGCCGCGATCAGGCGGCGACGCAGCGACACCGCCGCACTGAGGCTGATCTGCTGGCCGGTGATCGCCCAGCTCAAGGCCTCGAACGGCGTCGGCGCAAGCGGCACGCGCAGGCCGCGGTTGCGCGCGATCAAGGGGCCGAGCTGCGGATGACGGGCATGGGTATGTTCGAACTCGGCGACCGGCTGCATCAGCCCGAGCATGCGCCGGGCAAGCCGCTCCAGCACCGCTGTCGCAAGCGTCGGCGTCGGCAGGCCGTCAATGGCGAGCACGAGCTCTGCCCGCTGCGCCTCGAAACGAATCGTCAGGCAGGCGGGCCGCCCTTCCCAGGCGATGCCCTTGCGCAGCAGGCCGGCTTCGACGCGCTCAGCCAGTTGCTGCGGATCGCGGCGGTGGAAGGCGAGCACGTCGGCGGGGTGAAAGTCCCGCGGCAGCGCGATCTCGCAGCGCAACGCCATGCTCAGCCCTTCGCTTCGCGCTCGAGCAGCGCGCGCTTGCGCTCGACGCCCCAGCGGTAGCCGGCAAGGCCGCCGTCGCTGCGCACGACCCGGTGGCAGGGAATCGCGACCGCGATCGCGTTCGCCGCGCAGGCCGCGGCCACCGCACGCACCGCCGTCGGCGCGCCGATACGCGCGGCCAGCTCGCGGTAGCTCAAGCTCGTGCCAGGAGGGATCTGCCGCAGCGCCTGCCACACGCGCTGCTGGAAAGCGGTACCGCGGAGGTCGAGCGGCAGCTCGAGGCCGAGTCGCGGCGTCTCGACGAAACCGGCCACCTTCGTCACTAACTGCGCGAACTCCACGTCACCACCGATCAGGGGCGCGCGCGGGAAGCGGTCCTGCAGCTCGCACATCAGCACGTCAGGGTCGTCGCCGAGCAGGATCGCGCACACGCCCTGCGCGCTGGCGGCAACCAGGATGGCACCGAGCGCGCACTGGCCGACGGCGAAGCGGATCTCGCTCCTGGCGCTGCCGCTGCGGTAGCGGCTTGCACGCCCCCCCGGCGTGGCGGCGGCGCGATGTTCGGTATCAGCGGCCATGGTTGGCGGATCTCCTTGCTGCAATCGGGGCGGTGAGGGCAATCAGCGCCTTGCGGCCCGACCGGCGCTCTGCGGCGTGTTTCGGAATTACCCCGGCCGCCTTCGCCTCGGCGAAACCGCTCAAATGCCGGCAGGGCGCGCGTTGTGCAACCTGCGGAACAGCATGTGGTGGTTCGGACCCGTTCCACCTTGTAGAAATACGACTCGAGATCAAGAGGACGTCTCCGGAATGGCGTACCGGCGGTTGACGGCATCACCGAAGGCTTGGTCGAGACGTGCTCTTTGGTTTTCCATCCCCCAGTGGGTGAGTGTACCGTCGGCGAGCTGAACAGCCGCTGCGCCCACCGTGCTGCCGGCGACCCCGCCGGCCGCTACCGCCAACGGATTGGCTGTCGCGAGCCCGGCAAGGCTACCGCCGAGCCATCCGCCCGCAGCAGCACCGGCGAACTGGACGGACGCTTTAAGGGCGCTTTGCCAAAGCCGCTCGGAAGACAGCGCCCCGCTTCGATAGCGCTGTACATCAATCGCCACGCCCGCGCCGAGTGCCGCCACGGCTGCCAGCCCACCGACTTTCGCGAAGCCGAAAAGCCGGTTTTGTGCCAACTCGCCGAAGCGTGGCGCGAACGTGAGCGCGCTGCCGGAGGCCGCCAGGCCCGCCGCACCCAGGCTGTAGCTGCTGCTGCTCGCCAGTCGCAGGCGCGCGTCGGTCGAGGCTGGCCCGGGGACCGAGACCGCATCCAGGGCGTCCCGGGCCTCGGGCAAGGTGTGGGTCAGCAGGGCCATGCCGATCCCGATCATTGAGCCGCCGGCGATCGCCCGGTCACGCGCGAGACGCCCAAACTGCGCGTCCATGCGCGCGAGGGCGGAATCGAAGGATTGGACGTTCGGGGGAAGCCGGCGGCCGGTGGCGACGCGCTCCATCGTGACCACGCCGGCGCGCATCGCATGGCTCCGAAGCTGCGGCGTGATGCCGTGGCGGTTGATCCAGAACTGGGGCTGGCCGGTGAGCCTGCCTTCACGGGCCATCTTGTCCATCTGGATCTTGAGCTTGGCCTCGTTGGTGATCTGCGAGCGCAGCGAGTAGTCCTTCACCTCGATCCGGCCATACAGGCCGGTACGACGATTCCGGATGACGATATCGGCGTCGGTCTTGCCCCATGGGCGGTCGAGCTTGCGGCTCATTTCCACGAGCTGGTTGCGACCGTCGTTGTCGAGCCGGATCGCGTAGAGCAATTCCCGCGTGTGCCCCTTCACTTGCGCGCGGTTCGAGGAGGCCAGCAGGCGGGCGATTTTCTCGACGCCGGGAATCGACGGGTCGATCGCCATCCGGCCTGCGAAGTTGTTGAAGATGCGGCGCAGGCCGCGCTCGCCGAGTCTTCCGGAGCGGACGATCGTACGCAGGGCGTCGACTCTCGCCGCACGACTTGGCGAACTGGCTAGGTGTTGCTCGTGCCAGATCCGAATGGCCTGGTAGTTGGCGGGTCCGGCCTCGATCGGGAGCGTGGCGCCCTGGGCGGCTGCGACGGCGGGGAAGGTGGTCGCCGCGAGCACCATGAGCAGCGAGGATTTCATGGCAGGTCCTCCGGCGTGCGCTTGGTGGCGTTCGCGAAACCTTGGACGACCTCGGCCTGACGGGTTTCATCCAGGCTCCCGAATCGGTCGCTGAAAACCCGGCGGTGCCACTCGCCGACCGCGTCATCCAGCAGGCGCGTGTCGATGACCGCCAGGCGTTCGATGAGGGCGCGGATGAGTTCGTCCTCGGCCCGCTCGATCGCGTCCTGTCGTTCCGCACCGAGTGGGTTGTTGCGATCGACGCGGCTGTCAATCTCCGCGAGCTTCGTCTCCTCGATCGCCTTCCGTTTCGCAACGCTGTTGATCTGCTCCAGCGCCCACAGCTGATATTTGCGTGATGAGGCCTGCTGCTCACGCGCCGCGTCGGCGCGAACGCGCTCGACCCGTTCGGCAGCGGCGGCGGCCAACGCCTCGACGCGTTGAGCGAGCGCGGCATCGTCGAGTGGGTGCGCGTGCGCAGCGATGCGCAGATCCAGGGTTGCGGTGTGGATCACGCTCCCCAGCCGGGCCTTCAGTTCCGGATCCGCGAGCCGCTCGAAGAGGCTCGCGTCCTGTTCGAGCGCCGCGATCTGCGTAGCGAGGCGCTGCCGCAGTGCTTCTTTGGCCTCTTCGGCA
The DNA here is from genome assembly GCF_001922305.1 of Thauera chlorobenzoica. NCBI lineage: Bacteria > Pseudomonadati > Pseudomonadota > Betaproteobacteria > Rhodocyclales > Zoogloeaceae > Thauera > Thauera chlorobenzoica. The sequence continues at coordinate 3,428,217 of NZ_CP018839.1, forward strand.
GCCTGTGCCTCGCGGGCCTGCTCGACTTCTCGAGCAAGTTTATCGGTGCGCTCGAGCAGGCGCGCCCCGAGTGCATCGGGCGCACCCTGGGGGCGATTCAGTGCATGTTCGGCGAGTTCCTCGATCAGGTCCTGCAACGCGTCGAGGTCCTTCTCGGGCGTCGTTCGTTGCAGCAGGCGAAGGGCATCGAGTTGCCAGCGCGCGGGAAGGATTCGTGGAAACAGCTCCGACTGCACCCACACCGGCAGGCCCTCGACGAGCGCAGCCAGCGCAGCGGTGAGCGACGCCGTTTCCTCCGGCGAGGCGATCAACACGTCGTGCTGGACCAGTGCCGCCTCGATGCGAGCAAGCGCCTGCTCGGCCCCCTCGGGGAGCTTGATCGGCACGACAGTACCGATGACGCGCTCCACGAGTGTGCCTTGCTGCTCGATGCCGGCGCCCAGGTCGCGCACGGTGGTTCCGAGGGCTTCGAACTGGGCCTTGTTCGTCTCTGCGGCGCGCAGCTGTTGCGCTTCAAACTGACGCAACTGTTCGTTCTGGCGCTCCAGGTGGAGCCAGCCCAAGCCAAAGCCGCCGACGGTCAAGGCGAGCAGGAGCGCAAGGAGCCGCGTGTCGGTTCGTGGAGCAACGGGCAGGGATGTGGGGAGGTGCTCATCGGGCATGGGAGGCTCGGACGGAAGGGGGAGGGGGGCGGATCCTTCGTCATGACCGCAACTCATCAACGTTCCGGACTGTTTGACGTCGCGATGGCAGCGAAAGCACGCTGAAATACTTACGACCCTTGCGCCGGCGGCCGAAGCAGATCGCCCACCACTCCGTTGCACCAGGTTCGGTTCCGCACGATGGCCAGTAACGCATACCGGTTACCCTTCTGTGTCTCGTAAGGAAGTAGCAAGTTACCCGGTTTGGGGAGTGCAGCAGTGCGTGAATCCTTGGCATGAGCGGGCATGGAGCTGGCAGGTGGTGCCGCAAGTGATCCACGACTCTAGCATAATCCGAGAGCTCGGAAACAGACGCTACAAGTTGGGAAGCCGGGCACCATGAGGTACCGCCCGAGCGTTTCCAACGTGATTGGAGGGGAAGCCATTCGTCGTCATGGAGACCTTCGACGAACAGCGCCTGCATACTTGGACTGCATGAAAGCTAGCATTAACTGTTGCCACTATGTTACTTTCTGAAGAACCGGCTAGCAGGATGTTGATTTAATAGGTTTTCCAGCATCCATGCGGGTTGTGAGGCTGATATAATTACATCTGCATTAAGAAACTGATTATTCTCATGCGCGGCATCGACCATAAACAGAACGCCCTGTTCAGCTACGTCAATATCGAAGACCGCATTGACCGGGATCATCCGTTGCGCCGGATCAAAACGCTGGCCGATATGGTTCTGCGCACGATGTCGCCGCAATTCGATGCGTTGTATGCCGATGGCGGCCGCCCGTCGATTGCACCGGAACGCTTGTTGCGGGCGTCGCTGTTGCAATGTCTGTTTTCGATTCGCTCGGAGCGTGCGCTGGTCGAGCATATCGATTTCAACATGATGTTCCGGTGGTTCGTCGGCATGACGCTGGACGAGCCGGTCTGGGATCACTCGACGTTCAGCGCCAATCGCGAGCGGCTCCTCAAGGAGAGCGTGACGCGCGAGTTCTTCGGTGGCGTGGTGGCGATCGCCGAATGGGCCGAGCTGGTGTCGGACGAGCATTTCAGTGTCGACGGCTCGCTGTTGCGGGCGTGGGCCTCGCACAAGAGCATGATGGCCCGGGACGGCTCCGACGAGCCGCCCGGACCGGATCAGGGACGCAACCCCGAGGTGGACTTTCGCGGCAAGAAGCGCTCGAACAAGACGCACGTCTCGCGCACCGACCCGCAGGCCTTGCTCGCCAGCAAGGGCGGCGGCGTGGCGTACCTGAGCTACACCACGCATGCGTTGGCCGAGAATCGTCACGGTCTGATCGTCGATGTCCACACTACGACCGCCACCGGAACCGCTGAGCGTGAGGCGGCGTTGGTGATGGCCAGGCGCAGCATCAAGCCCGGCAATTCGGCGCACAAGCCGACGCTGGCGGCCGACCGGGGGTACGACACCGCCGAGTTCATCGCCGCGCTCGAGCCGCTGGGCATTGCCCCGCATGTCGCGGCCAAGGTCAAGGGCAGCGCCGTGCCCAATGAGGTGAAGTCGTCCCCCGGTTACGCGGTCAGCCTGCGCCGACGCAAGATGATCGAAGAGGCCTTTGGCTGGGCGAAGGATATCGGCACGCTGCGCCATGCGATGGCGCGTGGGCTGGATCGAATCCGTGCGCATGCGTTGCTCAATTTCTCGGCTTATAACCTGACGAGATTGGGCAATCTGCTGGCGCCGTAATTCGCGGGCGCCCTGGCGCCCTGCGGATGGGAAACGTTGTAGTCGAAAAACCATGTCTTTGCGGCGACAGGAGCGCTGCTGATTTGCGGTAGCACAATCGACGGAAAAGTCAGCTTGAATCGGCATGATCACGGGGAAAGCGGGCGATTTTCAAAGTCGATTTTTCCCCGGGGACTGGAAACCGAAGGTGAACCCGAGATTTTCAACACCCTGCTAGAGGGTAAAGATATCAAGGGAACTCGGCTTATGGCTTGGCTGCGCACGAGCGTGCGCAAGCGAGTCAGTTTCGCAGGCCCGTTTCCCAGACCATGGCCTAGACGGTGTCATGTCAGTGCCTGGAGGTGACTGCGCGTTCTCGACAGCAGAAATTGACTCGACAGCTTACGTCGTTGCCAGAGCCCAAACGCCCGGATCCTGATCGCGACCGTACGCCCGATGAGCCATCTGATCGAAGCCCACTACACTACCATGCTGGCCTTGCAGCCACTTGGGCAGTTCGCCAGGGCCGTGCCCAACCACGGGAAGAAAGTGATCGATTCAGGGATTGAGCACACCGGTCATGACGTAGCCTGGCCGGCGAGTGGGGACCGCCAGCAGGCTGCCACGAACATGGGCGGCGTAGTTGAGGGAGGTCGAGTCGGCTACGACGCCGAGCTTGTGTAAGTAAAGGTCGATACGATGTTGGTGTCGTATGTACGCCCCAACGAAAGCTGGGCCAAGTGGGAACACGGTCACCTCATCGCCGCGCATGACATGGATGACTGGCGTCTGCTGTTCATCACGCAGGCTCTCGATCACACCACTCTGCAAGCAGCTGCTAAAGACTTGCATGTATACAGCGGCAAGTTCGACCAGGCCGAGCATGTCTACGTCGGCACGAGTGCGGCCTGCGCCAAGGGAATCGCAAATCAAGAAATAGCCCTGCGCGGTGATCCACGAGATCATCAATGAGCGTACCGCCACCTACGTCAAACCGATGGGCGGCAAAGTTCGCCGTGCGGTTTTATTGAAAGAGACTCGAAAATTACTTGAAACGAGGTGCTGGAATGTCCAAGGCTCCAATCAAATACTATCCGCTTGCAGTGGTTTTAATAGCCTCTCTGAGTGCTTGCCAGCCAGCTGCATATCACCGTGCACAGGTTCAAGACGACTCAAGCGATCGGCTAACCGTTGGGAAAGTTCAACGTGAGATAAGGGTCGGAATGAGCGGCGCCGATGTTGCTCAGGTCCTCGGATCGCCGAACATCGTCTCCACGGACGATCAGCGAAGGGAGGTTTGGATTTATGACAAGATAGCTACCGACAGAGTCTACTCATCCAGCAGTGGTGGAGTCAGCGCGCTGATTCTTGGTTTCGGTGGAGCTGCGGTGGGTGGGCTTGGAGGCAGCGGCACTTCGTCAGCCGGAGCATCATCAACGAGCCAGCGAACCATGACTGTGATTGTCAAATTTGATGACCAAGGCAAGGTTCGTGATTTTGCATACCACACGTCAAGGTTTTGAGTCATGAAAAGGTTTGCTGCGGTTGCACTCTCCCTCGTATTGACTGGCTGCGTTACCGTCCCTCCAAAAACGTTCCTCGTTTCCGAGCAGCAACTACAGAAAAGGCAAATAGAGACAAGGAAATACGAAGGGATCAATGAAACGGACTTGCTTGTCGCATGCTCAAACGCCCTTCAGGATTTGGGTTTTAATCTCGAAAACTCTGAAACGAAGCTCGGTGTTTTAACCGCAGCTAAGCAAAGAGATGCAACCAATTCTGGGGAGATTGCCGCTGCAATTGTCGTTGCGCTGCTGGGTGGTGGGGCGATGGCGATCAGCAAGGATCAATCGATTCGTGTTGCCTTGGTGGTTCGTCCAGCAACAGACGGCGACGGAATTTACCAGGAAAACAGCAACTTCGTTCGGATCACTTTTCAGCGCGTGGTTAGAAAAACCGACAACTCTGCTTTTGCTGAAACGCTTGACGATCCTGAGTTGTATCAAGAGTTTTTTGATCGTGTTTCAAAGTCCGTATTTTTTGAGGGGCAGAAGATATGATTCGCTTAACTTCGTTGATGCTCATTTCGATCCTTGCGTTGACAGGATGCGTTACGACAAACCAACGAGTTCTCGATTCCGGTGATCAAACACAACTTCAGAAACGCAGTTATCAGTCGCGTACCTTCGAGACTGCTGACAAGGAGAGGGTTCTTCGTGCCACGATATCGACGCTACAGGACCTTGGGTTTGTGATCGACAGGGCCGACTTGACCTTGGGTTCTGTAAGCGGCACTAAACTCGCTGGCCATCAGACAAAAATCACGGTCTCGGTGCGACCAAAAGGGAATGATCGAATGTTGGTCCGCGCAAACGCGCAGTTCAATATTTCCCCGATCGAGGATCCGCAGCATTATCAAGATTTCTTTACGTCTTTAGAGAAATCCCTGTTCTTGACTGCGCACGCCGGTGAATAACCAATTACTCGACTCCCTGAGGCAGTGAGGGGTCACTTGCTACGCCGTGATCTCGAAACCGGATGCCATTTCCACACGAAAGTCAACACTTTTAAACGCGGGATGCGAAACGGCTGGCAGCGATAGACCCGCCGAGGGGCGCCTCGAAAAACCTCGGTTTTTGCTCGTTTAGGTTCTGCAAGTGGCGGATTTATATGGAGCAAGTTATTTGAAATCGAGGTTTTTCGAGGCGCCCCGAGCAGAGTGCGCAGTTGAGCCGTAGAGGGCGAGCTGAGCATGGTCACTGCTGCTGATGGCTTTTGACTGCGGGATGATCAAGCAGCGCGCGCGCAGCTGCCCGCAACCGGCATCGACATCCTGCCCGGCGGAGCGGCGCAACTTGGTGAGGATGCGATGCTGGTGCAGCCAGCGCGCGATCCCGCTCGCGCGCTCCCAGCTCGGGCGGCGGAAATCCAGTCCATCGACGCGGTTGAATGGGATCATGTTCATCACCGCGTATTTTCCCGCGAGCAGGCGGACGATGCCCTCGAGTTCATCCTCACTGTCGTTCACGCCCTCGATCAGGGTCCACTGGTACTGGATCGGGTAGCCGGTAGCGCGTGCATAGGCCTCGCCGCGCTCGACCAGCTCGGCCGGATCGATGCGCGGCGCGCGCGGCAGCAGCCAGGCACGACGCTCGGCCCGGGTGGAGTGCAGCGACAAGGCCAGCGCCGGCCTGACCTGCATCTGCGGCAGGCGTTCGAACACCCGCGTATCGCCCACGGTGGAGAACACCAGGTTCTTGTGCGGAATCGCGCCCTCGGTGCCGAGCAGTTCGATCGCATCGACGACGTTGTCGAGGTTGTGCGCCGGCTCGCCCATGCCCATGAAGACGACCTTGTGCACCCGCCGCTGGCGGCGCGCGAGCGCGACCTGGGCGACGATCTCGGCACTGCCGAGCTGGCGCAGCAGGCCGTCACGCCCGGTCATGCAGAACACGCAGCCCACCGCGCAGCCGACCTGGGTCGACACGCACAGGCCGTCGCGCGGCAGCAGCACGCTCTCGACCGCCTGGCCGTCGCCGAGGCCGAGCAGCAGGCGGATGGAGCCGTCCTCACCGGGATGGGACGAGCGCAGGCGGGCCAGGGCGTCGAGTTCCTGGGCCAGCCCGGGCAAGGCTTCGAGCACCCCTTTGGGCAGGCGGGTGGCGTCGGCGCGCGGGCCGCCATCGAGCACCGTACCCTGCAGCCAGGCGCGCAGCAACCGGGCTTCGTGGGCAGGTTTGGCGCCAAGCGCACGCAACCGGTGGCGGATGTGTTCGATTTTCATGGCGGGGCGCATGCTAGCACCCCCGCAGCCTCAGCGCTTGACGTACAGCCCCTGCTGGGCGGCGAACCAGGCGGCGAGGTCACCGAGATCCTGCTTCGACAGGTTCTCGAGCTGCGCGGCCATGATCGGATTCTTGCGCCGGCCGGCCTTGTAGTCGAGCAGGGCCTGCAGCAGGTAATCCTCGTGCTGCCCGCCGATGCGCGGGAACGCAGGCGTCGGGCTGTTGCCGTCGGCTCCGTGGCAGGCGGCGCAGACCTGGGATTTCTCCTTGCCGCGGGCGGCATCGCCAGCCAGGACAGGCATTGCCCAACCCAGCGACAGCAGCGCCAGGCCGGTGGCGCGCCAAACGGAAAGACGTCCGGATTTCATCCTCACCCCCTTTCAGCGCGTAACGCCGTAATAGGCCGCCAGAGCCGCCATGTCCTCTTCGGACAGGCCCGCGGCGATGCTCTGCATGGTCGGATGGCTGCGCTCGCCCGCCTTGTAGGCTTTCAGCGCACTGACGATGTATTCGGGATGCTGGCCGCCAAGCTTGGGCACCGAATAGACTTCGGGGAACGCGGTGCGATAGCCTTCGATGCCGTGGCAGCCGACGCACATCGACAGTTTTGCCTGCCAGGCGCCGGACTCGTCCCCCGCGCCCTGTACCGGCGACAGCAGCGCCGCAAGCGCAATACCGCAAACCAGATGACGTCCCTGCATGGTGAGACCTCCGTTGGGTAGCTAGCCGTGCGCTCGACTCGAACGGCATCCGGTCTGTGTGCGGAACCAGGCACGAACAGTCCCCGCTCCACCGCTTTGCCGGTTTTTTCGTAACGCTAGCCCTATAATCGCGGGGAAATAATCAGAGGATTCCCGGATGTCTGCACTTCGCTTCGATGGCTCCAAGGACTATGTCGCCACTCCCGACCTGATGCTCGCGGTCAATGCCGCGATCCGCCTGCAGCGCCCGCTGCTGATCAAGGGCGAGCCCGGTACCGGCAAGACGATGCTCGCCGAAGAGGTCGCCACCGCCCTCGGCCTGCCGCTGCTGCAGTGGCACATCAAGTCCACCACCAAGGCCCAGCAGGGGCTGTACGAATACGACGCGGTATCGCGCTTGCGCGACTCGCAGCTCGGCGACGACCGCGTCAAGGACATCGCCAACTACATCGTCAAGGGCGTGCTGTGGCAGGCCTTCGAGGCCGAGCACCCCACCGTGGTGCTGATCGACGAGATCGACAAGGCCGACATCGAATTCCCCAACGACCTGCTGCGCGAACTCGACCGCATGGAGTTCCACGTGTACGAGACGCGCCAGACCGTGCAGGCGCGCCACCGGCCGATCGTGTTCATCACCTCGAACAACGAGAAGGAGCTGCCCGACGCCTTCCTGCGCCGCTGCTTCTTTCACTACATCAAGTTCCCCGACCGGGAGACGATGCAGCGCATCGTCGATGTACATTTCCCCGACATCCGCAAGACCCTGCTCACCGAAGCGCTCGAAGTATTCTTCGGCCTGCGCGACGTCGCCGGCCTGAAGAAAAAACCGTCCACTTCCGAGCTGATCGACTGGCTCAAGCTGCTGGTGGCCGAGGATATTCCGCCCGAAGCCCTGCGCAGCGCCGACAACAAGGCCTCCATTCCGCCGCTGCACGGCGCCCTGCTGAAGAACGAGCAGGACATGCACCTGTTCGAGCGCCTGGTCCACATGGCCCGCCTCAACCGCTGAGGCCGGACCGTGTTCGCAGCCCGGAGGACACCACGGCAATGCTGATCGACTTTTTCCTGCACCTCAAGGCACGCAAGCTGCCGGTGTCGACACGGGAGTTCCTGACCGTGCTCGAAGGCCTGCGCGACCGCGTCTGCGGTCATTCGATCGACGACTTCTATTTCTACGCCCGTACCTGCCTGGTCAAGGACGAGTCGCTCTACGACCGCTTCGACCAGGCCTTCGGCGAGTACTTCAAGGGCGTCACCGAGATTCCCGGCCTGGACGCCGAACTGCCCGAGGACTGGCTGCGGGCGATGATGAAGAAGCATCTCTCGGCCGAAGAGCGCGCGAAGCTGGAAAAGCTCGGCTGGGACAAGCTGATGGAGGAGTTCCGCAAGCGCCTGAAGGAACAGAAGGGACGCCACCAGGGCGGCAGCAAGTGGATCGGCACCGGCGGCAGCTCACCCTTCGGCAACAACGGCACCCACCCCGAAGGCATCCGCGTGGGCGGCGAATCGGCGGGCAACCGCACGGCGGTCAAGGTGTGGGACAAGCGCGAGTTCCGCAATCTCGACGACTCCGTGGAACTGGGCACGCGCAACATCAAGGTCGCGCTGCGCCGCCTGCGCCGCTTCGCCCGCGACGGTGCGGCCGAGGAGCTCGATCTCGACGGCACCATCGCCGCCACCGCGCGCAACGCCGGCTGGCTCGACCTGATGATGCGGCCCGAGCGCCACAACGCGGTCAAGGTGCTGCTCTTCCTCGATGTCGGCGGCTCGATGGACGACCACATCAAGGTGTGCGAGGAGCTTTTTTCCGCCTGCCGGCTGGAATTCAAGCACCTGGAGTATTTCTACTTCCACAACTGTGTCTATGAAGGCGTGTGGCGCGACAACCATCGCCGCCACGCCGAGCGCACTCCCGTGCTCGACGTGATCCACAAGTACGGCCCGGACTACAAGCTGATCTTCGTCGGTGACGCCACCATGAGCCCCTACGAGATCCTGCACCCGCACGGCTCGGTGGAGCACATGAACCCCGAACCGGGTTCCGCCTGGCTGCGACGCCTGCTCGACGCCTACCCCGCTGCGGCCTGGCTCAACCCGGAGCCGGAGCGCCTGTGGCCCTACCGTCAGTCGATCGAGCTGATCCACCAGATCATGGGCACGCGCATGTTCCCGCTGACCCTCGAAGGCATCGCCCGGGCGATGCAAACCCTGTCGAAGAAACACTAAAAAAAGAGGCGGCCTGCCGGCCGCCCCAACTGCTGTCCACACAAGTGCAATGCATTGCGTGAAACACGGTGATCCGGCCGGCCCGCAACGGGACCGCCGTGAATCATTCGGTGAAAGGCAACGGCTGCATGCCGAAACCCTCGTCCAGGTGCTTGATCTGGTGCAGCAGATTATCAAGCTCGCTCTGCAGGCTCGACAGGCCGTCCTCGTCCATCAGGCGCAAGGCTTCGGGCAACACGCCGCGCGCCGGCGAAGGTGCCCGGGCGAGTAGAGCCACCCCCTCGTCGGTGAGGTATAGCCTGACCACGCGCTGATCGGCGCTGGTGCGCTCCTTGCGCAGCAGGCCGGCCGTTTCGAGCCGGTCGACCATATTGGATGCGGTGGACTGATGCAGCGCCATCCGGTTGGCCAGTTCGCCCACGCGCAGGCCCGCCGCCTCCTTGAGTTCCTGTAGTGCCCACAGCTGCGCACCGGTTACCCCGCTCTTGCGTTCGATCCACTGGGAGTGGCGCTGTGCGGTACGGATGAGGATCCTGAAGCGCTGCAGCACGGAAAGCGGTGTTGCCGGTTTCTTCGGTTTGTGTTGCGTTTCCGCCATTTAAAAATCTCGCTCGAACTATATTTTCTCAAATCATTATTGTCAAAAAAACATCACGCCCTGCCACAAGCCATATGGTAGCGGTATCGTTGACCCTGCGCATGCGAGGTGCAGCAAAAAGGCTCGTGCCACCACCCGGTTTGCCCCACTCACTCGACGCGGCGATCACGGGATCGCGCACCGCAACAGAGGCCACGATGAGCGCCGAATCCAGCCCTGACACTCCCAAACCCTCCCCCTCCCGGTGGGCACTCCACCGCGTAGTGCGGGGCGGTCGGCGCTATGCGCTGCCGTGGCTGTCGCTACGGCGCTGGCGGGTGCGGCTCTTGCTGGTCGGTGCGGCCCTGCTCGCCGGGCTGATCGCCATCGCATTCGCGATCGGCGCCGAACTCGCCATCGAAACCCATGCCGGACTGATGCACGAGCGCCCCTGGCTGAGCCTGGTCGTCGCCCCCGCAGGCTTTGCCCTCCTCGCCTGGCTGTCCCGGCGGCTGTTCCCCGGCACCGAAGGCAGCGGCATTCCGCAGGCGATCGCAGCCGCGATGTCGGACGACAACCACGTGCGGCGGCAACTGCTGTCGCTACGCATCGCCATCGCCAAGGTCTTTCTGACCCTGGGGGGGCTGCTCTCGGGCGCCTCAATCGGGCGTGAAGGGCCGTCGGTACAGGTCGGCGCATCGATCATGCACCTGCTGGCCGGGCGCAAGCGCCGGCGCATCGCATCGAGCCGCGACCTGATTGTCGCCGGCAGCGGCGCCGGTATCGCCGCGGCGTTCAACACCCCGCTCGGCGGCATCATGTTCGCAATCGAGGAGATGTGCCGCCACCGCGCCTTCCGCGCCAACAGCACCACCCTCGCCGCAGTCATCTTCGCCGGCCTGATGTCGCTCGCGGTGCTGGGCAACTACACTTACTTCGGCCGTACTCCGGCCACCATCGGCTGGCCGGACGGCATCTGGCCGGTACTGTCCTGCGGCATCGCCGGCGGCCTGCTCGGAGGAGGGTTCGCACGCCTGCTGATCGCTTCCTCGCGCGGGCTGCCGGGGCAGGTCGGGGTGTTCGCGCTGAGCCGGCCGATCACCTTCGCCGCCGCCTGCGGCCTGGCGACCGGAGTCATCGGCCTCGCCAGCGGCGGCCTCACCTACGGCACCGGCTACGCCGAATCCAAGGCTGCCCTCGAAGGCAGCGCAGCCTTGCCGGTGGCCTTCATGCTGCTGAAGATGGCGGTGATCTGGCTCGCCTTCGTCGCACGCATTCCAGGCGGCATCTTCGCCCCGGCGCTGGCGGTCGGCGCGGGCCTGGGATCGGACATCGCGCTGCTGCTGCCGGGCGAACCCGACCCCGCGATCCTGGTGCTGGGCATGGTCGCCTTCCTCGCTGCGATGACCCAGGCGCCGATCACCGCGTTCGTGATCGTCATGGAAATGACCGCCAACCACCAGATGCTGCTGCCCCTGATGGCCACCGCGGTGGTCGCCCACGGCATCTCGCGGTCGGTGGCGCCGGTCCCCCTCTACGACGCCCTGTCCCACCCCTGGCTGCGCCGTGCGGAAATGCGCCTGCATCGCGCGCTCCCCGCCGGCAGCGAAAGACAGCCGCCCGTCCAGCCCTGAACGCCCTCGACCGCCGCTGCACCGCCCCCCTGGGCGGGGGCGTAGGGGGGGAGATAATTTCTGCAGTGTATACACACAACAAGCAAAAAATCGATTTTTCGTCTAGAATCGGTCCATACAATCACAAATGTATACAAATGGCGATAAAAACGCTTTCCCAGGCGCCTGAAGACAATCCTTCCCAGACGGTACGCGCACTGTTGCGCCTGCGCGAGATGATCCTCGACGGTGAATTGCCCGCTGGCGAGCGCATTTCCGAACCGGTCGTCGCCGAACTGACCGGAATATCGCGCACCCCCATCCGCACCGCCCTCGTCCGCCTGCAGGAAGAAGGGCTGCTCGACCCGATCCGCTCCGGCGGGTTCAAGGTGAAGTCGTTTTCGCTCGATGAAATCTGCGATGCGATCGAGGTCCGCGGCACGCTCGAAGGCCTCGCCGCACGGCTGGCAGCGGAACGTGGGGTGGCGCCGGAGCTGATCGATGCCTTGCGCGCCTGCACCCGCGACATCGACGCCGCGCTCGATGCCAGCACCGAACTCAGCGACGAGCGCTTCACCGCCTACGTCGAAGCCAATGCCCGCTATCACGCGCTGCTCGAGCAGGCCTGCGCCAGCGAAGTCGTACAGCGCCAGCTCGAACGCTGCAAGGCGCTGCCCTTTGCCTCACCCAATGCCTTTCTGCGGGTGCAGGCAGTCTCTCCCGATGCGCTGCTGACGCTGCAGATCGCCAACGCCCAGCACTGCGCCGTGATCGAGGCGCTGGCGGCGCGTGAAGGCAGCCGTGCCGAAGCACTCATGCGCGAGCACACCCGCATCGCTCGACGCAATCTCGAGACCACCCTCGCCAATCCCCACATCAAGGCCCTGGTGCCTGGTGCCAGCCTGATCGTGACCCGCTGAGGCCGCTTCCCATCGCTCGCTATGCCAGCGGCCAAGAACGATACGAACGCCCCACCCCCAGCAAGGAGACCTCCGCCATGTTTCCCAAGAACGCCTGGTACGTTGCCTGCACACCGGATGAGATCGAGCACAAGCCGCTCGGCCGCACGATCTGCGGCGAGCAGGTCGCCCTTTATCGCGCCCAGGATGGCATCGCCGCTGCAGTGGACGATTTCTGCCCGCACCGCGGCGCACCGCTGTCACTCGGCCGCGTTGTCGACGGCAAGCTGGTGTGTGGCTACCACGGCCTCGAAATGGGCCGCGACGGCAGGGCCGTGGCGATGCCGGGCCAGCGCGTGCGCGGCTTCCCCTGCATCCGCAGCTATCCGGTGATCGAGCGCGGCGGCTTCGTATGGATCTGGCCGGGCGACCCGACGCAGGCCGACCCCGCCCGCCTGCCGCACATGGAATGGGCCGACAATCCGGACTGGGCCTTCGGCGGCGGCCGCTACTACATCCGCTGCGACTACCGCCTGATGATCGACAACCTGATGGACCTGACTCACGAAAAATACGTCCACGCAGACAGCATCGGCCAGAAGGAGCTCGACGAAGCCGCACCGACCACCCGGGTCGAAGGCAACACCGTGATCACCGGCCGCTTCATGGAAAACATCATGCCACCCCCGTTCTGGCAGGCCGCGCTACGGGGCAACAAGCTCGCCGACGACGTACCGTGCGACCGCTGGCAGATCTGCCGCTTCAGCGCACCGGGCCAGGTCCTGATCGATGTCGGCGTGGCCCACGCTGGCAAGGGCGGCTTCGACGCCGATCCGGCGGTCAAGGCCGCCGGCACCGTGGTCGACTTCATCACCCCCGAGAGCGAAACCACGATGTGGTACTTCTGGGGGATGGCACGCAACTTCGAGCCCCGCGACGCAGCGCTCACCGCCCGCATCCGCGAAGCCCAGGGCAAGGTCTTCAGCGAAGATCTGGAAATGCTCGAATCACAGCAACGCAACCTGCTGCGCTGGCCCGAGCGCAAGCTGCTGAGCCTGAACACCGACCTCGGCGGGGTGCAGGCGCGGCGTATGCTTGAACGCCTGGTCGAGCAGGAACGCAGCACCACCGCACAAACCGGCACCTGATCCTGCCCCCTCCTATTCAGCCTGTTGCCGCCACACCTTCTTTCCTGCGGGCCAGCCCACGACCCGCCCAACAAGGACGCGCATCATGACCTCCCCGACCCTGAACGTCCGTGTCGTGCGCAAGGCCGCCGAAGCGGTCGACATCGCCACCTTCGAGCTCGTCGCCGCCGACGGCAGCGCCCTGCCGCCGTTTTCCGCCGGCGCCCACATCGACGTCCATCTGCCCAACGGCCTCGTCCGCCAGTACTCGTTGTGCAACGACCCGGCGGAGACCCACCGCTACCTGATCGGGGTACTGCGCGATCCCGCCTCGCGCGGCGGCTCGCAGGCGATGCACGACCAGGTCCGGGACGGCGACCTGCTCCGGATCAGCGCCCCCAAGAACCACTTCCCGCTCGCCCACGAGGCTCGCCGCAGCCTGTTGCTGGCCGGCGGCATCGGCATCACCCCGATCCTGTGCATGGCCGAACGCCTGGCCTTGACCGGGGCCGAATTCACCCTGCATTACTGCGCCCGCACCCCCGAGCGCACCGCTTTCCGCGAGCGCATCCGCCGCTCGGCCTACGCCCCGCGGGTGCACTTCCACTTCGATGACGGCGCGCCCGCGCAGAAGCTCGATCTAGACGCCACCCTCGCCCGCCCCGAGGACGGCGTCCACCTCTACGTCTGCGGCCCGAAGGGCTTCATCGATGCGGTGCTCGCCACCGCCCGCGCCAGGGGCTGGGCGCAAGCGCAGCTGCACTACGAGTTCTTCTCCGCCGAGCCCACGGCCTCGGCCAGCGATGGCAGCTTCGAGGTCCAGCTCGCCAGCTCCGGGCGCGTCGTCCACGTGGCCAAGGAGCAGACCGTGCTCGCAGCCCTCGCCGCCGCCGGAGTGGAAGTCCAGTCTGCCTGCGAACAAGGCGTGTGCGGAACCTGCCTGACACGCGTGCTCGAAGGCGAACCCGACCACCGCGACAGCTACCTGAGCCCGGAGGAGCGCGCCGCCAACGACCAGTTCCTGCCCTGCTGCTCGCGCGCCAGGTCGGCGCGGCTGGTGCTCGATCTCTGACGACAGGCGACAAAAAGGGCGGCACCCATCGCGGTGTGCCGCCCTTCCATGCTGCAGCGCGGCAGGCGCAGGCCCGCCGCGCTCGATTGCCACCTCAGTTCCCGCTCATCGCCATCATCAGCTGGTTGATGCGCTTCACGAAGGTCGCCGGGTCGTCGAGGGTGCCACCTTCGGCGAGCAGCGCCTGATCGAACAGCACCGCGGCCCAGTCATCGAAGTTCCTGTCCTCGTACTTCAGGCGCAGCACCGCCGGGTGGTTGGGGTTGATCTCGAGGATCGGCTTCGACACCGGTGCGTTCTGCCCCGCGGCCTTCAGGATGCGGGCGAGGTTCATGCCGAGGTCGTGCTCGTCGGCGACCAGGCAAGCGGGCGAATCGGTCAGGCGCAGCGTCACCTTGACGTCCTTGACGCGCTCGCCCAGGCTCGCCTTCATCTTGTCGAGCAATTCCTTGTACTCGTCGGCAGCCTTCTCGGCTTCCTGCTTCTCCGCCTCGTCCTCGAGCGCGCCGAGGTCAAGGCCGCCCTTGGCCACCGACACCAGGGCCTTGCCGTCGAACTCGGTGAGGTTGCCGGTCACCCACTCGTCGACGCGGTCGGTGAGCAGCAGCACCTCGATGTCCTTCTTGCGGAACACCTCGAGATGCGGGCTGTTCTTCGCCGCATTGAAGGTTTCCGCGGTGACGTAGTAGATCTTGTCCTGGCCTTCCTTCATGCGGCCGATGTAGTCGGCGAGCGAGACCACCTCGTCGGGCGTGTCGGCCTTCGTCGAGGCGAAGCGCAGCAGGCCGGCGATCTTGTCCTTGTTGGCGAAGTCCTCGCCGACGCCCTCCTTCAACACCTTGCCGAAGGCCTTCCAGAAGGTCGCGTACTTCTCCTGGTCGGCGGCCTCGTCGCTGTTGGCGAAGCTTTCGAGCAGGGTCAGCACCTTTTTCGTGCACCCCGAGCGGATGGTGTCGATGTCCTTGGACTCCTGCAGGATCTCGCGCGACACGTTGAGCGGCAGGTCGGCCGAATCGACCACCCCGCGCACGAAGCGCAGGTAGGTCGGCATCAGTTTCTCGGCATCGTCCATGATGAAGACGCGCTTCACGTAGAGCTTGATGCCGTGGCGGGCGTTGCGGTCCCACAGGTCGAAGGGCGCGTTCTTCGGGATGTAGAGCAGGTTGGTGTATTCGTGGCGGCCCTCGACGCGCGAATGGGTCCACGCCAGCGGCTCCTCGAAGTCGTGGCCGACGTGCTTGTAGAAGGCGGTGTACTCATCGTCCGTGATGTCGTTCTTCGCCCGCGTCCACAGCGCGTTGGCCTGATTGACGGTCTCGTCCTCGTCGGTCGGAACCTGCGCCTGCTGCTCCTCGTTCCATTCCTCCTTGTTCATCACGATCGGCTGGACGATGTGGTCGGAGTACTTGCGGATCAGGCTCTTCAACTTCCACGACGACAGCAGGTCTTCCTGGCCCTCACGCAGGTGCAGGATGATCTGGGTGCCGCGGCCGGCCTTCTCGACCTGCTCCACGGTGTAGGCGCCGGCCTCGTCGCCGGCCATCGAGCATTCCCATTTCACCCCTTCGGCGGCGGCCAAGCCGGCACGGCGGGTCACCACCGTGACCTTGTCGGCGACGATGAAGGCGGAGTAGAAGCCAACGCCGAACTGGCCGATC
Source organism: Thauera chlorobenzoica (assembly GCF_001922305.1). Lineage (NCBI taxonomy): Bacteria > Pseudomonadati > Pseudomonadota > Betaproteobacteria > Rhodocyclales > Zoogloeaceae > Thauera > Thauera chlorobenzoica. The sequence continues at coordinate 3,444,218 of NZ_CP018839.1, forward strand.
AGGTGGGCGTCCTTCTTCTGGTCGCCGGTAAGCTGGCCGAAGAACTCCTTGGTGCCCGACTTGGCGATGGTGCCGAGGTGGGCGACGGCCTCGTCGCGGCTCATGCCGATGCCGTTGTCGGCGACGGTGATCGTCTTCGCCTCGGCGTCGAAGCCGATGCGGATCTTCAGCTCGGCGTCGTTCTCGTACAGCGCGCCGTTGTCGAGCGCCTCGAAGCGCAGCTTGTCGCAGGCGTCGGAGGCGTTGGAGACCAGTTCGCGCAGGAAGATCTCGCGGTTGGAGTACAGCGAGTGGATCATCAGGTGAAGCAGCTGCTTCACCTCGGCCTGGAAATTGAGGGTCTGAGCGGCTGCGGCGGTTTCGGACATGGATACGGCTCCAACGTTGTTTCGGATCAGTGGAACCTGAGATGGGGATGGCCGCCGGCGTTTCAAGCCCTGGCCGAAGGGTTCAGACGTACTGCACGTCGACAATCTCGATCTCACGCATTCCTGCCGGGCTCTGGAAGCGCACCACATCGCCGATCTTCGCCTTCAGCACCGCGCGCGCCAGCGGCGAGATCCAGCTGATCCGCCCCTGCGCAGCGTCGGCCTCGTCCACGCCGACGATCTGCCAGGTCTGGATCTCGTCGGTATCGAGGTCGCAGAAACTGAGCGTGGCGCCGAAGAACACTTGTTCGAGCCCTTGCTGGCGCTCGGGATCGACCACTTCGGCACTCTCGATGCGCTTGATCAGGAAGCGGATGCGGCGATCGATCTCACGCAGCCGCTTCTTGCCGTAGATGTAATCGCCGTTCTCCGAACGGTCGCCGTTACCCGCCGCCCAGGCAACGGTCTCGACCAGTTTCGGGCGCTCGATGCGCACCAGCTGGTCCAGTTCCACCCGCAGCGCATCGTAACCCCGCCGCGTCATGTAGTTCTTGCTGCCGGCCGGCAGGCGCTGGGCGGGAGCAAGCTCCTCGTCCTCGTCGGCGCCATCACCTTCCTTCACGAATGCCTTGTTCACTGGCGATATCCTCGTACTCGTACTGGACGGAATGCGCATGGTAAGGAATCCCACGCACCGGTGCATGCCACGATGAACGCGCCGGAAGTGAAGTTGTCATTCCACAGCGCCACGCATACCATTGGCTACCGGCCGGCAGCGGCCCGCGGACGCACCTGCGCCGTTGGCGCCTGCAGGGCCTGGCAGGCGCCAGTTCGCCTCCTCTCCACACAGGGCAGCCCCATCATGAGCGATGAAACCTTCGACGAAGTGACCAGCCTGCGCGCACGCCTCGAAGAGCTGCGCAGCGAACACCGCGACCTCGACGAGGCGATCGCCCGCCTGTCCCAGGCCCCCGGCGACGACGAACTGATGATGCGCCGGCTGAAAAAGCGCAAGCTGGCGCTCAAGGACCGGATCGCCGGCATCGAGCACCTGCTCAGCCCCGACGAGCGCGCCTGAGCGCCGCCACCCTGCGCCCGCCACCGCCCAGCGGACAGGGCTTCAGCTGCGTCCGCGTCCGCCACGCCGATCTCCGCCACCGCGCCTTTTTCCATGACCGACATCGAAGTCAACGGCCGGCGTGCCGCCCTCGCGGATAACGGCCCCCGCAGCGACCCCCACCCCTTGCTGCTGATCCACGGCGCCGGGCATGACCGCGGAGCCTGGCAGGCGGTGGCCGGCGGCCTCGTCACCGGCGGACGGCGCGTGATCGTGCCCGACCTGCCCGGACACGGCGCCAGCGCCGGGCCCGCGCTGGCCGACATCGCGTCGATGGCAGCCTGGGTACTGGCGCTGGCCGATGCACTCGGCCTCGAGCGCTTTGCCCTGGGGGGGCACAGCATGGGCGCACTGGTGGCGCTCGCTGCCGCCGCTGCGGCTCCAGCGCGGGTCGCAACGCTGTCCTTGCTCGGCTGCCGGGCGCCGATGCCGGTCGCCCCCTTCCTGCTCGACGCCGCGCGCACCGAACCGGCGCAGGCCCATGCCCTGATCAACAAGTTCTCCTTCGCCCCCGCCGAACGCATCGGCGAAGCGCACCGCCAAGCACTGGAAGCGGCCAACCTCGAGCGCCTGCAGGCCCAACCCGCCGCCGTCCTCGCCGTCGATCTCGCCGCCTGCGAGCGCTGGCAGGACGGGCTGACCGCCGCCGCACACGTGCGCTGCCCGACCCTGCTGCTGTGCGCCGCGTACGACCGGATGACCCCGGTGGAGACATCGCGCCCACTGCTCCAGGCCCTGCAGCCCGGCTGCGATGCCCGCCTGGTCGAACTCCCCGACTGCGGCCATGGCATGATCGACGAAGCCCCCGCCGCCGTCATCGAAGCCCTGCGCGGCCCCGGCTGAAGACGGCAAGACCAGCTCCCCGAGGAGAGAGAGATGTCGCCACAGAACGACGAAAGCCCCCAACCGCCACGTCCCGGTGGCGGGGACGATGCGCACGACAGCGCCGAACGCCCGTTCCCGACCGTGCGCACGGTCGGCCTCGGGGCCCCGCTGCGCTGGGTCGCACTCGGCGCCGGCGACCTCAGGGCCTGCCCGCTCCCCAGCCTGTTCTACGGCTTCTGCTTCGCCGCGATGGGCCTGCTCGTCACCATGGTGTTCCGCCGCGCCTACGAATACACCTTCGCCCTCACCACCGGCTTCCTGCTGCTCGGCCCCTTCCTCGCCATGGGCCTGTACGAGATCAGCCGCCGCCGCGAACTGGGCGCCCCCGCGGTGCTCGCCCCCACCCTCACCGTCTGGCGGCGCAATGCCGGCAACATCGGCGTGTTCGTGGTCGTGCTCGGCATCGTGTTCCTGGTGTGGGCGCGCGCGTCGATGGTCGTGTTCGCCCTTTTCTACACCACCGAGCTGCCTTCGCTGTCGGACTTCATCGGCCAGGTGCTCAGCCTGCGCAACCTCGAATTCCTCGCGGTGTATTTCGGCGTCGGCCTCGTTTTCGCCGTCACCGTCTTCGCCGCCAGCGTGGTCTCGATTCCGCTGATGCTCGACCGCGACCAAGACGCCGTCAGCGCGGTGATCGCCAGTTTCAACGCGCTGCGGAGCAACCCGGGACCGATGCTGATATGGGCCTTCCTGATCGTGAGCCTCACCGGGGTCGGCTTTCTGAGCTTCCACGTCGGCCTGGTGGTGGTCATGCCCCTGCTCGGCCACGCCAGCTGGCACGCCTACCGCGATCTGGTCGAACCGCTTGTCATCGAGCGCTGAGGCGGCGCTTCGGGCGCCCCGTTCGGGCGGCGATCCACCGCCGGGGCGCCGCCCCCCTTCTGCAGAGGATCGGTCCGGACACCCCTCCGGCGCACTTGACGAGCATCTGCCAAAAGGCGATTTTTGCACCCATGCGGCCCACTCGTCGCGCCCCTGCGGCCTTCATCCCCCTCTTCTGCCTGTTCACGCTGGCCCTGTGCCTGCTGCTGCCGGCCCGCGCCGCCGACACAGGTCTCGACGCAGGCCGGAAGCAGGCCGGCATCCACGCGATGGGCGCAGAACATGCACTTGTCGGCCTTGTTGGTGTCGTGGTTGATGAAGCGCGCGTCGCAGGGAGAATCGGAACAGGATTTCATGGCGGAACTCCAGAAGCCGTTGGCGTGGGAGTCACTCTAGGCCTGCGATGGCCGTGCCAAAATTGGTGAAACAAGGCAGCGGACTAGACGGTTTTACCTATTGCGCCGCGCTCCCCTGCCAGGTCCGCCAGCGCGCGATCGGCGTAGTGCCCCGGAGCACCATCCCCCCCATCCGCGGCTCGCCGCATAATCGAGCCATCGATCACAGGGGCCGCCATCCATGGCAGACGCGCATCACGTCCGACATCATCACGACCACGGACACGGACATGACGACCACGCTGCCAGCCGCCACCTGCCGCTGGCCTTGGTTTTGACCCTCGGTTTCGCCGCCGTCGAGGCGGTGGCGGGCTGGTGGTCAGGCTCACTGGCCCTGCTCGGCGACGCCGGCCACATGGTCACCGATGCCTTGTCGCTCGGCCTCGCGGCCCTTGCCGCACGTATCGCGTTGCGTCCGGTCAGCCCGCGCCATTCCTACGGACTACGCCGCGTCGAAGCGCTGGCGGCCCTGGTCAACAGCCTTTTCATGCTGGCCGTCGTCGCCCTGTTGCTGTGGCAGGCGGTGCTCCGCCTGCTCGAGCCGCGCGAGATCGCGGGCCAGACCGTGACGCTGGTGGCGCTCGGCGGCCTCGTCCTGAATCTGGTCGTCGCCTGGCTGCTGACGCGCGGCGAGGGCGACCTCAACACCCGCGGCGCACTGCTGCACGTGCTCGGCGACCTGCTCGGCTCGGTCGCGGCACTGGCCTCCGGCCTCGTCATCCAGTTCAGCGGCTGGACGCCGATCGACCCGCTGCTGACCATGCTGATCTGCGGCCTGATCCTGTTCTCCACCTTGTCGCTGCTGCGCAACGTGCTCCACACCCTGCTCGAAGGCGTGCCCGACGGCCTGTCGCTGCCCGAAGTGGGACGCGCGATGGCCAGCGTGCCAGGCGTGTGCTCGGTACACGACCTCCACATCTGGAGCCTGGACTCGCGCCGCACCGCGCTCTCGGCCCACATCCTGCTGGCCGATGCGCGGCGCTGGCCCGACGTGCTGGAGGCCGAGCGTGCGCTTCTGCGTGGGCGTTTCGGTGTGGAACACGCCACACTGCAGCCCGAGATCTCCCTTGCCGAACCGATCATGTTTGCGCCACGGCGCTCCGGCACCGCCGACGATCGCGACTGACCGGGGCCCGCTCCGCCGCAGCAGGCCAAAACCCGCGTAAACAGCGGCTTCGAGCGCTCCGCGCACCCATCAAAAACATACTACATGTAGTACATAACGAAAAACAAATACACAAATAAAACACTCAACTATTTGTTTTTTAACATTTTTTATTTTTTTGCGAAATCGGATTTTCCGCGCTATTCTTCAGTCCATCCCATGAACCACCACGGATGAAGAAAAAGGCCATGAGCGAGACCAACAGCGCGTCCACGAGCACCCCCATCCAAGGCAGCGCCAAGCCCACCGCCGCCAACCTGCCGATGCAGGAAATCTCCGGCGAAGTCCTCGTCGAAAAATACGCCAAGGGCGACGAGCAGACCGTCGCCGAAGTGCGCCGCCGTGTCGCCTGCGCCCTGGCCGCGGTCGAAACCGAAGACAAGCACGCCCACTGGGAAGCGAAGTTCCTCGAAGCGCAGGAAAAGGGCTTCGTCCCCGCCGGCCGGATCAACAGCGCCGCCGGCACCACGCTCGCCGCCACCCTGATCAACTGCTTCGTGCAGCCGGTCGGCGATTCGGTCACCGAGGCGGTCGACGGCCGCCCCGGCATCTATACCGCGCTCGCCCAGGCCGCCGAAACCATGCGCCGCGGCGGCGGCGTCGGCTACGACTTCTCCTCCATCCGCCCCAAGGGTGCGCTGGTCAAGGGCACGGCCTCGAACGCCTCCGGTCCGGTGTCCTACATGCGCGTGTTCGACCGTTCCTGCGAAACGGTGGAATCGGCCGGTGCCCGCCGCGGCGCGCAGATGGGCGTGCTGCGCTGCGATCACCCGGACATCGAGGAATTCATCCACGCCAAGGATCACGGCGACCTCACCAACTTCAACATCTCGGTCGGCGTCACCGACCCCTTCATGCAGGCGGTCGAAGCCGACGGCTTCGTCGAACTCGCGCACAAGGCCGAGCCGACCGCCGAGCTGAAGGAAGCCGGCGCCTACCAGCGCGACGACGGCCTGTGGGTGTATCGCAAGGTGCGCGCGCGCGAGTTGTGGGACCAGATCATGCGGTCCACCTACGACCACGCCGAGCCGGGCATCCTGTTCCTCGACCGCATGAACCAGGACAACAACCTGTACTACTGCGAAACCATCGAGGCCACCAACCCCTGCGCCGAACAGCCGCTGCCGCCCTACGGCTGCTGCTGCCTGGGCTCGATCAACCTGACGCCCTTCGTCAAGCACCCGTTCACCGACAAGGCCGAGTTCGACTACGCGGCCTTCGGCAAGATCGTCGACATCTCGATCCGGATGCTCGACAACGTGCTTGACAGCACCCACTGGCCGCTCGAGCAGCAGCGCGCCGAAGCCGACTCCAAGCGCCGCGTCGGACTGGGCTTCACCGGCCTGGGCGACGCCCTGATCATGCTCGGCAAGCGCTACGACACGCCCGAAGCGCGCGACGAGGCACGCAAGATTTCCGAGTACATGCGCAACCGCGCCTACCTCGCCTCGTCCGATCTGGCCAAGGAGCGCGGCGCCTTCCCACTGTTCAACGCCGATCTCTACCTGTCGGGTGGCAATTTCGCCTCGCGCCTGCCGGCCGAGGTCAAGGACCGGATCCGCAAGCACGGCATCCGCAACTCGCACCTGCTGTCGATCGCGCCCACCGGCACCATCAGCCTGGCCTTCGCCGACAACGCCAGCAACGGCATCGAGCCGCCGTTCTCCTACACCTACACCCGCCGCAAGCGCATGGCCGACGGCACCTTCAAGGAGTACGCGGTCGAGGACTACGCCTGGCGCCTGTACAAGCACCTTGGCGGCAACGTCGACAAGCTGCCCGCCCCCTTCGTCACCGCACTGGAAATTTCCGCCCAGGCGCACAAGGACATGGTCGCCGCGGTCGCGCCCTACATCGACACCTCGATCTCGAAGACGGTGAACGTGCCGGAAGACTATCCCTACGCCGAGTTCGAGGATCTCTACCTCACCGCGTGGAAGGCCGGCCTCAAGGGGCTGGCCACCTACCGCCCGAACAGCGTCCTCGGTTCGGTGCTGTCGGTCACCCCGAGCACCGAGCAGAAGCAGCCCCACGACGTCGAACTCTCCGACGCCAACCGCCGCCTGTCGATCAAGAGCCTGCCCGCGCCGGTGCTCGCCAGCCTGCGCTGGCCCGGCCGCCCCGAACTGCCCGACGGCAACCTCGCCTGGACCTACATGCTCAACACCCCGACCGGCGGCTTTGCGCTCTTCGTCGGCCAGGTCGGCAACAACGGCAGCTCGTTCCCGTTCGAAGTCTGGGTCAACGGCGCCGACCAGCCGCGCGGCCTCGGCGCGGTGGCAAAGACGCTGTCGATGGACATGCGCGCCAACGACCGCGGCTGGCTCAAGCTGAAGCTCGAGACCCTGGCCCGCACCGTCGGCGAGAAGTCCTTCGAGATGCCCTTCCCGCCGCACGGCGAGAAAAAGCTCGTGCCCGGCGTGGTGTCCGCCTTCGCCCAGGCGGTCAATTACCGCTGCGAAAAACTCGGCGCCTTCGACCACGAGGACGACACCAACCCGGTGCTCGACACCTTGTTCAGCCTCGACGAACCGAAGACCGGCACCGACGGCACGCTGTCGTGGACGGTGGACATCTACAACCCGGCGACCGGCGAAGACTTCGTCCTCGGCCTGAAGGAGATCACCCTGCCGGCGCAGGACGGCTTCAGCGCCGGCGTCACCCGCCCCTATTCGATGTGGCTGTCGGGCAACTACCCGCGCGCGCTCGACGGGCTGTCGCGCATCCTCTCGCTCGACATGCGCGTCATGGACCCGGCGTGGATCGGCATGAAGCTCAGGAAGCTGCTCGACTACCCCGAGCCGCTGGGCGACTTCATGGCCTTCGTCCCCGGCACCCGCCGCCAGCAGAACTATCCCAGCACCGTGGCCTACCTCGCGCAGCTCATCATCCACCGCTATGCGATGCTCGGCGTGCTCGACGAGCGCGGTTATCCGACGCGCGAAATGGGCATCCTCGAGTCACCGCGCGACGACAGCGAACCCAAGCTGATGCAGGGCACGCTGTGCGCCGAATGCGGCAACCACACCGTGATCCGCAAGGACGGCTGCGACTTCTGCACCGCCTGCGGTGCGGTCGGCACCTGCGGCTGAGCGCAGGCGGCGCCTCGCGCCGCGGCTGCTGTGGATTTACGCATAAGCTGCGAGTTGGGCCCAAAAATCTGTGACTAAAGAAACCATAAATTGCGACATGGGAGCCTCAAGAAACAAAAATAGACGCGACGATTTTCATGCCGCGTCCTCGATCAGAATGACTGCGCCAGTGGTGCGCTGGTACAAAAGGCGACCCCTTCGACTAGCCAACCATCGCTGCCGCCGTCATTGAAATCGGCTGGATCGATCGCGTAACGGTGATTGGCATCGCGCCTCACCCCACCCACCACCTCTCCCGCATGCCCGTTATACGCCCGCAACACGGGGAAGGGGGCGACATCCGGGCACTGGCCCAAAGCATCGGGCATGCGGATCGAAAAACCGATCCCCTCAAGATTCCATGCCGGCAACCCCGGCGGCGTCGCTGCCCGAAGCGCCACCAGACCAGCGCATTCCAGCGCCGAGCCCGTGAAGAAATGGCTGTTCGGGCCGATCGATGGGTCGCCATAAAAACGACACACGGGGGAAAAACCCGGTTCGCTGGAATGGGCGGATGCCGCAGCAAACGCCCTGACGGTGGGAAACCATCCGTATTCGGGATGCGCAAGCAAAAGCGCCACCTCGACATCCTCTGCGCTCAGAAAATAGTGATTGAGGCCGGCGTGGTAAAACTCACGCACCACGGTTTCATCCGCCAGCGCCGGGACCGCCTTCTGCACTGCGATTTCCAGCCTGTCATCGCTGCCTCCGGCGACCCTTGTGGCGCGGTACAGGCGCGACAAGGCAGCGCGGTCTCCATTGAGATTGGCGTCCAGGAAGGTCAGGTACCATGCATAGGCTTCGTCCATCACATCGGGATTATGGCCGTGGGCCATTCCCCGGACAGCCACCAAATAACGCGTTCCCTGAAGCCGGTCGACGGCCTCTTCGGTCATGTCCAGCGGCGCAACGTCGTCATCGGTGCCGGCAACGCCGATATAGGCGGCAGTCACACCGCGCGTGCCGCGCTGTTCATCACCGAAAGCAGGCAGCACCGACACCCCCGAATAAGGTACAAAACCGAGGATCGCGCGCAACCTCGGCTCGCGGGTAACCTCCTTGCGCGAGCGCAGGAAATCGGTGGTCAGCTCGGCCCCGGCAAGCAACATCAAGCTCTCGCCACCAAGGCTCGCACCAAAACCGGCAACCCGCCCAGAGTCGATGAGAGGCCCGAAATCCGGTCGGGCAAGCAGATGATCGAGCAGCCCCTGAAGCGCCAGCGGGCGGATGGCCTGCATCTCCACCAGTTCTTCATCGTCCATCAGGAGATAGCGCAGGTCGTCCATGTCCTCGAGCTCGATGCGGGAAATCCGCGCGTCAGCATGGAAGGGGGCGGCCACGACATAACCGTACGAGGCAAAACGTGCCATCGTCGATAAATAGTCGCCCCCCAACGGACTGCCGCCGAGGCCATGCGAATACAGCAGCAAAGGCCACCGAGCGGGTTCCGGACAAGCTTCCTCGCTGCAGCGCTCGGCCAGGATCGGCGCTTCATCTCCACGCTGCATCGCCGGCACGCCGCTGCCATCGGGCAGCATGAAAGAGGCGCGCGGGTTGTCATCGGTGGTCGGGTAGCAAACCAGTGCCACGAACTCTACATCGCGGGTGCGGAAATTACGGAAAAGCGTCCGGTCGTCCGGCGGGCGAACCACGTACCTGATGGCAAATTCAGGCTCGACCAGCAAATCGAACAGCCGCCCGAGCGGCTTGATCACCGTCTGGCACTCGCCCAGCAGCCGGTCCACCACGATTCCGGCCTGGCGCCCGGCGAAGCGCACCACCACCACGCTCTGGCGCGCAGGCGGTGTGCCTTCGATGGCGAACATCCGGCGCAGGCGCACGAAAGGCAGGGCCTGCTTGCGCAGGTTCAGGTAAGCCGCCTCGCCGACGCCGTCGGGCAGCTCGATGCATTCGAGCACCGCATCGAGCGGCAGGATGAAGCTGGCCTCGCCGACGCCAACCCTGAAACCGTCGATGATCGCCAGCGTCAGCGGCAGGCACAGCCGCATCGTCGTGCCCCGCCCGGGCGTGCTGTGGATGTCGAGACTGCCGCGCAGGGCCTCGACATTGCTCTTGACCACGTCCATGCCGACGCCGCGCCCGGACAGGTTGGTGACCTGGCTGGCGGTGGAGAAGCCGGGCTCGAGGATCAGGCGATGGATCTCCGCCGTCGACAGATGGGCATCGGGCGCCACCAGACCGCGCTCGACCGCCTTCGCAAAAATACGCCCGGCATCGAGCCCGGCGCCGTCGTCGGCCACTTCGATGACGATGCTGCCGCTTTCGTGATAGGCATCGAGCTGCAGCGTGCCGCGCGCCGGCTTGCCCGCCGTGAGCCGGCATTCGGGCGACTCGATGCCGTGGTCGATGGCGTTGCGCACCAAGTGCATCAGCGGATCGCCGATCTTCTCCACCATCGACTTGTCGAGCTCGGTTTCGGCGCCGCCGATGCGCAGCTCGATGTCCTTGCCCAGCTCGCGCGAGACGTCGCGCACCACGCGCGGGAAGCGGTTGAACACTTCGCCGATCGGCGTCATGCGCAGGCGCAGTGCGGCGTCGCGCACATCCTCGACCAGGCGCAGCAGGTTGGAGGCGGTCTCGTGCAGTTCGCGGCTGTTGGTCAGCTGCGCCTGCAACTGGGTCGCGGCGCCGGCGATCACCAGCTCGCCGACCTGGTCGATCAACGCATCGAGGCGGTCGGCCGGCACCTTGACGCTCTTGGCTTCGCGCGAGCGCCGCTCCTCGGCAGCACGCTGCTTGTCGAGCGCGGCCTCGACCACCTGCGGCTGCACCACCGCCTGCTCGACCAGCACCTGGCCCAGCCGCTGCGGCGGCACCGCGGCCTGCTGGCACGCCAGCGCCTGTTCCAGTTCGCGCGGCGTCAGCGAACCGCAGGCGAGCAGGATCTCGCCCAGCCGGCGCGGGTCCTCGTCAAGCGACTCGATCAGGGCGATGAAATCTTCGACGCGGCTGTTCGGCGGCACGATGGTGATCGTCGCGCTGTCCTGGACGAATTCGAACACGCTCTCGATCTCGGCCTTGCTCGCCGGGCTGCGCAGCGCCACTTCGAACCCCAGCCAGCACGCTTCCGGATCACCGGCCTCGAGACCGGGCAGCGCATCGGTGACGGTCTCGACATGGACGAGTTCGCCCAGCGTGCGCAGGTAGTGGATGAAGGACAGCGGGTCCATGCCGTTGCGCAGCACTTCGGGGCCGAAGCGCAGCGACAGGTGCCAGTGCTCGGCGCCGATCGGCACGCTGCTGCCGGCGTCCACGGTGCACACCGGTTCGCCCGCCGGCGGCGCGGCCAGCACCGCCCCACCGCCGGCTGCACCGGCGAAGGCCTGCAGCCGTGCCAGCAGCGGCGCCGCCTCGGTCTCCGGCACCGGGTCGCCGGCGGCGATCGCGGCGATCTGGTGGGCAATGTGGTCCTGCGCTTCGAGCAGCAGGCTCACCAGCTCGCCGGAAAACGCCAGCTCGCCGTTGCGCAGGCGATCGAGCACGTTCTCCACGCCGTGAGTGAAGCGCACCACCGCGTCCAGCCCGAACAGCCCCGCCGAGCCCTTGATCGTGTGGGCGCAGCGGAACAGGGCGTTCATGTCCTCGCCCCCCACTTCGTGGCTGTCGGCGTGGAGCAGGATGTCCTCCATCTGCGCGAGCAGTTCGCGGCTTTCTTCGAGGAAGGTGGCCAATGCCAGCGAAAGATCCATGTCGTGCGTTCCTAATGCGGCGCGTCCGCGCCGGCGACCAGCAGCGGGTCGCCGAGCACGCCGCCCAGGTTGGCCAGCTCGAGCAGGCGCAGCACCGCGTCGGCGTGATTGACGAAGCGCACGGTCTTGCCCGCGCAGCGCTTGGCCATCAGCATCAGCTGCAGGCCGGCGGTATCGATCTCTTCGATGCGGCCGAGGTCGATCTCGATTTCGTCGTGCTCATGCAGCGCCGCCAGCCACTCGGCGCGCAGCCCGGTCACGGAATAGATGCTCAGCTCGCCCTCGGGCTCGAGGCGGAACGCGGCGGCAGGGGACGGCGGGGTCTGCCCGGCCGGCCGGGTTTGCGTGTTCATCATGCCGCGCTCACATGATCAGCTTGGCGACCGCGGCCAGCATCTGCTGCGGCTGGAAGGGCTTGACCACCCAGGCGCGCGCACCGGCCTCCTGCCCCAGGCGTTTCTTCTCCTCGGCGGCTTCGGTGGTGAGCATGATCACCGGCGTGAACTTGTAGGCCGGGTTCTTCTTCACTTCGCGCACGAAGCTGATCCCGTCCATGTTCGGCATGTTCACGTCGGAAATGATCAGGTGCACTTTCTGCCCGTTGAGCTTGGCCAGTGCGTCGCGCCCGTCGCAGGCGTCGATGACCTCGTAGCCCGCCCCCTTCAGCGCCATGCTCACCACCAGGCGCAGCGACGCCGAATCGTCGACGATCAGTACGGTCTTGGACATCCATGCTTCTCCTGCTAAAAGAATGTGATTTCCCCGCCCGCGGCGGCCTTGGCCGGCGCGCCCTTGCGGCCATGCTGCTCGAGCGTGGTGTAGGTGCGTTCCAGCTCCGCGACCCAGGCTGCGGCATCGATCGGTGCCGGCAGCTCGCCGCGCCGCCGGCGCGATTCGTCCTCGGCCACGCGCCCGGCCAGACGCGCCATATCGACGCCGACCGCAGACAGGATCTGGCTGACCCGATCCTGGAATTGCAGGTGGACGATCACGCCCTCGACGCGCTGCTGCACTTCGGCACCGTTGCGCTCGAGCGCCTGTGCGCTCTGCTCCATCGCCGAACCGACGCGGTCGAAGCGCTCGAGCACGCGCCCGATCGCAGCCTGCGACTCATCGACCAGAATCACGTCGCGCTCGGCCATGCGCGCCGCGGCCGCCTGCGCCTCGGCCATCGCGGCGTGCGCCAGCTCGACCTTTTCGCGGATCCGCTCGCCGGTCGCCGCCGATTCGTTCGAGAGCGTGCGCACTTCGCTCGCCACCACGGCGAAGCCACGCCCGACCTCGCCCGCGCGCGCCGCCTCGATCGCCGCGTTGAGCGCCAGCAGGTTGGTATGCCTGGCGATCTGGCCGACTTCGCCCGCCATCCGCATCAGGTCTTCCGTCACCTTGCCCAGGCGCTCCACCGCCTGCGACAGGGTCTGCTTTTCGGCGAGCGCGGCATCGAGCCCGGCGAGCACGCCATCGAGTTCCGCGCGCGCATCGGCGATCACGCCGACCACGCTGTCCTCACCGCCACGGGCGGCCGCGGCCTGGGAGCGGGCGAGGGTCTCGCCGAGGCGGTCGAGAATCTCGCCGAACGCCCCGGCGAGTTCACCGACCGCCGTTTCCATCTGGCTGCGCGAGAGCTCGACATGGCCGCTCCAGCGTTCGAGCGAAACCTGCGCCACCTGCTCCAGGCTCTCGGCATAAGCGATGTGCCCCCCCGCGGCCTCGTCCGCCGCGGGCCGCGGACGGAATGCGGCGCACCACAACCAGGTGCCCGCGACAAGCGTGAGCAGCGCCAGCAGGGCCGCCAGCAGTGCGCTCGCCAGCCCCACGCCGAACACGGCCACGGCGCCTGCGCCGAGCAGCCCCGGCCCCAGTGTCGCCGCGCCTCTGGCGACAGCCGACGCGCCCCCGATCCGAATGTGTGACAGCACCCGCGACTCCCTTTCGATCATTCCGTGATGTGGCCCCGGTTTTCCGTCGCTACCCGCCTTCCACCCGCTGGGCGAAGGCCCGCGCCGCGCCGCCGCCCGGTGCGAAAAACCGCACAGCGGGCGCAGCGGCCATGGACCGGCCCGCATCCACTGCGATAGCATCCCCGCCTCGCCAATCGCCGCCTCCGGGAAAAGCCGCCCGCACCGCCGCCCGCCCTGAATGCTGCGGGCAAGCAGCGGGCAGGGCAATCCGGAAAATTCCCCGCCCGCCTCTAAGGATTTGGCGCGGGCCGGCCGATAGTGTTGGGGCGTCATCCCCCGAACGCGCCATACCGACTACGGCAAAAAGATGAGGAAGAAGGACCCCCCGTGCTGATTCGCACACAGCAATGGCTGATCGCCGCCGCCACCACCGTGGCCGTGGCGGCGATCGCGTGGGCATGGACGGAGTCATCGGCCGGATTCCGCCTCGAGCTCGAGCGCAGCCGGCTCGCCACCCGGATCTGGACGGCAGGCACCGCCCACCTTCGCCTGCACACGTCCACCTTTCTCGACAACGCCTCCGTTCAGGCCCAGGTCGACTGGCGCGAGAGCCACGCCGAACTGGCCCGCCTGCTCGCCACCGATCTGCTCGACGACGCACCGGGTGCGGCGACCCTGGTCGAGTTGCGCAACGATCACGCCGTCCTCTCCCCGGTGTTCGACACCCTGGTCGAATACCGCGTCGCCGAAACCGCGAGCTGGGTCTTCGACCCGGTGAACCAGGCCCACCAGCGCGAGCTGACACGACGGATCGTGGCCCTGACCGAGCGCATCGCCGAAGGCAGCGGGACGCTGATGGCGCAGAGCCAGCAGCGGCTTGCGACGCTCCAGCACCGGCAGGAAACGCTGATGCTGGGCCTGATCCTCGCCCTCGCCTTCGCCATCGGGCTGAACTTCACCATCGTCCGCCACCAGATCCTGAAACCGGCACGTCGGCTCGAACAGGGCGCACGCGCGATCGAAGCCGGGCACTACGGTCACCGCATCGGTCTGCACCGTGCCAACGAGCTCGGCACCCTCGCCCGCGAGTTCGACCACATGGCCGAATCGCTGTCCACCACCATGGCCGCGCTGCGCCAGCAAGGTGCCCAGCTGGCGCTCGCCAACCGCGAGCTGGAAAGCTTCAGTTATTCGGTGTCGCACGACCTGCGCAGCCCCCTGCGCGGCATCGAAGGCTGGACCCGGGCCCTGCTCGAAGACTGCGGCGAACGACTCGATGCCAGCGGCCATGAATACCTCGCTCGCGTGCGCGGCGAATGCGCACGCATGAACCTGCTGATCGCCGACCTGCTGCAACTGGCCCGGGTCACCCGCGACGAACTGCAACAGGAGTGGATCGATCTTCCGGCGCTCGCCGGACAAGTCGCCGCCCGCGCTCTCGAGGCCTGTCGCGGGCGCGACATCCACTTCGATATCCAGCCCGGCATCAAAGCCTGGGGCGACCGTCGCCTGCTCGAAATCGCATTGACCAATCTGTTCGACAACGCCTGCAAGTTTTCCGCCCGCGAACTGCAGGCCCGGGTCGCATTCGGGCGCTGCGTGGCCGAAAACCCGGCGACGCAGCAGCGCGAAGAAGCCTTTTTCGTGCGCGACAATGGCGCCGGCTTCGACATGGCCCATGCGCAACGACTGTTCGGCGCCTTCCAGCGCATGCACTCCGAGAAGGAATTCCCCGGCACCGGCATCGGCCTGGCGATCGTCCACCGCATCGTCCTGCGCCACGGCGGCCACATCTGGGCCGACGCCGAGCGCGGCCGGGGCGCCTGTTTCTACTTCACCCTGCCGCCACCGCCGGGGCCGGCTCCGGCGGCCGTCCGCAGCGCCGGAGGGCATGGCTGATGGGCGAGGCACCGGCAACCGCCCCCCTCGCCGCCCTGCTCGTCGAGGACTCCGAGAGCGACGCCCTGCTCGTGTTCCGCCAGCTGCGGCGCGCGGGCTTCGACGTCCGCCACGCCCGGGTCGAGACCGCCGAAGAGCTGCGTGCTGCACTGCATCAGAGCCGCTGGGACATCGTGCTGTCCGACTGCAGCCTGCCCGGCTTCGACGCCCGCGCAGCGCTGGAGGTGCTCCACAGCAGCGGCCAGGACATTCCGTTCATCGTCATCTCGGGCACGATCGGCGACGAGACCGCGATCGAGCTGATGCGCACCGGAGCCCACGACTACCTGATGAAGGGCAACCTCACCCGCCTGGGTCCGGCCGTGCAGCGCGAGATCGGCGAAGCGCGGATGCGCGCCGAGCGCCGGCACACCCTCGCTGCGCTGCGCGACAGCGAAGCGAGCCTGCGCGAAGCGCAGCGCATCGCCGGGCTGGGGCAGTGGCGCATCGATCCTCCGGGCGGACGCCTGTGGTGCTCGGACACCTTGTATGCGCTGTTCGGCCTCGAACGCGTCGACGAACAACACGCCCGCCATGCACTGCTGACCCGCATCCACCCGGACGACCTTTGCGCCATGCGCCAGGCGCACCGCGAGCTGCAGGCCGGCGCCGAGCGTTTCGACATCGAGTACCGCATCCTCCGCACCGACGGCAGCCTGCGCCACGTGCGCGAGTGCGCCGCCCGCGCAACGGCGGAAGACGGCAGCGGCACGCGCCTGATCGGCACCCTCTACGACATCACCGCGCAAAAGGCCGCCGGCGAAGCACTGCAGACGGCAAACGCCCGCCTGCGCCGGCTCTCCGGCCGCATCCTCGACGCCCAGGAGGCGGAGCGGCGCGAAGTCGCGCGCGAACTGCACGACCAGATCGGCCAGGCCCTGACCGCAGTCAAGCTCGAGCTGCAGGGCATGGCACCCTCGATCGGGGACGATCCGGCTGCCCGCCGGCTCGCTTCGGCGATCCACATCACCGAGGAAGCGCTCGCCCAGGTCCGCGGCCTGTCGCTCAACCTGCGCCCGCCCCAGCTCGACTACATGGGGCTCGAAGCCTCGCTGCGCTGGCACGCCGAACGCCAGTGCGAGCGCGCCGGCCTGGCGCTGGCGTTCCGCTCCTCGCTGGGCTCGACACGGCTGGACACGCGCATCGAGATCGTCTGCTTCCGCCTGATGCAGGAGGCCGTCACCAACATCGTCCGTCACGCGCACGCCGGCCGCGTGGGCATCGAAGTCGGGCTGCACGGCGACCGCCTGGAGCTGGGCGTGCACGACGACGGCCACGGTTTCGACGTCGACCAGGCGCGCCGGCGCATGCTCGAAGGCAGGAGCGTCGGCCTGTTGGGCATGGAAGAGCGTGCCGCCCTGATCGGCGGCGAAGTCGCGATCGAATCCACCGCGGGCCGGGGCACCCAGGTCCGGGTCGTGCTGCCGGCAACCGGCGAGAGCCCACAAGGATAGACCGCCATGGACAAACTGCGCGTACTGCTGGCGGACGACCACAGCCTGGTGAGAGCGGGCATCCGCGCGCTGCTCGAAACGATGGCCCGGGTCGAGATCGTCGGCGAAGCCAGCGGCGGGCGGGCAGCGATCGAGCTGGTGCGCGCGCACCGTCCCGGCATCGTATTGATGGACATCGCGATGGACGACATGGATGGCCTGACCGCCACCCGCGCGATCACCGCAGAGCACCGCGCGGTGAAAGTCATCGTCCTGTCGATGCACGACACCGGCGATTTCTTCGACCAGGCGCTGCGCTGCGGGGCGCGCGGCTACCTGCTCAAGGACGCGGCGGTGGCCGAGCTGGAAATGGCGCTTTCCGCAGTCGAGCGCGGCGACGTCTACCTGAGCCCGGCGGTCTCGCGCCACGTGGTCGGCAACCTGCTGGCGCGCGGCACCACCGAAGAACGCCCTGCCGCCGTGCTGACCCCGCGCCAGAACGAGATCCTGCAGCTGATCGGCAACGGCCGCGGCACCAAGGAGATCGCCCGCCAGCTCGAACTCAGCGTCAAGACGGTGGAAGCGCACCGGGCCCAGATCATGGAGCGCCTGGGGGTGCGCGACATCGCCAACCTGCTGCTCGAAGCGGCCCGCCGCGGCCTGATCGTACTGGGACGCTGATTCCCCGGGTGCCGCCCCCTGACGCACCGGTTCGCCCCGCCCCTCCCCACCCCTAGGGCCGCCTCGGTAATCCGCCCGATGGACACGAGTGCGGATTGCCGTAGCATCGGCACTCTGACAATCCTGCCTTCACCGGGCACGAAAGACGGGACACACGGATGACGACCAAACTCGACCTGCTGCTGGTGGAGGACAATGCGAGCGATGCCGGACTGATCGTGCGCCACCTGCGAAAGGCCGGCTTCGAGTTCGATTACGTGCAGATCGACACCGAGCCGGAGCTGCGCTCGGCGCTGCAGCAGCGCCGCTGGAGTGCGGTGCTGTGCGACTACTCGCTGTGCGGTTTCGATGCCGGGGTTGCGCTCGACGCCGTGCAGCAGACCGGCTTCGACCTGCCCTTCATCGTCGTTTCGGGCGAAATCAGCGACGACAAGGCAAGCCGTCTGATGCGCGCCGGCGCCCATGATTACGTGATGAAGGACAACCTCGCCCGGCTCGCCCCCGCGCTCGCGCGCGAGCTCGACGAAGTGCATCAGCGCCGCGCCCGGCGGGCAGCCGAGCGCAGCGCGGACGAACACGCCCGCCGCCTGCAGCGCTCGCAGCAGGTAATCGACAGCCTGCGCGAAGGGATCACGGTCACCGACCTGCAGGGCACCATCGTCGACGTCAACCCGTCCTTCGAGCTCATCACCGGCTACAGCCGCGCGGAAGTGCTCGGATGCAACCCGCGCATCCTGAAATCCGGCCGCCACCCCCCGGCGTTCTATGAAACCCTGTGGCACACCCTGGTCACCACCGGCACCTGGCGCGGCGAGATCTGGAACCGGCGCAAGAACGGCGAGATCTACCCCGAGCTGCTGACGCTGAGCGCGGTCAGGGGCGACGACGGCCTGCCCACCCACTACGTCGCCGTGTTCAGCGACCTGAGCAAGGAAAAGCAGACCGAAGCGCACATCCACTGGCTGACCAATCACGACGCCCTCACCGGGCTGGCCAACCGGCAGCTGTTCATGGACCGCCTGCAGCAGGCGATCGAAGCCGCCGAAAACAGCGATCAGGACGGCGCCGCGGTGCTGCTGCTCGATCTCGACCGCTTCCGCCGGATCAACGAAAGTCTCGGCCAGGAAGCCGGAGACAAGCTCCTGCAGCACATCGCCGAACGCATTCAGTCCTGCCTCAGGGGGCGGGCCAGCGCGGCACGGCTGGGCAGCGACGAATTCCTCGTGCTGCTTCCCCAGTTCGCCGACACCGACGCCATCGCCGCCTGCGCACATCGCATCCTCGACGAGATCGCCCGCCCCTGCATGATCGGCGGCCACGAGATCAGCGTCACCGCAAGCCTGGGCATCAGCGTCTTTCCCGACGACGGGCGCAGCGCGGCCGAGCTGCTGCGCGCGGCCGAAGCCGCCCGGGCGCCGATCCGGCACGGCCATCACAACCGCCTGCACTTCTTCACCAGCGGCATGGACAACCAGGCCCGGCGCTGGATGGAAATCGAAAGCGAACTGCGCCAGGCGCTCGAGCGCCGGGAGCTGCAGCTCTACTACCAGCCGCTGCTCTGCGCCCGCGACGGCCGCATCCGCAGCCTGGAAGCCCTGGCGCGCTGGCACAGCCCGGTGCTCGGCTGGGTCTCGCCGGCCGAATTCGTGCCTGTCGCCGAGGAATCCGGCCTCATCGTCGACATCGGCGACTGGGTGCTGCGCACCGCCTGCGCCCAGGCCCGGCGCTGGCAGGACGACGGGCTGCCGCCGGTGCGGGTGGCGGTCAACGTCTCCGCCCACCAGATCGCCACCGGCGCCCTGCCCGAACGCATCCGCGAAGTGCTGGCACGCACTGGGCTTCCTGCCGGTCAGCTCGAAATCGAGCTGACCGAAAGCACGATGATGGCGGACACCGAATTCGCATCCGCCCAGGTCGAGACGATCAGCCGCATGGGCGTCAGCGTGGCGCTCGACGATTTCGGCACCGGGTATTCATCGCTCGCCTACCTCAGCCGGTTCGCGCTCAACAAGGTGAAGATCGACCGCAGCTTCGTGCACAAGCTCGCGTCCGACCCGAAAAGCACCACCATCATCGCCGCCACCGTCGGCCTCGCCCGCGGTCTGGGCCTGCAGGTGGTGGCCGAGGGCGTCGAGACCGAGGCGCAGCAACGCACCCTGATCGCTGCCGGCTGCGATGCGCTGCAAGGCTATCTGTTCAGCCCGCCGGTCGCCGCTGCCGACCTGTCCCGCCTGACCGCACTGTTCGCGCCCTGCGAACCCTACGCCACGCCCCTGCCGGGACGCTCCGCCCCCGCACCCGGCTGAGCGCCGCTCCGCGCACCGGGAGGGCCGCGCCCGCCATCGCCGCCTTCATCGCCGCACGCGCCGCACCTGCCACAGCGACCACAGGCTGGTCAGCACCAGCGCACAGCCGATCATCAGCATGCCGCCGAACTCGGTGCGGCTGGGGCGCTCGCCCAGTTCGACCCAGCCCGCAAGCACACCGACCATCGGAATGCACAGGGCCGACAAGCCCGCCATCCCGGCCGACAGGCGCTGCAACACGTACAGCCACAGCAACCAGGCCAGGCCGGTGGCGAACACCGCATTGAAGACGAGCGCACCGTAAAAGTAAGGTGTGGGGTCGATCGGCCGCGACGGCAGCAGTACCGCCACCACGCACAAGGCGAGCGCCCCGAACAGCATCTGCCAGGCAGTCAGCGCCAGCAGGTCGAACTCGCGCTCGCGGCGCATGCGCTTGGCCAGCACGACCGCCGCCGCCCAGGTCAGACCGGCGCCCAGCGCGAGCGCACTGCTCACCGGGCTGCCGCGCAAGGCCCAGGGCTCGAGGACCAGCGCCAGGCCGCAGGCGGCAATGGCAAGCGCCACCCACTGCGGGACGGACACCCGTTCGCCCAGCCCGAACCATGCCATCGGTATGACCCAGAACGGCATCGTATACACCAGCACCGCAGTCTTGCCCGCACCTCCCGCCACCACCGCCCACTGGATCAATGCGGTGAACGCCGCCGTCTGCAGCAGGCCCAGCAGCAGCATCTGGCGCGGCGCCGCCAGCGCCAGCGGCCGCCGCAGCACGGCCAGTACGACGAACAGCATCGCTGCGCCGAGGATCGTGCGGATCGCGGAGAAATCGAAAGGGTCCACGTAGGCGAGCACTTTTTTCAGCACCACCCAGTTGTAGCCCCAGATCAGGGAAAGGAGGATCAGCGCGAAAACGGCAAGGGAGGATGAACGGGGAGAACTCATTGACTCGGTGACTCTTGCACAAGGAGCGGGGTGCTTGCCTGACATCGTAGCGGATCGGGCAGCGGTTGCCGGATGCGCTCGGCTGCAGCGCCGGCAACGGGTCCGGCTCGGCGACGAGGGCCCCTTCCCACCCGGCAGATGGCGGCCGTATACGACGAAAGGCCCGCATCACGGGCCTTTCGAGTCTGACTGCGCAGTACGGGTTTACTTCTTGGCCGCAGCCAGGCCGTTGAGGATTTCCTGCCTGGCATCGTCGACCGTGCCCCAGCCCAGCACCTTGACCCACTTGCCGGGTTCGAGATCCTTGTAGTGCTCGAAGAAATGCACCGTCTGCTTCATCAGCAGCTCGGGCAGGTCGGCGGTGGTCTGCACCTTGTCGTACAGCGGCGTCAGCTTCGACACCGGCACCGCGACCACCTTGGCGTCGACGCCGCCGTCGTCTTCCATCTTCAGCACGCCGACCGGGCGGCAGCGGATGACCACGCCCGGAGCGAGCGGGAAGGGCGTGACCACCAGCACGTCCACCGGGTCGCCGTCGCCGGCGATGGTGTGCGGCACGTAGCCGTAGTTCAGCGGGTAACGCATCGAGGTGCCCATGAAGCGGTCGACGAACACCGCGCCGCTGTCCTTGTCCACTTCGAACTTGATCGGATCGCCCTGCGCGGAGATCTCGATGATGACGTTGATGTCGTTCGGCACGTCCTTGCCGGCGCTGACCAGATCGAAACCCATGATGCCCTCCCGTGGAAAAAGTGCGCGGATTATAGGGGGAGTCAGCTTGCCGGGGAATCGAAACCGGCATTCTCCACTGCCGCGCGCAGCGCCTCGATCGACACTCTGGCCGGATCGTAGCGCACCGTTGCCGAGGCGTTTTCCAGCGAAACCTGCGCATCGTCCACCCCGGCCAGCGCCTTCAGCACACCGGTCACGTTGTTCACGCAGCCACCGCAGCTCATGCCTTCGACCTTGATCGTCACTTCGCTCATTGTTTTGCTCCTTGGTTGAAAATACCGTTCCCCTGCCCCCGTCCGTTCAGCGCCCGGCCCGCCAGCGCCGCAGCAGCAGGGAGTTGCTGACCACCGATACCGAACTCATCGCCATCGCCGCACCGGCGATCACCGGGTTGAGCAGGCCGGCCGCCGCCAACGGAATGCCCAGGGCGTTATAGACGAAGGCGAAGAACAGGTTCTGGCGGATCTTGGACAGCGTGGCACGCGACAGGTCGATGGCATCGGCCACGCCGTGCAGGCTGTTGCGCACCAGGGTGATGTCGGCGGCTTCGACCGCGACGTCGGCACCGACCCCGATCGCGAACGAGACATCGGCCGCGGCCAGCGCCGGCGCATCGTTGATGCCGTCGCCGGCCATCCCGACCCGCAGCGGCGCCCGGCCCGAGCCGGCGCCGTCCGCCGCGTGGCCTGAGCGGAGCCCATCCCCGGCGCCCTCTCCGGTTTCGTTCCCCATTCCCGCGTCCAGCACCTGACCGCTGCGCAGCGCATCCACCACCGCCGCCTTGTCCCCCGGCAGCACGCCGGCACGCCACTCGGCGATGCCGGTCTGGTGGGCGATCGCCGCGGCAGTGGCCGGATGATCCCCGGTCAGCATTACCACCCGCACCCCCTTCGCCTGCAGGCGCGCCACCGCCGCGGCGGAGTCCACGCGCACGCGGTCGGCCACGCCGAGCAGGCCGACGAAGACCCCATCGACCGCGACCGCGACCAGGGTCCGGCCGCCGGCGGCCAGTGCCTCGCAGGCACCGTCAGGCAGGGCCACCCCGCGCCCGGCGAGAAAGCGCGGCGCCCCCAGCAGCACGGCACGGGATGCACCATCCACCCCGACCCGGCCTTCGACCCCCATGCCGCCCACCGCCCGCACCGCCTCCGCCGCGGGCAGGGCCGCGCCTTCGGCCTTCGCCGCCGCCACCACCGCGGCGGCAATCGGGTGGGCGCTGCCCTGCTCCAGCGCCGCCGCCACCCCCAGCAGGCGCGCGCGCGTCCACCCCGCGACCGGGTCCACGTCGCTGAGCGCGGGCTGGCCTTCGGTCAGGGTGCCGGTCTTGTCCACCGCGAGCACGGCGATGCGCTCGGCCAGTTCCAGCGCCTCGGCGTTCTTCACCAGCATCCCGGCGCGCGCGCCCTGGCCGGTGCCGACCATGATCGCGGTCGGGGTAGCGAGGCCGAGCGCGCACGGGCAGGCGATCACCAGCACCGCGACGGCATTGATCAGGGCCTGCTGAAAGTCGCCACCGGCGGCATACCAGGCGGCGAAGGTCAGCAGCGCGATCCCCACCACCACCGGCACGAACACCGCCGAGATGCGGTCGGCGAGGCGCTGCACCGGCGCCTTCGAGCCCTGGGCCTGCTCGACCAGGCGGATGATGCCGGCGAGCAGGGTGTGCGCGCCGACCCCGGTGGCGCGGCAGCGCAGCAGGCCGTTGCCGTTGATCGTGGCGGCGAACACGGTGTCGCCGGCGCGCTTGTCGATCGGCAGGCTCTCGCCGGTGAGCATCGCTTCGCTCACCGCCGACTCACCGCGCTCGACGATGCCGTCGACCGGCACCGCGTCGCCCGGGCGCAGCACGAAGGCGTCGCCCGGGCGCAGGGACTCGACCGGAACCTCGACCACTTCGCCGTCGCGCTCGATGCGCGCCATCTTCGGCTGCAGCCGCAGCAGGGCGTCGAGCGCCGCGGTGGTGCGCGCCTTGGCACGCGCCTCGAGCAGCTTGCCGAGCAGCACGAGGGTAATGATCATCGCCGAGGCCTCGAAATAGACGTGCAGATCGTGGCGACCGGCAAGGGTCACGAACACGCTGTAGGCGTAGGCCGCACTGGTGCCGAGCACGACCAGCACATCCATGTTCGCCCCCCCGCCCTTCACCGCCGCCCACGCGCCACGGTAGAAGCGCGCCCCGATCCAGAACTGCACCGGCGTGGCGAGCAGCAGCTGCAGTCCGCGCGGGACGAAGTCGTGGTGGATCTCGCCCCCCGGCCACAAACCGAACATCGCCGGCATCTGCGCCGCCAGGGGCAGGGTGAGTAGTGCGGCGATCCAGAAATGCCTGAACTCGACGCGCCACACGGCGTGCTGGCGGGCGCGCTCGGCCTCGCGCTCGAGCCGGCGGGCGTCGCTCGCGCCGAAGCCGGCACGCTCGACCGCGGCGATCGCCTGCTCCAGGCTCAGGGCGCCAGGGGCGAAGCGCAGGATGGCGCGTTCGGTGGCGAGGTTGACCGCGGCCTGAACCCCGGGCAGGCGGTTGAGCACCTTTTCCAGCCGGCTCGAGCAGGCGGCACAGGTCATCCCGGTGATGGCCAGTTCCAGGGAATCAGCGGCCGGCACCGGCGTGGCGTGCGGCGGCAGGTTCAGCGTGGCGTGCGACATGGCGGCCCCTCTTGCGCGGATGATCGATGACGCGCAGTGTAAACCCCGTACCGAAGTACGGAGTCAACATCCATGGACCAGAATGTCGCACCGACGTTCACCATCGGCACCCTGGCCAGGGCCGCCGGGGTCGGCGTCGAGACCATCCGCTACTATCAGCGCCGCGGCCTGCTCGCCGAGCCGGCCCCCGCGCGCGGCGCCTACCGTGCCTACGGCACGGCCGAACTCGCCCGCCTGCGGGCGATCCGCCGCGCCCAGCAGCTCGGTTTCTCGCTCGAGGAAATCGACGGCCTGCTGGCGCTCAACGCCGACACCGACCGTGAGCGCGCCCGCGCCGCCGCCCAGGCCAAGATCGGGCTGATCGAAGCCCGCATCCGCCAGCTGCAGGAGATGCGCGACGCGCTCGCCGAACTGGTGCAGTGCTGCCGCCACAGCGACGCCGCTACCCCCTGCCCGATCCTGCGCGCACTGTCAGGGGACCATGTGTCAGCCGCTGCGGCAGGCTCACAGGCAGACAATACCGCGCCACAGAGCGCCACCGAGGGTGGGCGCGTGGTACAGGCCGAACAGGCCGAAGCCGAGCACGAGCAGGCCGGAAGCCAGGCGCACCTTGCTGCTGCGGGTGAACGCGCGGAACTTCAGGAACAGCATCCCCGCCAGCAGCAGGTTGGGCAGCGTGCCCAGGCCGAACGCCAGCATCAGCCCGGCACCGCGCGCGCCTGAGCCGCTCACCAGGGCGGTGGCGAGGATCGAGTAGGTGAGCCCGCAGGGGATGAAGCCCCACAGCAGCCCAAGGGGCAAGGCCTGCCGCACCGAACGCGCCGGCAGGAAGCGGCGGGTGGCGGGCTTGATCTGCCGCCACACGACATGGCCGGCGCGCTCGAGCGGAGCCAGCGGGCGGGTGAAGCCGGTGAGGTAGAGGCCGAGCGCGACCAGCATCAGGTTCGCCAGCACGTACAGCGTCATCTGTACCGGCAGCATACCGTCGTAGACCATGCCGACCGACCCGAGCGCGCCGACCAGCCCGCCCAGCACCGTATAGGTGGCGATGCGGCCGAGGTTGTAGGCCAGATGCAGCGACCATTGCGGCTTGCTGCCCGGCGAGCGCAGCTGCAGGGTGAGGGCGCCGACGATGCCGCCGCACATCGACACGCAATGCGTGCCGCCGAGCAGGCCGATCAGAAAGACAGCGAAATAGCCGGTATCGGGCATGGCACACGGGGCATGGGGCAGGCGTCTCAGGGATGGCTGAAGCGGCATTTTACGCCGCAGTGCAGCATCCTGCCCGCCCGATTTCGCTTCGCTGAAGCGGCGGAATCAACGCCCCGCAACCGCTGCTTCCGCCCCGCATGACCGGCCCGTGTCGGCCGCCTGCCGCCCCGGCAGTCGATGCGAAGGGCGGGGTCAGATCACCCGCGAGTAGCGTGCGCGCTCGCGGTCGGCGCGCAGGTAGCGGTCGAACACCATCGCGATGCCACGCACCAGCAGGCGACCGGCCGGCTGTACGGTGATCCAGTCGCCCTCGATCTTCACCAGCCCGGCCTTTTCCATTTCCTTCAGGTCGGCGAGCTCTTCGGCGAAGTAATCGCGGAAATCGACCAGATGGGCGATCTCGATCGACTGCATCGACAGCTCGAAGTGGCACATCAGCGCCTGGATGATCGAACGCCGCAGCAGATCGTCGGCAGTCAGCTCGATGCCGCGCAGCACCGGCAGCTCGTCGCGGTCGAGGGCGTCGTAATACTCGTCCAGGGTCTTGACGTTCTGCGCATAAACCGGGCCGATCTTGCCGATCGCCGACACCCCGAAGGCGAGCAGATCGCACTCGGCCTGCGTCGAATAGCCCTGGAAGTTGCGGTGCAGGCGGCCCTGGCGCTGGGCCACGGTGAGTTCGTCATCGGGCTTGGCGAAGTGGTCCATGCCGATGTAGACGTAGCCCGCTTCGGTGAGGCGGCGGATGCCCAGCTGCAGCAGCTGCAGCTTGGTGTCGGCGCTGGGCATGTCGCTGGAATGGATGCGGCGCTGCGGCTTGAACAGCCCGGGCAGGTGGGCGTAGCTGTAGAGCGAAATGCGATCGGGCGAGATCTGCAGCACCTGCTCGAGGCTGCGGTTGAAACTGATCACGTTCTGCTTGGGCAGGCCGTAGATCAGGTCCATGCTGACCGACTTGAACCCGGTCTGGCGCGCGGCATCGATGACGAGCTGGGTTTCCTCGAAACTTTGCACACGGTTGACCGCCCGCTGCACATCCTCGGCGAAATCCTGCACGCCGACACTCATGCGGTTGAAGCCGAGCTCGGCGAGCAGCTTGACGGTATCGAAATCGACCTTGCGCGGATCGACTTCGATCGAGTATTCGCCGTTGGGCACCAGGGTGAAATGCTCGCGCACCGAAGCCATCAGCTCGCGCATCTCGTCGTGCGAGAGGAAGGTCGGGGTGCCTCCACCCAGGTGAAGCTGCGTCACCTGCCGGCTGCCCTCAAGGCAGGCAGCCTGCATTTCGATTTCTTTAGCCAGGTATTTCAGATACTTGGCAGAACGACCGTGATCCTTGGTGATGATCTTGTTGCAGGCGCAGTAGTAGCAGATCGTGTTGCAGAACGGGATGTGGAAGTATAATGAAAGCGGTCTGCTTACCCCGCCGATGGCCCGTTTTGCCAGCCAGGCCTTCAGTGCGTCGGCGTTGAAGGCCTCGACGAAGCGGTCCGCTGTCGGGTAAGAGGTATACCGCGGCCCGTTGATATCGAATCTACGGATCAGTTGCGGATCGAAGAGGAGTTCGTTCTGGCTTTTCATGATCTAGCTGCTGCTGTGTGTGACGAACAATGGCAGAACGCCTGATTTTTTTGGTTGACGTGGGTCAACGGGTGTGGAATGCCGGGCGCCCGGGGTCTCCATCGGGGTCATTTGTCGGGGAGGCCGGATTATCGTGCAGATGAGGGCGACAGTGCCAATTACCGTAAGCGGACTCAAGTCTGCCTGTTCGCAGTGCAATCTGGTGGAGCTGTGCCTGCCTTTCGGGCTGTCCAACAGCGAGCTGAACCGCCTCGACGAGCTCGTCGGTGCGCGACGCAAGATCAAGCGCCAGCACAACCTTTACCACGCGGGTGACCCGTTCGAGGCGATCTACGCCATCCGTGCCGGCTCGTTCAAGACCGATGTGCTGCTCGAAGACGGCCGCGAGCAGGTCACCGGCTTCCAGATGACCGGCGAGATCCTCGGCCTGGACGGGATCAGCACCGAGGTCCATTCCTGCAATTCGGTCGCGCTCGAAGACAGCGAAGTCTGCGTGATCCCTTACGACAAGCTCGAGCAGATGTCGCACGAGGTCGAAGGGCTGCAGCTGCAGTTCCACAAGGTGATGAGCCGCGAGATCGTGCGCGATCACGGGGTGATGATGCTGCTCGGCTCAATGCGGGCCGAGGAGCGCCTGGCGGCCTTCCTGCTGAACATGTCGCAGCGGTTCACCGCGCGCGGCTTCTCCGCCCAGGAGTTCAACCTGCGCATGACGCGGGAAGAGATCGGCTCCTACCTCGGTCTGAAACTGGAAACGGTGTCGCGCGCGTTCTCGCGTTTCCAGGACGAAGGCCTGATCGCCGTGCAGCAAAAGCACGTCCGCCTGCTCGAGCCGGCACGGCTGAAGAGCCTCATCCAGCACCAGCCAGGCGCGCGCTGAGCGCTGCCGGCGGGGAGGTTTTCCCGCCGCCCGGACTCAGGCGAAGAACCCCGCCATGTTCTTGGTGATGGCGATCGACACGATCCAGGCATACACCAGCAGCGCACCGACGAAGGCGGTGGTCCGCACCGCCGGCGTTCTGCCGCGCTTGAGCGCCACGGTGCCCAGGAGGATGTAGGCGATCAGCCCGAAGACTTTCGCCGTGACCCAGTCGGCCGCAAACGGGTATTGCCCGATCATGATCGCGAGGCTGATCGCACTGAGCAGCAACAGGCTGTCGACAACGTGGGGCAGCACCCGGGTCAATGGCCGCTGAAGCAGCGGGCTGCCGGTAAACATCCACAGCCCGCGGAGCAGAAAGCCCGTTGCGCTGAGTACGACGCAGGTCACATGAAGATGCTTGATTGTGTAGTACATCCGTCCCCTTTCAACGAAAGAAACCCGAGCTCCGGTGCGAGTCCGCGCCCCGGCCTCGATTAAAATTGCGCCTCGATACGGAGAGCCCGCCGATGCCCCCCCATGCCCCGCTCGACATACCCGCCCTGCTCAGACGCATCCCGCTGTTCAGCGAACTGTCCGACACCGACATCGAGCGCGTTTCGCGCTACACCCGCGAACGCCACGTCTCGCGCGGCGAAGTGCTGTTTCAGCGCGGAGACCAGCCGCACGGCTTCTACTTCGTGGTGTCGGGCCAGGTCAAGCTGGCCTTCTCGTCGTCCCAAGGGACCGAGAAGGTCGTCGAAATCATCGGCCCGATGCAAAGTTTCGGCGAGGCGGTGATGTTCATGAACCACCCCTACCCGGTGTTTTCCGAAGCCCTTGCCGATACCGTGCTGGTGCATGTCAGCCAGGCGGTGGTCAGCGAGATGATCGAACAGGATGCGACCTTTGCCAGCAAGCTCCTTGCCGGCCTGTCGATCCGGCTCCACGGCCTGATCCAGGACGTCGAAACCTATTCGCTGCGCTCGAGCATGCAGCGCGTGATCGGCTATCTGCTCCAGGTCGCCGACAGTGACGAACCCTGCGAAATTTCGCTGCCGACGAGCAAGCAGGTGATTGCGTCCCGCCTCAACCTCACCCCTGAAACCCTGTCGCGTATCTTTCACGACCTCAGCGAAGTCGGCCTGATCAGTGTGCAGGGCAAGCGCATCACCTTGCACGACCCTGCCCGCCTGGCGCGTTACAACGCCTGAGCGCGAAACCTCACCCACCGGCCGGCGCTGCGCCCGGCTTCTTGCCGCGCGCGCGTGCAGGAGCGACGGCGACTCCCCCGCTTCCACGCTGCGCCCGCTGCAGTACCCTTCATCGCTCATCGCGGCGCCCCCTCCACCCGGTGAGGCGATCAACCCAGAAGGTAGGGGACGAGCGGCTCGGCCACCGTGAGGGCGGGCCAGCCAAGCTCGTGTTCGGCAGCGACGGCGAACGCCGCCGCCGCTTCGGCCTCGCCATGCACGATGAAAGTCCTGCGCGGCGCCGCCTCAAAATGGCGCAACCAGTTCAGCAGCGCAGGCTGGTCGGCGTGCGCCGACAGACCGCCGATGGTGTGGATGCGCGCCTGCACCGTGATGCGCTCGCCGAACAGGCTGACCTGGCGTGCGCCATCGACCAGACGCCGCCCCAAGGTGCCCGCCGCCTGGAAGCCGGTGATGACAATCGCGCATTCGCGGCGGCCGAGGTTGTAGCGCAGATGGTGCCTGATGCGCCCGGCGTCGCACATCCCGCTGGCCGAGATGATCACCAGCCCGCCACCGACGCTGTTGAGTGCCATCGACTCCTCGACGTCCTGGACGAAACGCAGCCGGAAGCGGTCCGTGTTGCGCTGTGTCCAGGCGTACAACTCGCGAGTCTCGTCGTCCCACAGGTCGGCATGACGAACCGTCAACTGGGTCGCCGCGGCGGCCATCGGCGAGTCGACCACGACATCGAGCCGCTCGATGCGCCCCGAGCGCACGAGTTCGGCAAGCACGAACAGCATTTCCTGGGTGCGGCCGACGGCAAAGGCCGGGATGATGACATTGCCGCCAGCCTGCTGCAGGGTATGGCGCAAAATGGCGGCGAGTTCGACGCATGTAGCATCGAAGGAGCGGTGGGCGCGATTTCCGTAGGTGGACTCGATGCACAGGTAGTCGGCGCGGCGAATCGGGGTCGGGTCGTGGAGCACCGGACGCATCGGCTGGCCGAGGTCGCCGGACACGACCAGGCTGCGGGTATGCCCCCCGACGTCGATCTCGATCTCGATCACGGCGGAGCCCAGGATATGCCCGGCATCGCGAAAACGGCAGCGCACCCCTGGCCCCGGCTCGTACGGCGTATCGTAGGAAACCGCACGCAAGCGCCCCAGGCTGCTCCGCGCCTGCTCCACGGTATACAGTGGGGTCGGCTCCACCCTGCGTCGGGCCTTGCGCGCACGGGCGTTGCGCAAGGCCCATTCGGCCTCTTTTTCCTGGATGTGGGCCGAGTCCATCAGCATGACGCCGAGCAGATCGACAGTGGCCGCGGTAGCGTAGATGCAGCGCTTGTAGCCGAGCGCCACCAGCCGGGGTACCAGCCCGCTGTGATCGAGGTGGGCGTGGGTGAGGAGGACGAAATCGATCCCTCGCAGGTCGAAATCGAGGGCTTGCCGATTCTTGCGATCGGCCTCGCGCCCGCCCTGGAACAGACCGCAATCGACGAGGAAGCTCCCGCCCTCATGGTCTACCCGCAGGCAGGAACCGGTGACCTCGCCGGCTGCCCCATAAAAAGTGAGTTTCATGTCCGCACCTCTGTTGGAAGGGACTGTGCGGCAGTCGATCGTATGCGTGTTTGATCCTCGTCAATCATTGCAAACCGCTGCCCGTCGCTATAATCGAAGCACCAACAACCCAATGGGACGCCTCGCCATGTTCAAGCATATCCTCGTACCGACGGATGGATCCGCCCTCTCCGAAGCCACGGCCGCTCGCGCCGTATCCTTCGCCAAGGAGGCGGGAGCGAGAATCACCTTCTTTTACGCGCAGCCCGACTTTCCGATGCCGATCTACGGCGAAGGTGCCCTGATCGATCCCACCACTCCGGAGCAGTTCGCCAAGTCGGCCGCCGCCGAAGCGGAGGGCATCCTCTCGAAGGCAAAACAGGCGGCCGATGCCGCAGGCGTCTCGGCCGACACCGACACCCTGGTCAATGAAGTCCCTTACGAGGCCATCATCGACGCCGCGGACCGCCACGGCTGCGACCTGATCTTCATGGCCTCGCACGGGCGCCGCGGCATCGCCGGCCTGCTGCTCGGCAGCGAAACGCAGAAAGTGCTCACCCACAGCAAGACCCCGGTTCTGGTCTGCCGCTGACCAGCCGGCACCCACAGCGCAGGGCGGAATGGCTCCGGCACGGGGCGATTCCGCCCTGTTTTCGATGCCGGCGGGCTATCGTTTGCGGTTGATCTGGCGCGCAGAGCGCTGCAGGAAGACCGTGCCCAGGCTCGAGGCCGCGCAGACCAGCCAGAAGCAGAAGAAGGCGATCGAATAGGTCGCGACCGGCCCGAAGTCGACGGGTTCGCCGAACAGGTAAAGCGTGCGGGGATCGATCACGAGAAAAAAAACCGCTTCAGCGATGGCCGCAACCAGGAATGAGGGCCACAGCACCTGTATCCACTTTTGCATCGGACCTCCCTCTCGTCGTTTGCGTCATCCCGGCGTGCTCGCACCGCGGAAGTCACGCATCCGGAGCAATCGTGATTGCCGACTCGGTCGGCAGGTAGGCCGATCCGCTCATGCGCCAGTGCTGCGCCTCGTCTTCGATCACGAACAGCCAGCGTCCCGTGGCCAGGGTTTTCAACCCGGTTTCGAACACGCCCGCTGTTCCACTGAGGACATGCGACTGATCCTGCCCCCCGCGCGTCGGATGGACGATGGTCAGGACGATCCGCTGCGGCACATCGGCGGGAAGTGCCGCGCCCATTTCGATGCGGATCGATTCGCTGCGTACCTGCAGGGCGGCGATCAGGCCAAGCTCGCGGGCGCGCTCGACCCGCTCGATGGTGTGCACAATGGCCCGCCCTTCCTTGTAGTAGTCGTCCACCACCATGCCATCGAAGGTCTTCGCCGCGATCACGAAGGTGATCACGCCGGCGATCACCGCGATCGCGGGAAAGGCGATCAGGAACCACGGCCAGCCCTGGCGGTACCAGGGCGGAGGAGTCTTTTGAGTCAAGGTCGTATTCATCTCAACGCGGAATCAGGAAGGTCGTTCGTTCTTCGAGGCTCAGTCCCGGATCGTCCTCGGCGGTAATGCGGAAGGCGACGGGATTGGCGCCGGGCTGGCCGGCATCGTAGGGCACGAGCACCTGTACGGTGAGCGCGCCGGTCGCCGCCGGTGCGACCTCGACCCGTTCTCCGCTGCCGATCCGCGCGCCGGGCAGGCCGGACACTTCGAGGTGGAAGGTACGCGGCGCCTCGGTCATGTTCATCACCTGAAAACGATAGACGTTCTCGATCAAGCCGCCTTCGATCTCGCGCCCGAGCGAGGCGCGGTCGCGGATGATGTCCACGCGCAAGGGATCGCGCACCGCCAGTCCCCAGACGAAGGCGACGCAGAGCAGCGCGAGGATGACGCCGTAAATCAGGGTCCGCGGGCGAAACACGTGAGCGGCGATTTCCTTGCGCCCCCAGTGCTTTTTGACGGCGTTTTCGGTCGAGTAACGGATCAGGCCGCGCGGGTAGTTCATCCTGTCCATGACCTGGTCGCAGGCGTCGATGCACGCCGCACAGCCGATGCATTCGTACTGGAGGCCGTTGCGGATGTCGATCCCGGTCGGGCAGACCTGGACGCAGATGCCGCAGTCGATGCAGTCGCCCTTGCCCACCGCCTTCGGATCGATGCCTTTCCTGCGCGCCCCGCGCGGCTCGCCGCGCTCCTCGTCGTAGGTGATGACGAGCGTGTCGGGGTCGAACATCACCGCCTGGAAGCGCGCATAGGGGCACATGTAGGTGCACACCTGTTCGCGCATCACCCCAGCGAACAGGTAGGTGAACGCCGCATAGAACAGGATCCAGAACAGTTCCCAGGGGCCGAAGCCGAACACGGGAATGGAACGGAGCAATTCCTCCAGCGGCGAAAAATAGGCGACGAAGGTGAACCCGGTCCACAGCGAGAACAGCCCCCAGACCAGGAACTTGCCCCCGCGGCGCAGCGCCTTGGGTGCGCTCATCTCGGCCTGGTCGAGCTTTTGACGGCGGATGTGGTCGCCTTCGATCTTCTGCTCGATCCACATGAATATTTCGGTGTATACCGTCTGCGGACAGGCATAGCCACACCACAACCGGCCGGCGATCGCGGTGAAGAAGAACAGGGCATAGGCTGAAATGATCAGCAGGACCGCGAGGAAGAACACGTCCTGCGGCCAGAACACCCAGCCGAAGAGGTAGAACTTGCGTTCGGCGAGATGGAACAGCACGGCCTGCCGGTCGTTCCATGACAACCAGGGCAGGCCATAGAAGACGAGCTGAGTGAGCCATACCATCACCCAGCGCCAGTTGGCGAACACGCCGCTGACGGTGCGCACGTAGAGCTTCTTGCGCGCCTCGTAAAGGGTGTCTTGGGGAGAAGAACTCGTTTGCGCTGGCTGTCGGGATGGGCCGCTCATGGTCGCCTTGCCGGTGGATGCTTGTTGTTATTGTATGAATAGCCCGGGAAGGCCCCCTCCTCCCGGGATGTAAGCACGTTTATTGCTTGAATCGGCGCCTCATTTCTTGCCGAGGCTCAGCACATACGCTGCCAGCATGTGCACCTTGTCCTCGCCGAGAAATTCTCCAAAAGCCGGCATCTTGTTGCTGCGGCCATGGGTCACCGTTTCGATGATGGTGGCCTCGGTCGAACCGTACAGCCAGGACTTGTTGGTCAGGTTCGGCGCCCCCATCAGCGGATTGCCGGTGGCGTCGGCGCCGTGGCAGGCGACGCAGTTGGTCGCGAACACATCCTTCCCGCGCTGGGCGCGCAAGGAGTCGTGGGCGAGACCGGACAGGGAACGGACGTAGTTGGCGACGTCCTTCACCCCTTCGGCGCCCAGCGTCGGCCCGAACGGCGGCATCACCCCCATGCGCCCGCCGAGGATGGTGGTGCGGATGGTTTCGGGCTCGCCGCCCCACAGCCATTCATTGTCGGTCAGGTTGGGGAAGCTCTTCGCACCCTGCGCGGCGGAGCCGTGGCACTGCGCGCAGTAGGTCAGGAACAGGCGCTGCCCGGTCGCGTTGGCCTCGGGGTCGGCCGCGACCGCGGCGAGATCCATCTGCCGGTACTTCGCGAACACCGGCCCGAAGCGCTCGTCGGCGGCCTTCATTTCGGTCGCGTACTGCGCCCATTGCCCACGATGCTGGTTGCGGTCCCCGAACCCGGGATAGATCGCCAGATAGACGATGGCAAATGCGATCGTGATCCAGAACAGGTACATCCACCAGCGCGGCAGCGGATTGTTGTACTCGGCCAGGGTCTCGTCCCACACGTGCCCGTGCAGTTCCGCCGCGCCTTCCTTGCGCCGGGTCATGTTGGACGCCAGCACGAACACGCAGAACAGGATGGACAGGGTCACGAGGACCATCACATACGCGTTCCAGAAACCGCTGATGAAGTCAGCCATTTGCTTTTCCCTCTTTGTCTTGCCGGCCGCCGATGGCCGGCACGTCGTCATCGCTCAGGGGCAGGCGCGCCGCCTCGTCGAAGCCCGCCTTGGCCTGCCTGCTGTAAGCCCAGGCGCAGATGCCCAGAAAGCACAGCAGGCCCACCACCGTGAGCAGACTCCGGAAGTCGTTGATATCCACGGCGCGCTCCCTCAGCGTACGTTCTGGAGCGCGGTCCCCAGCCCCTGGAGGTAGGCCACCACCGCATCGAGCTCGGTCTTGCCCTCGAGCGCGGCCGGCGCGGCGGCGATTTCCTCCTCGCTGTACTTGTGCAGTCCGACCTTGTTCAGCGCGCGCATCTTCGCCTGGATGTCATCGGCCTCAACCGGACGATCGAGCCAGGGGAAGGCCGGCATGTTCGACTCGGGCACGACGTCGCGCGGATTGAGCAGATGCACGCGCTGCCATTCGTCCGAATAACGGCCGCCGACACGGGCGAGATCCGGCCCGGTGCGCTTCGAGCCCCACTGGAACGGATGGTCGTAGATGTATTCACCGGCCACCGAGTAGTGGCCGTAACGCTCGGTTTCGGCGCGGAACGGGCGGATCATCTGCGAATGGCAGTTGTAGCAGCCTTCGCGGACATAGATGTCGCGTCCGACCAGGCGCACCGGATCGTAAGGCTTGACATCGAGCTGCGTGCCCCCGGGACCGATCGCCGAAGTGGTCGAGTGCTGGAAGAACAACGGCACGATTTCCACCAGGCCACCCACGCTGACGGTGAGCAGCGTGAGCACGATCAGCAGGAAGACGCTGCGTTCGACTTTGTCGTGTTTCGATTGAGCCATGTTGTCGTTCTCCGGTCAGGCGTGGGCGGCTGCGGGGGCGATCACCGGAGCGTCATAGGCCTTCTGGCCGGAAATGGTCTTCACCATGTTGTAGAACATGATCACCATGCCGGAGAGGAAGAGCACGCCGCCGATGAAGCGGATGGTCCAGAACGGATAGCTGGCCTTGACGCTCTCGACGAAGGAGTAGGTCAGCGTGCCGTCCGGGTTGGTGGCACGCCACATCAGGCCTTGCATCACGCCGGCGATCCACATCGAGGCGATGTAGAGCACCACGCCGATGGTGGCCACCCAGAAGTGGGCATTGATCAGCTTCACGCTGTACATCTCGGTCTTGCCGTACAGGCGCGGAATGAGGAAGTAGACCGAACCGATCGAGATCATCGCCACCCAGCCCAGCGCGCCGGAGTGCACGTGGCCGACCGTCCAGTCGGTGTAGTGCGATAGCGCATTGACCGTCTTGATCGACATCATCGGACCTTCGAAGGTCGACATGCCGTAGAAGGACAGGGAGGTGACCAGGAACTTCAGGATCGGGTCGGTGCGCAGCTTGTGCCAGGCGCCCGACAGGGTCAGCACGCCGTTGATCATGCCGCCCCAGGACGGCGCCAGCAGGATCAGCGAGAACACCATGCCGACCGACTGGGTCCAGTCGGGCAGCGCGGTGTAGTGCAGGTGGTGCGGGCCGGCCCACATGTAGGTGAAGATCAGCGCCCAGAAATGCACCACCGACAGGCGGTAGGAATACACCGGGCGGTCGGCCTGCTTGGGCACGAAGTAGTACATCATGCCGAGGAAGCCGGCAGTGAGGAAGAAGCCGACGGCGTTGTGGCCGTACCACCACTGCACCATCGCGTCCTGCACCCCGGCATAGGCCGAATACGACTTCATGCTGGTCAGCGACACCGGAATCGCGGCGCTATTGACGATGTGCAGCAGGGCGACGGTGAGGATGAAGGCCCCGAAAAACCAGTTGGCGACGTAGATGTGGGAGATCTTGCGCCGAGCGATGGTGCCGAAGAACACCACCGCGTAGGACACCCAGACGATCGCGATCAGGATGTCGATCGGCCACTCGAGTTCGGCGTATTCCTTGGAAGAGGTGTACCCCAGCGGCAAGGTGATCGCCGCCAGCACGATCACCAGCTGCCAGCCCCAGAAAGTGAACGCGGCAAGGCCGGGGGCGAACAGCGTGGCATGACAGGTGCGCTGCACGACGTAGTACGAGGTGGCAAACAGCGCGCACCCGCCGAATGCGAAGATCACGGCATTGGTATGCAGCGGACGGAGCCTGCCGAAATGCAGGAATTCATGCGCGTTCAGTTCCGGCCACACGAGCTGTGCTGCGGCGATCACGCCGACCAGCATGCCCACGATGCCCCACACCACCGTCATGATGGCGAACTGGCGCACGACTTTATAGTTATAAGTCGCTTGCGATTGCATGTGAGTCACCTCTTCGTTTTAAAAACTTCTGCGAGCACAACCTCATCCCGCCCGGAGCGCCGGAGGGCCCGACGCCATGCGCATGCACGGGCCAGATTACGCCGGGGCGGCCCCCCTCGATTGACTTAAATCAACATTCTATTGCAGCGCGGCATCGTTCGAAAGTATAAACTGGACGAAGTCCAAACAAATATGAAAATAATGCCTCTGAACTGCCCTGCACCGACCCGGACAAGACGCGACGAAGCCGCAGCCGGAAAGCTGCATGGAGTGCCAGACATGGCGGACTGGGCGGATAGGAAACGACGAAGAAAAGGAGCCAGAGCCGGCAAGGCGCTGGCGCACCGCGGGATCGGAGGATCGGGGCGATGGAGAAGGTCGGGGCTATAGACAAAAAAAGGGTGCGTATGCACGCACCCCCAACCCCAACAGAGAGACAAAACTGCAGGTATCGAACCGGCCGCCCCGGCCGGCCTCACCGATAACCATGGGGGCAGTATGCTCTCCCCCCTGAAAGGCGTGTTGACCTAGGTCAACACGCCTTTCAGGGGGGATCTGCAACGCCTGAACGACCTAGGCTCGTGGTTCTTCGTCCTTGCCGCGACCGGTGTTTTCTTCCGCCCGATGCCCGACGGGAGGGACATCCCTGTCATCGAGCAGGACGCGATAGGCCGGCCCCTCCAGGTCGTCGTACTGTCCGCTGCGCAGCGACCACCAGAACAGCACCCCGATGACGAACACAAGCACAACCGAGATCGGGATCAACAGGTAAAGGCTTTCCATCCTCTTTCGATCCTCAATCCTGGCGCGGTTCGATTAGCGGAACGGGCGCTGCAGGCGCAGCGCATTGAGCACCACCAGCAAGGAGCTGGCCGCCATCCCCAGCCCCGCCAT
The DNA here is from genome assembly GCF_001922305.1 of Thauera chlorobenzoica. Lineage (NCBI taxonomy): Bacteria > Pseudomonadati > Pseudomonadota > Betaproteobacteria > Rhodocyclales > Zoogloeaceae > Thauera > Thauera chlorobenzoica. The sequence goes on from NZ_CP018839.1 coordinate 3,481,841, forward strand.
CCAGGGAGTGACCAGCCCGGCCATCGCCAGCGGCACAGACGTGAAATTGTAGGCAAAGGACCACCACAGATTCTGGCGGATGATCCTCAACGTCTTGCGCGCCAGATCGATCCCCTGCCCCAGGCTGGCCAGATTTTCGTTGAGCAGCACGATGTCGGCCTGGTTGCGCGCCAGGTCGGTGCCACCGCCCATCGCGACCGAGACATGGGCCTGCGCCAGAACCGGCGCATCATTGACGCCATCGCCCACCATGGCCACCACCACGCCGGGCTCACGCTGCAGGTGCACGATGCAGGCCTGCTTGTCCTGCGGGCTCATTCCGCCCCGGGCATCGGCAATGCCCAGCGTGTTCGCCACCGCCGCCACCACCGGCGGCGCATCGCCCGACAGCACGCTCATCCGGGCTTGTTCGCGGGCGAGACGCGAGACGAACGCGGCCGCTTCCGCACGCAGGCCATCGGCAAGCCGGAACAGTGCCTGCCAGCCGGCGGGCGACGCCAGCGCCACAACCGTCCCGCCGCGGGCAGCGAGCTCCGCGAGTTCGTCCGGCAGCGCCAGTCCGGCGCATGCAGCGACATGGTCGGGGCGCCCGATCCACCAGCGCGCCCCGTCCACCCAGCCCTCCACCCCTTTCCCGGTTTCGGCCTTGAGCCGGGCGACCGGCGGCAGGATCAAGCCACCCGCCGCCTCGCGCAAGCCGGCCGCAACCGGATGCTCGGAGCCCTGCTCGATCGCCGCGGCAAGGGCACGCAATCCGGGCTCGTCGCGTTCGCCCAGCACCCGTACTTCCTCCAGCCGCATGCGCCCGAGGGTCAGCGTCCCGGTCTTGTCGAAAACGAAACGGTTGGCCTTGGCCAGGGTCTCGATCGCATGGCCGCGCGTCACCAACACCCCCATCCGCGCCAGCACATCGGTCGCCACCGTCAGCGCGGTCGGCGTCGCCAGCGACAATGCACAGGGACACGCCACCACCAGCACCGAGACACTGACCCACAGCGCCCGCGCCGGATCGATGAGGTACCACGCGATAGCGGTCGCTCCGGCAAGCACCAGCAGGGTGACGATGAAATAGCCCGCGACCCGCTCGGCCTGGGTCGCAATCCGCGGTCGCTCACCGGCGGCACGCTCCATCAGGCGGCGGATCGCCCCCAGCCGGGTGGCGTCGCCGACCTGTTCCACGCGCAGCAGCAGCGGCGAAGACACGTTGATGCTGCCGCCGGTCAGCGTATCGCCTACCCCCTTCGGCACCGGCATGCTCTCCCCAGTAAGGAGCGCCTCATTGACTTCGCTCCCACCCTCGACGACCACGCCGTCGGCAGGAACGGCCTCGCCCGGGCGTACGCGCACCACATCTCCGGCCATCAGCTGCACCGTCGGCACCCGCTCACCGTCGGTGCTCGCAGGCCAGCCGCCGAGCCGCTCGGCGAAAGAGGGCAGCGCCTTGCCCAGTTCCTCCACGCCGCGCACCGCCTTCTGGCGCGCGAGCATCTCCAGGTAACGCCCGCCGAGGAGGAAGAACACGAACATCGTCACCGAGTCGTAATACACCTCGGGGCCATCGGTCAGCGTCGCCCACAGGCTGGCGAGAAAGGCGCTGCCCACGCCCAGCGCCACCGGCACATCCATGCCGAGCCGGCGCAGGCGCACGTCGCGCCAGGCGCGCTGAAAGAAGGGGGCAGCCGAATACAGCACCACCGGCAGGGTCAGCACCAGGCTCGCCCAGCGCAGCAGCAACTCGATGTCCGGGGTCAGCTCGCCCTCCCCCGCCACGTAGGCAGGAAAGGCATACATCATGACCTGCATCATGCCGAAGCCGGCAACGAACAGCCGCCACAGCATCGAGCGCCGCTCCCGGCCGGCGATCTGCTCGGAGCGTTCGGCGTCATAGGGGTAGGCGCGGTAACCGATCGCCCGGACCGCGGCGAGGATGTCGGACAGTTTTATCCGGCGCTCGTCCCAGCGCACGCGGGCGCGCCGGGTGGCGTAATTGATCTGGATCGCGGACACGCCCGGCAGGCGGGCGACGTGGTTTTCGTTGAGCCACACGCAGGCGGCGCAGGTAATGCCTTCGAGAATCAGCGCAGCTTCGCGCTCGTGCTCGCCCACCGGGCGCACGAAGCTTTTCTGGAAATCGGGGTGATCGAACAAGCCGAGTTCCTGCAACTCGGCCGGCATCGCTTCACGACGGCGCTCGGGCATGGCATCGCGGTGGCGGTAATAGTCGGTGAGCCCGTTGTCGACGATCGACTGGGCGACCGCTTCGCAACCGACACAGCACATCCGCCGCAGCGCACCATCGACGCGCACAAAGTGTTGCGTAGCGGATGGAACGGGCAGGCCGCAGTGGTAGCAGTCGCGGTCGTCGGCAGCGTCGGCTGCGGCCACAGGCAATTCGGCGGTGGTCATTGGTACGAATGCAGCGCCGCTGTCGCAGCAAGCGCAGACAGCGGGAGCAGAGCCAAAACGGGATTTTCTTTTAGCACATCCGCCACGCCTTCGCTATTGCGCCGCAACATGAACCCGCTGGCATGCGGCACGAACACCGGAAGGAAAAAGGCCAACCCCGAAGGGCTGGCCTTTTTCCTTGTATCCGCTGGTGCCGGCAAGAGGAGTCGAACCCCCGACCTTCGCATTACGAATGCGCTGCTCTACCAACTGAGCTATGCCGGCGAAGAGCGCGGACTATACAACAGAGCACGCGATCGGTTCAACCACTACGCAGCGCCACCTTGAAGCGCTCCGGCCCGGATCTGCGGTGCAACACCCACAGCATGCGTCAAGCCCCCGCCCGGACGCTCGGCAGACACTGCCGCCCCCGGCTCGCCACCGGGTACGCCAGCCAGAAGTTCGGGTAAACCACGACGAAGAAGTATTCAATTTTCTTTTCGAAGCATCTTCTGTTTTCTATGGGCCTCCATTACACTTCGTTCCCATTCGGGGCGGAGGAGACATGCCCAGACCAGAACGCGGCGCCGCGGGTCGGTTTCGACCCGCGGCAGCACGCGCGATCTGCGGCTCCCGCCGGCACCTTGCCGAATCGATAGCCCTGCTCCGACCTACCCATGCCCGGCCTGGATCTCCTCGACATCGCCCTCATCGGCATCGCTGCCTTCGCCGCCGGTGCAGTCAACTCGGTCGCCGGCGGCGGCACCTTCTTCTCCTTTCCCGCACTGCTTGCGGTCGGCGTACCACCGGTCATCGCCAATGCGAGCAATTCGGTGGCACTGTGGCCGGGCAGCCTGGCCGGCGCCTGGGCCTTTCGCCGCGAGCTGAAGCGCTTCTCGAAAAGCCTGCCGATGCTCTCGGTGGTCGCCTTCTTCGGCGGGATCGCCGGCGGCCTGTTGCTGCTGGCGACCTCCAACGCCGCTTTCGCCAAGCTGATCCCCTGGCTGCTGCTGGTCGCGACCGTGCTGTTCGCCTTCAGCGGGCAGATTTCGGCGCTGGTGAAGAAATGGAAACCGGCGCCGGACGGCGCGGACGAACGCCATATCGGCCCCGGCGGCTATGTGTTCCAGTTAGTGGTGTCGATCTACGGCGGTTTTTTCGGTGCCGGCATGGGTATCCTGATGATCGCCGCGCTCGCGATTCAGGGATTCAAGGACGTGCACGAGATCAACGCCCTCAAGAACTGGCTGTCGGCGGTGATCTACAGCGTCGCCGTCGCCACCTTCGTACTCGCCGGCGCCGTGTCCTGGCCACACACCCTGGTAATGATCGCCACCGCCACGATCGGCGGCTACGGGGGCGCGGCGGTGGCGCGCAGGGTTCCTGCGCTGTGGCTGCGCCGGTTCATCATCGGCGTCGGCGGCCTGCTCACCCTGTACTACTTCGGTAAGACCCTCTGAACCGATGCTTGCCGCCCTGACCCTTCTCCTCGTCTTCCAGCTCGCCGGCGAAGTGCTCGCCCACAGCTTTGCCCTGCCGATCCCCGGCCCGGTGATCGGCATGGCCTTGCTGTTCATCGCCCTGATGCTGCGCGGCGGCCCCGGTGAAAGTCTGCGCCAGACATCGGGCCAGTTGCTGCAACATCTGTCGCTGCTGTTCGTGCCGGCCGGCACCGGCATCGTCCTCTACGGCGAGCGCATCGCCGCTGAATGGCTGCCGCTGGTGGTGGCGATGGTGGCCAGCACCTTGCTGGCGATCATCGTCACCGCACTCCTCCTCCAGGCCCTCGCCCGCCGCCGCCGCGACCGCGAGGGCGCGCGATGACGCCGCAGTTCGAGGAAATCTGGGTCTATCTGTCGGCCTCGCCCCTACTCGGGCTGACGATGACCCTGCTCGCCTACCAGGCGGCCTTCCAGATCTACCGCCGCCTGGGATTTCACCCGCTCGCCAATCCGGTGCTGATCGCGGTGGCGCTGCTCGCCAGCCTGCTGCTGCTCACCGGCACGCCCTACCAGAGCTATTTCGACGGCGCCCAGTTCGTGCACTTCCTTCTCGGTCCGGCCACCGTCGCCCTGGCCATTCCGCTGTATGCCCAATGGCCGAAGCTGAAGGCGCTGGCCGCCCCCCTGAGCCTCGCCCTGGTCGCCGGCTCACTGACTGCGGCACTGTCGGCCTGGGGCATCGGGGCGCTGCTCGGCGCCAGCCGCGAATCGCTGATGTCGCTCGCCCCCAAGAGCGTCACCACCCCGATCGCGATGGCGGTCGCCGAGCGCCTCGGCGGCCTGCCTTCGCTGACCGCGGTGCTGGTGATCAGCACCGGCATCCTCGGCGCGGTATGCGCGCGCAGCCTGTTCCTCTGGCTGCGCATCGACGACCACGCCGTGCGCGGATTCGCGATCGGCATCGCCTCGCACGGCATCGGCACCGCGCGCGCCTTCCAGGTCAGCGAACAGGCGGGCGCCTTCGCCGCACTGGCGATGGGGCTGAACGGACTGCTTACCGCGCTGTCCTTGCCGTGGATCCTGCCGCTGGTCGAACGGCTGTTCGTGCGCTGAGCATCGACGTGGCAAGGCGCCGCCGCCGACCCGGCGGCCAATTGCCAATTGAATCCCTGTGACGAGGTTCCCGCGTGCCGAATGCCGTATTCCGCTGGATCGACCGCAACCTGCTCGAACTCGGCCGCGAGATGCGGCTGTCCTTCCTGCCGCCGCTGATGGTGTATTGCGCGGCGGGCGTGTCCGGGCTCACCGGCATCGTCGGCACCTTCTTCGTCAAGGATTACCTCGGCCTGTCGGCAGCCTTCCTCGCCGCCCTCGGCTTCTGGGCCGGGATCCCATGGGCGCTGAAGATGCCGATCGGCCACCTGGTCGATCTGATGTGGCGGCACAAGGCCGGGCTGGTGTATTTCGGCGCGATGCTGATCGCGGCGAGCCTGGCGATCATGATCGGTCTGATTGGCCATCCGGACGCGATGCGCACAGTGATGCCGGTGGAGGCCTGGTTCGTGCTGTCGGTGCTGCTGTCGCCGGTGGGCTATGTAATGCAGGACGCGGTGGCCGACGCGATGACGGTCGAGGCGGTGCCGCGCCTCGACCAGTACGGCCGGCCCATTCCCGCGGACACAGTGCGCCTGATGCACACCACGATGCAGATGCTCGGCCGCGTCGCCATCATCGGCGGCACGGTGCTGGTGTCACTCGCCAACGTCGTCATGTTCCAGGGCTCGGAGGGCCTTCCCGAAGCGGACAAGGTGGCGATCTACCTGCGCATCTACGAGCTGGCGCTGATCATTCCGCTGCTCTCGGTGAGCGGGGTGCTGCTCGGCGGCTTCCTCAAACGACGCGAGGCGGGGCGGCTGGCCGCACTCGGGCACAGCCGCGCCGAAATCGACCGCCTGCTCCACGAGCCGGAAGAAAAAACCGCGCCCAACGGGTGGATCCTCGGCGGCAGCGCGGTGTTCGTGGCGCTGACCGTCGGCATCGGCCTGTCCGGCATCGAATATGGCCAGGAAATCATCTTCGCAGCCTCGTTCACGATCATCGCCGTGATGATCGCCCGCCTGCTGCGCGAACTCTCGGCCGAAGCCGCGCGCACCCTGCTCGGCACCGTGATCATCATCTTCGCCTTCCGCACCCTGCCCGGCCCGGGCGCAGGGGCGAGCTGGTGGATGATCGACGAACTCGGCTTCGACCAGAGCTTCCTGTCGCGCCTGGACCTGATCACCAGCACGCTGACGCTCGCCGGCCTGTTCCTGTTCCGCCGCTTCATGGCGGAAAAGTCGATCGCCAACATCGTGATCTTCCTGACCATCGCATCGACGCTGCTGTCGCTGCCGATCATCGGCATGTTCCACGGCCTGCACGAATGGACCGCCGCCCACACCGGAGGCACCGTCGATGCGCGTTTCATCGCCATCGCCAACACCGCGCTCGAGTCCCCGCTCGGCCAGGTGTCGATGGTGCCGATGCTGGCCTGGATTGCAAATTCCGCGCCACCGCACCTGAAGGCCACCTTCTTTGCGGTGATGGCCTCTTTCACCAACCTCGCCCTGTCGGCCTCGCAGCTCGGCACCAAATATCTCAACCAGCTGTACACGATCGCGCGCGAGGTCCGCGACGCGGCGAGCGGCGTGATCACCACCCCGGCGGATTACACCGAGCTTGGCCCCCTGCTCGTCACCGTCACCCTGCTTGGCCTGCTGCTGCCACTGGCGGCGATCGGCCTGACCCGGCTCGCCGGCCTGCGCAGCGCGTGAGCACGCCCACTGGAATGGGGCCGGCACAAGGACACGGGCATCGAAAACGGGGATCCATTGCCTTCCGCCGTCGGCAGGCGGACACTTGAAGCCATTCAACCCGTAGGGAGGCGAACCATGACACCCAGCTCGGTACACGACATCCGCAACCTCGCCCTGCTCGGCCACGCCGGCAGCGGCAAGACCACGCTGGTCGAAGCCCTGCTCGCAGCAGCGGGCGAGATCGGGGCCAGCGGCAGCATCGAGCGCGGCGACACGGTGGCCGACTTCGACCCGCAGGAAAAGGCCATGGGCCATTCCCTGCACACCGCGCTGGTGCATCTGGAGTGGGCCGGACACTGGATCAACTTGCTCGACACCCCGGGCCTGCCCGATCTCGCCGGCCGTGCCCTGCTCAGCCTGCCGGCGGTCGATACGGCGGCCATCGTGCTCAGCGCCACGGCCGGAATCGAGAGCGGCACGCGGCGCATGATGGCCGCCGCCAAAGGCAAGTGCCGCATGATCGTGGTCAACCGGATCGATGCGGCAGGGATCGACTTCGCGACCCTGATGGAATCGGTCAGCGCCGCCTTCGGCCGCGAATGCCTGCCGATCAACCTGCCTTCGGCCGACGGCAGCCGGGTCGTGGACTGCTTTTTCGCCCCCGACACGTCGGCAGCGACGGCCTTCTCCACGGTTTCCGCCGCCCACGACGCGCTCGTCGACCAGATCGTCGAGCTCGACGAGGCGCTGATGGGGCAATATCTCGAACAGGGCGAGTCGCTCGACCCCGAGCAGTTGCACGCCCCCTTCGAGCGCGCCCTGCGCGAAGGCCACCTGATCCCGCTGTGCTTCGTCTCGGCACGCAGCGGCGCCGGGGTACCCGAGCTGCTCGACATCCTCGGCCGGCTCGCCCCCGACCCCACCGAGGGTAATCCGCCGCGGTTCCTGAAGGGCGAAGGCCAGGCTGCCGCGCCGGTCGAAGTCGCCCTTGACCCGGAGCGCCATGCCGTTGCCCACGTCTTCCAGGTCGCCAACGACCCTTACCGGGGCAAGCTCGCGCTGTTCCGCGTGCACCAGGGGCAGCTCACCCCCAATTCCCAGCTCTACATCGGCGACGGGCGCAAACCGTTCAAGGTCGCCCACTTGCTGCGCATGCAGGGGCGCAACGCGGTCGAAACTCCGCTTGCCGTTCCCGGCGACCTGTGTGCGGTGGCGCGGGTCGACGAGATCGAGCGCGACGCCGTGCTCCATGACTCGCACGACGAGGATTACCACCATTTAGCCTCCGCCCCCGACTACCCGCAGCCGGTCTTCGGCCTCGCGCTGATGACACGCAAGCCGGCCGACGAGCAGAAGTTGTCCGAAGCGCTCGCCCGCCTCACCGACGAGGACCCCTGCCTCGAGGTGAGCTTCGATCCGCGCAACCGTCGCACCGTGGTCCGCGGGCTGGGCGAGCAGCACCTGAAAATCGTGCTCGAGGAGCTCGCCGCACGCTGGAACCTGCAGCTCGACACCGCCACCCCCAGCATTCCCTACCGCGAGACGATCTCGATCGTCGCCGAGGCGCGCTACCGCCACAAGAAGCAGAGCGGCGGCGCCGGCCAGTTCGGCGAAGTCGCGCTGCGCGTCGAGCCGCTGCCACGTGGCAGCGGCATCGAGCTGGCCGACGAGGTCAAGGGCGGGGCGATCCCGACCAACTTCATGCCCGCGGTGGAAAAAGGCGTGCGCCAGGCTCTCGCCGAAGGGGCGCTCGCCGGCTTTCCGCTCCAGGACATCCGGGTCGTGGTCACCGACGGCAAGCACCATGCGGTGGACTCGAACGAAGTCTCCTTCGTCACCGCCGGGCGTCATGCCCTCATCGAGGCGGTGCTCGCCGCCCGGCCGCTGGTGCTCGAGCCGCTGCTCGACGTACAAGTGAAAGTGGCCGATGCGCTGTTCGGCGAAGTCAGCGCCGAACTGGCCGGACGGCGCGGCCGCCTGACCGCCACCGACAGCCCGGCCCCGGGCTGGACGCTGATCTCGGCGCGCGTACCGATGGCCGGGCTGGAAGGCTTCGAAAGCCGGTTGAAAGCGATCTGCGCCGGAGAAAGCGAATTCGTGCTCGAAGCCGGCGGCCATGAGCCCGCCCCGCGGGACGTACAATCCGAACTCGCCCGCATCCACGCCAACGGCGACAGCAACGGCAACGGCTCGCACTGAGCACCGTGCTGCGGCCCATGACCCCGGCGCGGGCCGCAGAGCCCCCGAAAGTGAAAAAGGCGCGGCCCGGCGCCGATCCGAAGCGCAGACCGTCATGAACCTGACCGAACGCCATCGCGCCTACTGGCGCCGCAACATCGCGCTGACCGTATCCTTGCTGCTGATCTGGTTCGGCGTGACCTTCGTCGCCGGCTATCACGCCAGCGCACTCAACCAGTTCGACTTCCTCGGGTTCCCGCTCGGTTTCTACCTGTTCGCCCAGGGGTCGCTGATCGTCTACCTGGCGATCATCGTCATCTACGTATGGACGATGAACCGCCTGGATCGACGCTACCGCGTCCACGAGCGCCGCTGAAGCCAGCGGGAGCGCTCCGGGTGCGCCGCCCGGCGGCGGGCTTCGCCGATTGCCGCCCTACTTGTCCGAGCGGCCCGATGGCATTGCCGTTTCGCCAGCGGCCTTCTTCTTGCGCCCCCACGCCACCGGATGGGCGTGGCGGCCGAGGATGAAGTCGAACAGGAACTTGCTCCAGATCGTGATCCCCGCGGTCGAGCTCCAGGTTTCGTAATCGAGGCGGGCACTAATGACGCCGAAGATCACAAACACGATCACCGCCCCGCACACCAGGTTGAGGGCCGCGACAAAGGGAGCGAACTTCGCCGGATTCGCCGGGGGCACGCCGCGCCGGAGCGCGACTTCGGAAAAATCACCCCTGACGAGAATGCGCCAAGCCCGCCGCAGCCAGAAGAAGGCGATCGGGAACAAGGCCAGAAAAAGAATCCACGTCAGTACCACGCTTGGGTCCAGGACCATCGACTGCTCCAGTCACGGGAGGGTGCAGAACGTCTGCCACGACCCGAAAGTGCCACAAAAGAAAGAACCCCGCCACCGCAGCCGCTGACGAGGTTCTCCACCAGCACCGCCCTCCGCAGAGGGGCGGTGCTGGCATTGCTGCATGCTGCGCTGCTCGCGCCTTGAATCAGTGCGCGCCGTCGACCGCCTTGGCGCCGCGCGGGATGCGCACTTCTTCGACCAGGTGCTGGATGTGCTCCGGCGGCTCCTTGGTGACCTTATCCACCGCGAAGGCGACGGCGAAGTTCACCAACGCGCCGATCGCACCGAAGGCTTCCGGCGTGATGCCAAAGAAGGCGTTCGCCCCACCGATCAGGTCGAGGTACTCGGTGCCCTTGATGAAGAACAGGCCCTTGTGTGCGAACACGTAGAACAGGGTTACGAACAGGCCCGACAGCATGCCGGCAATGGCGCCTTCCTTGTTCATCTTCTTGGAGAAGATGCCGAGCATGATCGCCGGGAACAGCGAGCTGGCGGCGATACCGAAGGCCAGGGCCACAGTGCCGGCAGCGAAGCCCGGCGGGTTGAGGCCGAGGTAGCCGGCAAGCACGATCGCGAACACCATCGAGATCTTGCCCACGAGCAGCTCGTTCTTGTCGGAAATGTTCGGCGCGAAGACGTTCTTCACCAGGTCGTGCGAGACCGCCGACGAGATCGCCAGCAGCAGACCGGCCGCCGTCGACAGCGCCGCGGCGATGCCGCCTGCAGCCACCAGCGCGATCACCCAGTTGGGCAGCAGGGCGATTTCCGGGTTGGCCATCACCATGATGTCGGCGTTCACCGTCAGCTCGCTGCCTTTCCAGCCCGCCTGCTCGGCCTTCGACGCGACCTCGGCATTCTTGGTCTTGTCGTTGTAGTACTGGATGCGGCCGTCACCGTTCTTGTCCTCCCACTTCAGCAGGCCGGTCTTTTCCCAGCGCGCCATCCAGGCCGGACGCTCGTCGTACTTCAGGCTCGCTTCCTCAGCGTAGAGATCGCCATTGGTCGCGATCGCACTGTTCACCGTCTGGTGCAGGTTGAACTTGGCCATCGCCGCCACGGCCGGCGCGGTAGTGTACAGGATGGCGATGAAGACCAGCGCCCAGCCCGCGGAGTAGCGCGCATCGGACACTTTCGGCACGGTGAAGAAGCGGATGATGACGTGCGGCAGGCCCGCGGTACCGATCATCAGCGACACGGTGTAGACGAACATGTTGAGCGTGCTGCCCGGCACCGAGGTGGTGTATTCGGCGAAGCCGAGGTCGAGCACGACCTGGTTCAGGCGGTCGAGCAGGGTGGTGTCGGTGCCGACCAGGGTCCCCCCGAGGCCGAGCTGCGGCAGGAAGTTGCCGGTCAGGTTCAGCGAGATGAAGATCGCCGGGATGGTGTAGGCCAGGATCAGCACCACGTACTGGGCCACCTGAGTGTAGGTGATGCCCTTCATGCCGCCGAACACCGCGTAGGCGAACACGATGCCCATGCCGATGTAGATGCCGACCTCGTTGCTGACGCCGAGGAAGCGCGAGAACGCCACGCCGACACCGGTCATCTGGCCGATCACGTAGGTGATCGAGGCCGTCAGCAGGCAGACAACGGCCACCGTGCTCGCGGTCTTCGAGTAGTAACGGTCGCCGATGAACTGGGGCACGGTGAACTTGCCGAACTTGCGCAGGTAGGGCGCCAGCCACATCGCGAGGATGACGTAGCCGCCGGTCCACCCCATCAGGAACAGCGAGCCGCCGTAGCCCATGTTGGCGATGAGGCCGGCCATCGAGATGAACGATGCCGCCGACATCCAGTCCGCCGCCGTCGCCATGCCGTTGGTGACCGGATGGACGCCGCCGCCGGCGACGTAGAATTCACTGGTGCTGCCGGCGCGCGCCCAGATCGCGATCCCGATATAGAGCGCGAAGGAGGCGCCCACTACCAGGTAGGTCAGAGTCTGAAGATCCATGTGTGCCCCCGGTCAGTCTTCGTGAACGTCGAATTTGCGGTCGATCTCGCCCATCTTCTTCGCATAGAAGAAGATCAGCGCGATGAACACATAGATCGAACCCTGCTGCGCGAACCAGAAGCCGAGCGGATAGCCGCCGAGCTTGATGGTGTCGAGCATGGGTGCGAAGAGGATGCCGGCGCCGTACGAGACCAGGAACCATACGATCATGATCTTGGTCAGGAGGCCCAGCGTGGCTTTCCAGTAGCCCGTACTGTTGTTTTCCATAATGTCTCCTCGTCAGAAGTGTCACTCCCTACCGCATGGATCTGCCGGCAACGCGGCTTCATGCATACGACAGCGAGGGCATTATAGGAACATCAGTCTTACTTATTGCTTACAAAGCCTTACCGCTCCCTGAACTACCGGAACTGCCGGTAGGGCGCACATAAAAAACCCGCCGTCTCAGTGCGATGGCGGGTTTTCCGGATCGATCGCGGCGCAATCGGGAGCGCCGCCGGCATCGCGCGAAGCCTCACATGCGGGCGATCATCGCATCGCCGAATGCAGAGCAGCTCACCTCCTGCGCACCGTCCATCAGGCGGGCGAAGTCGTAGGTCACGACCTTGTCGCCGATTGCAGCTTCCATCGACCCGACCACCCGGTCGGCGGCCTCCTTCCAGCCGAGATGGCGCAGCATCATCTCGGCCGACAGGATCAGCGACCCCGGGTTCACCTTGTCGAGGCCGGCGTACTTCGGCGCCGTGCCATGCGTGGCTTCGAAACAGGCATAGAGGTCGGAAATGTTCGCTCCCGGCGCGATGCCGATGCCACCGACCTGGGCGGCGAGCGCATCCGAGATGTAGTCGCCGTTGAGGTTGCAGCAGGCGATGACGTCGTATTCGGCCGGGCGGAGCAGGATCTGCTGCAGGAAGGCATCGGCGATGGCGTCCTTGACGATGATCTCGCGCCCGGTGTCCGGGTTCTTGAAGCTGCACCACGGGCCGCCGTCGATCGGCTGGGCACCGAACTCCTCGCGCGCGACTTGGTAGGCCCAGTCACGGAAGGCGCCCTCGGTAAACTTCATGATGTTGCCCTTGTGCACGATGGTGACGCTGTTGCGGTCGTTGTCGATCGCATAGCGCATCGCTGCGCGCACCAGGCGCGAAGTCCCCTCGCGGGAAATCGGCTTGATCCCGATCCCGGACGTTTCCGGGAAGCGGATCTTCCTCACCCCCATTTCTTCTTGCAGGAATTTGATGACTTTCCGTGCGCCTTCGGTTTCGGCCTGCCACTCGATGCCGGCATAGATGTCCTCGGTATTCTCGCGGAAGATGACCATATCGACCTTGCTCGGGTCCTTGAGCGGCGAAGGCACGCCGCGGAACCAGCGTACCGGGCGCACGCACTGGTAGAGATCGAGCTCCTGGCGCAAGGCGACGTTCAGCGAACGGATGCCGCCACCGACCGGCGTGGTCATCGGCCCCTTGATCGACACCGAGTACGCCTTCAACGCATCGAATGTCTCCTTCGGCAGCCACTGGTCCGGGCCGTAGAGCCGGGTCGATTTCTCGCCGGCATAGACTTCCATCCAGTGGATCTTTTTCCTGCCGCCGTAGGCCTTGTCGAGCGCGGCATCGATGACTTTGATCATCACCGGAGTGATATCCACGCCGATACCGTCGCCCTCGATGAAGGGAATGATCGGATTGTCGGGAACCGCCTGCCCCGGAACAATCCTCTGGCCACCTGCCGGAACCTTGATGTGAGATGTGCTCATGCCTGCTCCCTCCTGGTGAACGTGCGTCGGACAAAGAGTTCCACTGGGCTGCCGGCAGTCGGCGGCACCCGGCATCGGCGCGGCGCCAGCCCATGGCGGCACCGGCCCGGGCTGCGCCGAGACTGTCTTTCGATTATCCATCAAAAGCCAGCCATCGCCGAACCACGGCACGGTGCTGCACGCGGAACGCCCCGAGGCGCGCACCAAGCACAACGCCAGGGCGGGCCCTGGCGTTTCTCGCCGGAGGACACGCCGTCCTCCGGATCACAGTCGCCCCGCAGGCGCGGGGCGGCGCTGGGCTCAGGCGCTCGCAGCGGCCAGCACGGCGTTCAAGGTGGCGCTCGGACGCATCACCGCGGTGCACTTGTCGGGATCGACGCGGTAGTAACCGCCGATATCGGCCGGCTTGCCCTGAACCGCCTTCATTTCCGCAATGATCTTCTGCTCATTGTCGGTCAGGGTTCTGGCGAGCGGTGCGAAACGGGCCTGCAGCTCCTTGTCCTCGGTCTGCGCGGCCAGCTCCTGCGCCCAGTACATCGCCAGGTAGAACTGGCTGCCGCGGTTGTCGAGCTCGCCGGTGCGGCGCGAGGGCGACTTGTCGTTCTCGAGCAGCCTGCCGGTGGCCTGGTCCAGCGTGCGGGCAAGGATCTTGGCCTTCTCGTTGCCGGTCTTGATGCCGAGGTCCTCGAGCGAGACCGCCAGGGCGAGGAACTCGCCGAGCGAATCCCAGCGCAGGTGGTTTTCCTGGGTCAGCTGCTGGACGTGCTTCGGCGCAGAACCGCCGGCACCGGTCTCGTACATGCCGCCGCCGTTCATCAGCGGCACGATCGACAGCATCTTCGCCGAAGTCCCCAGCTCCATGATCGGGAACAGGTCGGTGAGGTAGTCGCGCAGGATGTTGCCGGTCACCGAGATGGTGTCGAGACCGCGGGCGACGCGTTCGAGGGTGTACCGCATCGCGCGCACCTGGGACATGATCTGGATGTCGAGGCCGCTGGTGTCGTGGTCCTTCAGGTACGTCTGCACCTTCTTGATCAGCTCGTTCTCATGCGGGCGATAGGGGTCGAGCCAGAAGATCGCCGGCATCCCGGAATTGCGCGCGCGGGTCACGGCAAGCTTGACCCAGTCGCGGATCGGCGCATCCTTGACCTGACACATGCGCCAGATGTCGCCTGCTTCCACGTCCTGCGCCAGCAGCACCTCGCCGGTGGCGAGGTCGGTGATGTTGGCCACGCCGTCCTCGGGGATCTCGAAGGTCTTGTCGTGCGAGCCGTATTCCTCGGCCTTCTGCGCCATCAGGCCGACGTTGGGCACGGTGCCCATCGTGCGCGGATCGAAGTTGCCGTGCCATTTGCAGAAGTTGATCATCTCCTGGTAGATGCGGGCGAAGGTCGATTCCGGCATCACCGCCTTGCAATCGTACTGCTTGCCGTCGGCGCCCCACATCTTGCCGCCGGCGCGGATCATCGCCGGCATCGAGGCGTCGACGATGATGTCGTTGGGCGAGTGGAAGTTGGTGATGCCCTTCGCCGAATCGACCATCGCCAAGGGCGGACGGTGTTCCTGGCAGGCATGCAGGTCGCGGATGATCTCGTCGTGCTTGGACTCGGGCAGGGTCTTGATCTTGTCGTACAGGTCGACCATGCCGTTATTGACGTTGATGCCGAGCTGGTCGAACAGCTTGCCGTGCTTCTCGAAGGCTTCCTTGTAGTAGATCTTGACGCAGTGGCCGAAGACGATCGGGTGCGAGACCTTCATCATCGTCGCCTTGACGTGCAGCGAGAACAGGATCCCGGCTTCGCGGCAGTCTGCCAGCTGATCCTCGTAGAACGCGCACAACGCCTTCTTGCTCATGAACATCGAATCGATGATCTCGCCGTCCTGCAGCGCGATCTTGGGCTTGAGCACGATCGCCTTGCCCGACTTGGTGATCAGCTCCATCTTGATGTCGCGTGCGCGATCGAGCGTGATCGACTTCTCGCCATGGTAAAAGTCGCCATGCTCCATGTGCGAGACGTGGGTCTGCGACCACTGCTTCCACTCGTTCATCGAGTGCGGGTGCTTCTTCGCGTAATTCTTCACCGCGGCCGGTGCGCGACGATCGGAGTTGCCTTCGCGCAGCACCGGGTTCACCGCCGAGCCCAGGCACTTGCCGTAGCGGGTCTTGAGCGCCTTTTCCTCGTCGGTCTTGGGATCGTCCGGGAAGTCGGGGATCTTGTATCCCTTCTCCTGCAGCTCCTTGATGCACGCCTTGAGCTGCGCGACCGAAGCGCTGATGTTGGGCAGCTTGATGATGTTGGTGTCCGGCAGCAGGGTCAGGCGGCCGAGTTCGCCGAGCGTGTCCGGCACTTTCTGCGCGTCGCTCAGGTATTCCGGGAATTCGGCCAGGACGCGGGCGGCGACCGAAATGTCGGCCTCATCGACCTGGATGCCGGCGGGACCGGTGAAGCTGCGGATGACCGGCAGGAAGGCGGCGGTCGCCAGCATGGGGGCTTCGTCGGTGATGGTGTAGATGATGGTCGGCTGCTGCGAAGACATGACTTCTTTCTCCCTCATTGTTGTCTTGATAAAGCTGATCGAACGATGCGCGAGCAGGCCACGGCGCAGTACCGCATGATCGCGCCGGGCGCGTTGAAAGACATTGGAAACGCAGTGCTACAGCGGGGGCGACGCATCCACCCGCGCCCCGTCCCCGCCTTCGACGTAGCCACTACCGGCGCCCCCGCGGCTTGGCTGCTCCGCGACGCCTGGCGGCTCCCAACCGACTTTTCAAGCACCGCATTATAGCGCTGCGACCGCCCTGCAATGCCAGAAGTAAAAACAGATTTCACTATATGAAAAAAGACAGCAGATAAAAGATAGAAGACACACAACCCCGATCACGGTCGCACAGCCCTCACACGGCACTGCCTGGCCTTGCACGGCAGCACGGCAGCACGGCAGTGCACGCTGGCCAGCCCGGCCCTGCAGTGCGAAACTTAAAGAAGTCTTCGGCCCACGGTCGCGAACAGTCGCCCGCCGTGGGCGGCAGAGCGAGCCCGGGAGGCAAGACCGATGAATGCGTTGTCCGCAGAAAACCCGGTTGCCCGGGCGATCGCCCAGGCCCTGGTCGAAGGCTTCGACAAGCATTACCGGATCTTTCGCGAGACCTCCCGACGCGCCAAGGAGCTGTTCGAGGCCGCGGCGTGGCAAAGTCAGCTCGACGCGGTGCGCGAACGCGTCCAGTTCTACGACAGCCGGGTCGACGAGACGGTCCTCCGCCTGCACCGCGAATTCGGCGCCGACTCCCTCGACGACGCCACCTGGCAGCAGGCCAAGCTCCGCTTCATCGGCATGCTGATCAACCACCGCCAGCCCGAGCTGGCGGAGACTTTCTTCAATTCGGTCACCACCAAGATCCTGCACCGCAGCTATTTCAACAACGACTACATCTTCGCCCGCCCGGCAATCTCGACCGAGTTCATCGAGTCCTACCCACCGGTGTATTCCAGCTACTACCCCCGGGACGGCGGGCTGCGCGCCACGGTCAGGCGTATCGTCGAGGATTTCGACTGGCAGCGCCCGTTCGAAGGCCTCGACCGCGATGTGGATTACGTGTTGCGCGCCACCCGCGCCCACCTCGGCGCCTGGCCGAAGATGGAGGTCAATTGCCAGATCCAGGTGCTGTACTCGGCCTTTTACCGCAACAAGACGGCGTACATCATCGGCAAGGCGATCAACAGCTACCAGGAATACCCCTTCGCCCTCGCCGTACGCCACAACGAGAAGGGCTTGCTCTATCTCGACACCCTCCTGCTCGATCCATGGCGGATCTCGGTGCTGTTCTCCCTGTCGCGGGCGTACTTCATGGTGGACATGGAGGTGCCCTCGGGCTACGTCCAGTTCCTGCGCTCGATCATCCCCAGCAAGCCGCGCTCGGAGCTATACACCATGCTAGGTCTGGGCAAGCAGGGCAAGACGATGTTCTTCCGCGACCTGCTCGCCCATCTGCGCCACTCGAACGACCCGTTCATCGTCGCTCCCGGCATCCGCGGCATGGTGATGCTGGTGTTCACGCTGCCGTCCTACCCCTATGTGTTCAAGGTCATCAAGGACGTGTTCGGCAGTGCGAAGAACACCGACCGCGCCACCGTCCAGCGCAAGTACCTGATGGTCAAGCACGTCGACCGCGTCGGACGGATGGCCGACACGCTCGAGTTTTCCTGCGCCGCGCTGCCGCTGTCGCGCTTCCACCCCGAGCTGCTGGAGGAACTGCGCCGTCTGGCACCGTCTGCGTTCGAGATCGACGGCGATATGCTCGTCATCAGGCACCTCTACATCGAGCGCCGCATGACCCCGCTCAACCTCTACCTGGAACAGGCCGACGAGGCCGAGACCGAACGGGCGGTGATCGAGTACGGCAACGCCATCCGCGAGCTGGCAAGCGCCAACATCTTCCCCGGCGACATGCTGTGGAAAAATTTCGGCATCACGCGCTATGGCCGCGTGGTGTTCTACGACTACGACGAGATCGAGTACATGACCGACGTGAACTTCCGCCGGATCCCGCCCGCCCCTCACGAAGAAATGGAACTGTCGGGCGAGCCCTGGTATTCGGTCGGGCCGATGGATGTGTTTCCGGAGGAGTTCGCCACCTTCCTGCTCGGCATGCCGCGGGTGCGCAAGGCTTTCCTCGCGCATCACCGGGAACTGCTCGAGCCCGCGTTCTGGCAGCGGACGCAGCAGCGGATCCGCGACGGCTACGTCGAGGACTTCTACCCTTACCCGACCGAGCTCCGCTTCTGCAGGTTGTTTGCAGAAGCGGCCCCGCGGGCCGGATCGAAACCCCGCGCCGGCTGAGGGCGGACGCGGACACGAAATTCCCCTGCAGCGCCGCCAGGGCAGGTCGGGGCCTGGCGCGCGACCGTGCCGAGCGCCCGACTTCCCGTTCCGCCCCCCGTCACCAGCCCAGCTCCAGCATCCACGGCCCCTCGCCGGCCGCAAGAGCCTTGCGTACGTAGTCGATGGTGGCCTCTGGCAATGCGCCCGGAGCGTGCCAGGCCAGGCGGTCGCACTTGTCGGGTTCGAGGATCGCGGGCTCGCCTTCGAAGCGGCGGGCACGCACGAAGAAATCGATACGGTTGGTATCCGAGCGCCGATGCACCACGCCCATCCAGGCGAGATCGCGCTCCTCCACCCGCAGGCCGAGTTCCTCGCGCACTTCACGCTGCGCCGCGGACAGCACCGACTCGTCCGCTTCGACGTGCCCACCCGGCAGGCTGTACATGCCGTCGAAGAACCCCGTCCCCGCCCGGCGCATCAGCAGCAGCAGCCCCTCGCGCTCGCACAGCACATGCACGCCGGTGGGGATGCCCGCGTGCCGCATCAATGCTTGCCGGTACTGCCGAAGCCGTCCGCGCCGCGCGCGCTGGCATCGAACGCCTCGACCAGGTTGAAGCCGACCTGCAGCACCGGCACCACGACCAGCTGCGCGATCCGCTCCATCGGCTGGATCGTGAAGCTCGCCCGCCCGCGGTTCCACACCGAGACGAAGATCTGCCCCTGGTAGTCGGAGTCGATCAGGCCGACGAGGTTACCCAGCACGATGCCGTGCTTGTGCCCCAGCCCCGAACGCGGCAGCACCATCGCCGCCAGCCCGGGGTCGGCGAGATGGATCGCCAGCCCGCTCGGCACCAGCGTGGTTTCGCCCGGGTGCAGCGTGATCGGCCCCGGCAGGCAGGCGCGCAGATCGAGCCCCGCCGCCCCCTCGGTGGCATAGGCCGGCGGATGGGTCTTCAGGCGCTCGTCGAGCAGCTTCACATCGATTCGGTGCATCTCGGTTCTCCCTCGCCTGCCGCGCAAGCTCTGCGGCGACAGGCGCATTGTGCCGTTCCCGCCGGTGCCCTGCGGCACCGGCGCCTCAACGCCCGGACTGCGCGAGCAACGCCGCGAGGTGGGTGACGATCGCGCGCGCCACCTCCGCCTTCGGCGCGCGCGCCAGCGGGTGCCGGCCGGCATCGTCGTAGAGGACGACGGTGTTGTCCTCGCCGCCCATGCCGTCACCGATCAGGTTGCCCACCACCATCGGCAGGCGCTTGCTCCGTCGCTTGCCTTCGGCATAGGTGTCGAGGTCACGGCTCTCCGCCGCGAACCCGACGCAGAACGGCGCATCGGCACGCGCCGCCACTTCGGCCAGAATGTCCGGGTTCGGCACCAGGGACAAGCTCAGCGCATCGCCGCTTTTCTTGATCTTATGCTCCGCCACGTCCTGCACCCGGTAATCGGCCACCGCCGCCACGCCAATGAACACGTCGGCGCCGGGCAAGGCCTCGGCCACCGCCGCGCGCATCTGCAGCGCACTGACGACCGCCACACAGCACACCTGCGCCGGCACCGACAGGCTCACCGGCCCACTGACCAGCACCACTTCGGCGCCGGCCTGGGCGCAGGCGCGCGCCAGCGCGTAGCCCATCTTCCCCGAACTGGTGTTGGTGATCCCGCGCACCGGGTCGATCGCCTCGAAGGTCGGCCCGGCGGTCAGCACGACCTTGCGTCCGGCCAGCAGCTTCGGCGCGAAGAACCCTTCGAGGTGCTCCAGAATGCCTTCGGCCTCGAGCATCCGCCCCATCCCGGTCTCGCCGCAGGCCTGTTCGCCGGCTGCGGGGTTGAAGACGGTGACCCCGTCGCTGCGGATCAGTGCCATGTTGCGCTGCGTCGGCGGCGACTCCCACATCTGCCGGTTCATCGCGGGCGCGACGATCAGCGGCGCATCGCGCGCCAGGCACAGCGTGCTCAGCAGGTCGTCGGCCAGACCGTGGGCGAGACGGGCGATGAAATCCGCCGTCGCCGGCGCCACCAGGATCGCATCGGCGTTCCGCCCGAGATCGATGTGCGCCATGTTGTTCGCCACGCGCGCGTCCCAGAGGTCGGACCACACCGGGTTGCCGGACAGCGCCTGGAACGTCACCGGGGTCACGAAACGCGCCCCGGCGGCGGTCAGCACCACGTGCACATCGGCACCGGCCTTGCCCAGCAGGCGGACGAGCTCGGCCGCCTTGTAGGCCGCGATCCCTCCCGAAACGCCAAGTATGATCTTCCTGCCATGCAGAATATTCATGCCATTCGCCTATACTTTATGCATCGCGAGAACACATACACGCCCTCCCGCTCCCTGTCCAACCCACTCCGTGGAGGCTCCGGCCCATGGCAATCACCGACTGGCCCGAAAACGAACGCCCGCGCGAAAAGCTGCTCGCACGCGGCGCCGCTGCCCTTTCCGACGCCGAACTGCTGGCGATCTTCCTGCGCGTGGGCGTGCGCGGAATGAGCGCGGTCGACCTCGCCCGTAGCCTGATCACCCGTTTCGGCAGTCTCACCCGGATGTGCAGCGCGCATGCGGGCGACTTCACCGCGGTGCCAGGCATGGGGCTGGCGAAGTATGCCCAACTGCAGGCAGCGATGGAACTGGCGCGGCGCGCGCTGACCGAGACCCTGGGCGAGCGCACCCTCTTCGACTCGCCTCAGGTCGTGCGCGACTGGTTGCGCCTGCGCCTGGGCCATCTGCCGCACGAAACCTTCTGCGTGATGCTGCTCGACGCCCGCCATTGCCTGATCGAAGCCATCGACCTTTTCCGTGGCACCCTCACCCAGACCAGCGTCTACCCTCGCGAAGTGGTCAAGATCGCGCTTTCCCACAACGCCGCCGCCGTGATCTTCGCCCACAACCATCCCTCGGGAGCCGCCGAACCCAGCAGCGCGGACGAACTGCTGACGAGAACGCTGAAGGACGCCCTCGGCCTCGTCGACATCCGGGTCCTTGATCATTTTGTCGTCCCCGCCCACGGCGCACCGGTTTCGTTCGCCGAGCGCGGCCTTCTGTAAGCCCCCCGCAGCGCACGCAGGGCTTGCCTTCCGATGGCAGATTGAATTATCCTCTTGCGTTTTCCGCAATCCGAATTCCCTGGAGCATTGTATGGCTCGCGTCTGCCAAGTGACCGGTAAAGCACCGATGGTGGGAAATAACGTTTCCCACGCAAACAACAAAACCAAGCGCCGCTTCCTGCCCAACCTGCAGAATCGCCGCTTCTGGAGCGAAAGCGAAAACCGCTGGATCCGGCTGCGCGTATCCAATGCTGCGCTGCGCACGATCGACAAGAAAGGCATCGACGTCGTCGTTGCCGAGCTTCGCGCCCGCGGCGAGAAGCTGTAAGCCACCGAACTGAACGGAGAAGGCCATGGCCAAGGGCATTCGCGAAAAGATCAAGCTGGAATCAACCGCCGGCACGGGTCATTTCTACACCACCACCAAGAACAAGCGCACCACCCCGGGAAAGCTCGAGTTCAACAAGTACGACCCCGTTGCCCGCAAGCACGTGCCGTACAAGGAAATCAAGCTCAAGTAACCCCGAATCACCGCCGCACCCCGCCGGCGTCGGCCTACGACGCTGGCGTAAGCCGCCGGCAGGACCGGGCAGCACTCCAGAAAGCATAAAGGCCATCCCATCGATGGCCTTTATGCTTTCTGCGTCCCGCCTGCCATTCCGTGACGGAACAGCGAAACCGGGACGCCTCCCTTCATTCAAGCGCGCTGAATATTGGAAGCCTGCTTGCCCTTGGGACCCTGGGTCACGTCGAAGGACACCTTGTCGCCTTCCTTCAGACTCTTGAAACCGCTCATGTTGATGGCGGAAAAATGTGCGAACAGGTCCTCGCTTCCATCATCGGGAGTGATGAAGCCGAAACCCTTGGAATCGTTGAACCACTTCACGGTACCAGTTGCCATATTGCTCAAATCCCTCAAGGTTACTTTTCGTGACCTTCCCGGCGCGCCGGAATCGGTCCCAGTAGCGGCGCCGGCAGTGGCTTGAACAGCCTCCGTAAACCCCAGGGATCAAGCTCGGGCCTGCGCACGCCTTAGCTTTTACGCATTCGCCCGGGCACCGTCAACGACCTTGCCGCGCATTCGCATATTGCATTGCGCCATAATTCATCATCAAGACCGCGTTGCGCACTTGCGTTTGCTCCTGTTTTTCAGACGATTTCGCCATTTGCTGCGCAGCACAACAAGCATCTCCGGTGTTGTATTTCCTCCCACTGAATACCCGCAAAAAAACGCTGCGCCGCGGATCGCCCGCTGCTTTCATGGCGCTGTTGCACTCTGCTTCGGCTCCATTAGAATGAGTTCCATGGGCACCCGGAAACAAGACCAACTCGTACTCGACGCAAGGCGGACGCGCGCCGTACCGCCACCGCTGTACAAAGTGCTGCTGCTCAACGACGACTACACTCCGATGGATTTCGTCATCGTTGTGCTGCAGAAATATTTCGGCATGGACCGCGAACGGGCCACACGCGTGATGCTCCAAGTCCATAGAGAGGGGATGGGGGTATGCGGAACCTTCCCGCGGGACATCGCCACGACCAAGGTCGAGCAGGTCGCCTCGTTTGCTCGTCAGCATCAACATCCGCTGGCATGCGTGATGGAGGAAAACTAAATGATCGCGCAAGAGCTTGAAGTCAGCCTGCACATGGCATTTGTCGAGGCGCGGCAGAAGCGCCACGAATTCATCACCGTGGAGCATTTGCTGCTGGCACTGCTGGATAACCCGTCGGCCGCCGAAGTGCTGCGCGCCTGCGCCGCCAATCTTGATGAACTTCGTCGCGAACTGAGCAGTTTCATCGATGAGCACACCCCGCGCATCGAAGGCACGGACGACATCGACACCCAGCCCACGCTGGGCTTCCAGCGCGTCATCCAGCGGGCGATCCTGCACGTCCAGTCTTCGGGCAAGAAGGAGGTCACCGGTGCAAACGTGCTGGTGGCGATCTTCGGCGAGAAAGACTCGCATGCGGTTTATTTCCTGCAACGGCAGAACATCTCCCGCCTCGATGTCGTCAACTTCATCTCCCACGGCATTGCCAAGGCACCGCCCCAGAATGCCGGCCAGCCGGGCCATGGCGAGGGCGAGCAGGCCGAACCCGAACAGGAGGACAAGCAGGCCGGCGGTGCGCTCGACAGCTACACGCAGAACCTCAACCAGCAGGCCCTGGTCGGCAAGATCGACCCCTTGATCGGGCGCGAGAAGGAAGTCGAGCGCGTGATCCAGACCCTGTGCCGGCGGCGCAAGAACAACCCCTTGCTGGTCGGCGAAGCCGGCGTGGGCAAGACCGCCATCGCCGAAGGGCTCGCACGCCGGATCGTCGAGGGCCATGTACCGGAAATTCTCGAAAACGCGCAGGTGTTCGCCCTCGACATGGGCGCCCTGCTCGCCGGCACCAAGTATCGCGGTGACTTCGAGCAGCGTCTGAAGGCCGTTCTGAAGCAGCTCATCGAGAACCCCAACGCGATCCTGTTCATCGATGAAATCCACACCTTGATCGGTGCCGGCGCCGCCTCGGGCGGCACGCTCGATGCATCCAACCTGCTCAAGCCGGCGTTGTCGTCCGGTCAGCTGAAGTGCATCGGCGCAACCACCTACAACGAGTTCCGCCAGATCTTCGAGAAGGATCACGCGCTGTCGCGCCGCTTCCAGAAGATCGACGTGGTCGAACCCTCGGTGGCCGAAACGGTGGAAATCCTCAAGGGACTCAAGAGCCGCTTCGAGGAGCACCATGGCATCAAGTATTCCAGTTCGGCGCTGTCGAGCGCGGCCGAGCTGTCGGCGAAGTACATCAACGATCGCCACCTCCCCGACAAGGCAATCGACGTCATCGACGAGGCCGGCGCAGCCCAGCGCATCCTGCCCAAGTCGCGGCAGAAGAAGACCATCGGCAAGAACGAGATCGAGGAGATCGTCGCCAAGATCGCGCGCATCCCGCCCCGGACGGTATCGAACGACGACAAGACCGCATTGAAGACGCTCGAGCGCGATCTGAAGAATGTGGTCTTCGGCCAGAACGCCGCTATCGACGCCCTCGCCAAGGCGATCAAGATGTCGCGCTCCGGCCTGGGCAATCCGCAAAAGCCGATCGGCTCCTTCCTGTTCTCCGGTCCGACCGGCGTCGGCAAAACCGAAGTCGCCCGCCAGCTCGCCTACACGCTGGGCATCGAACTGGTCCGCTTCGACATGTCGGAGTACATGGAGCGCCATGCCGTCAGCCGGCTCATCGGCGCACCTCCGGGCTATGTCGGCTTCGACCAGGGCGGCCTGCTGACCGAGCAGATCACCAAGAAGCCGCACTGCGTGCTGCTGCTCGACGAAATCGAGAAAGCGCACCCGGACATCTACAACATCCTGCTGCAGGTGATGGATCACGGCACGCTGACCGACAACAACGGCAGGCAGGCCGATTTCCGCAACGTGATCCTGATCATGACCACCAACGCCGGCGCGGAGACGATGCAGAAGTCGGTGATCGGTTTCTCGGCCAAGCGCGAGACCGGCGACGAAATGGCCGACATCAAGCGCCTGTTCACGCCCGAGTTCCGCAACCGCCTGGACGCGATGATCTCGTTCAAGGCACTCGACAACGACGTCATCCTGCGCGTGGTCGACAAGTTCCTGATGCAGCTCGAGGCCCAGTTGCACGAGAAGAAGGTGGACGCCCACTTCACCGACGAGCTCAAGGCCTGGCTGGCCGAAAAAGGCTTCGATCCGCTGATGGGCGCGCGCCCAATGGCGCGCCTGATCCAGGACACCATCCGCGCTGCGCTGGCCGACGAGCTGCTGTTCGGCCGGCTTGCCAGCGGCGGCAAGGTCACCATCGATCTCGACGACAACGACAAGGTGAAGCTGCTTTTCGAGGAAACCGAAGCGACACCGGCCTGAGCCCCCGCCGGCAAAGCCCCCGCCCATTCGGGCACTGAACGGCATGCACCTTCCAGGGGTGCGTGCCGTCTTTCTGTCTGTTGGCGCCGTCCCGCACCCTGCCCCCTCTTGCCCCCTGCCCATAGCCGTCGTTTATCATGCGCGCTGGTCGCGACCCCGCGTCCGCCCCCGATCAAGACAGGAGCATGCATGAACATCCAGACAGCCGATCTGTGCGACGCCCATGAGGGCAAGCTTGCCGTCGTCGCCCCGATGTTTGCCAGTTATGGCGGACGCAGCGCCTTCGGCGGACCGATCACCACGCTGAAACTTTTCGAGGACAACTCCCTTGTGCGCAAGGTCCTCGAAGGCCCGGGCGCCGGCCGCGTCCTGGTGATCGATGGCGGCGCCTCGATGCGCTGCGCCCTGGTTGGCGACCAGCTCGCCGAACTGGCGGTGAACAACGGCTGGGCGGGCATCCTCGTCTATGGCTGCATCCGTGACTCGAAAGCGATCGGCGAAATGAACCTGGGCGTCTTCGCCCTCGGCACCCACCCGCGCAAGACCGTCAAGCGCAACATCGGCGAAATCGACCTCGTAGTCAGTTTCGGGGGAGTGAGCTTCCATCCGGGGCACTACGTCTATGCCGACGAAGACGGCGTCGTCGTTTCCGCATCGGCCCTGCTTTGACCTCCGCGACGCCTGCCGACCACCCGCCTGCGGGTCGGCAGGCCGCTTGCAGACTGCCCGAATTTATTTCACAAAGCTCGACGGCGTTTCATTTCGTGAAATTCGAGCCTCAAACAGCTGTTTTTAAAGCGCAAGATTTTTTCTTATGTCTTATATAAGACATATTGCTGCGAAGCGGGATGCCTCCTATACTTCCTACCCATCTGCAGCGTGTCTTCCCCTTAAACATCGTTGCAGCAGGAACACCGCGGCGAAGCCCGCATCGGCCGCGATGGTTGAACCCTCCGTACTGACAAGGAAGCATCATGACCCTGACCCGCGAACAGCAAATCGCCGCCCTGGAAAAAGACTGGGCTGAAAACCCCCGTTGGAAAGGCGTCAAGCGCGGCTACTCCGCTGCCGACGTCGTTCGCCTGCGCGGCAGCCTGCAGCCCGAACACACCCTGGCCCAGCGTGGCGCGCAGAAGCTGTGGGAAAAGGTCAACGGCGGCGCCAAGAAAGGCTACGTGAACGCCTTCGGCGCGATCACCGCCGGTCAGGCGATGCAACAGGCCAAGGCCGGCCTGGAAGCCGTGTATCTGTCGGGCTGGCAGGTCGCCGCCGACGGCAACACCTCCGAGACCATGTACCCCGACCAGTCGCTGTACGCCTACGACTCGGTGCCGACCATGGTTCGCCGCATCAACAACACCTTCAAGCGCGCCGATGAAATCCAGTGGGGGCGCGGCATCAACCCGGGCGACAAGGAATTCGTCGACTACTTCCTGCCGATCGTGGCCGACGCGGAAGCCGGTTTCGGCGGCGTGCTGAACGCCTTCGAACTGATGAAGAACATGATCGCCGCCGGCGCCGCCGGGGTGCACTTCGAAGATCAGCTGGCTGCGGTGAAGAAGTGCGGCCACATGGGTGGCAAGGTCCTGGTCCCGACCCAGGAAGCGTGCGAAAAGCTGATCGCTGCCCGCTTCGCTGCCGACGTGATGGGCGTGCCGACCCTGATCCTGGCCCGTACCGATGCCGAAGCCGCCAACCTGCTGACCTCGGACCACGACGCCAACGACAAGCCCTTCTGCACCGGTGAGCGCACCCAGGAAGGCTTCTACCGCGTCAAGAACGGCCTCGAGCAAGCCATCAGCCGCGGCATCGCCTACGCGCCCTACGCCGACCTGGTGTGGTGCGAAACCGGCACCCCGGACCTCGGCTTCGCCCGCGAATTCGCCCAGGCCGTGCTCGCCGCCTGCCCGGGCAAGCTGCTGTCGTACAACTGCTCACCGTCGTTCAACTGGAAGAAGAACCTGGACGACAAGACCATCGCCAAGTTCCAGGATGAACTCTCGGCGCTGGGCTACAAGTACCAGTTCATCACCCTGGCCGGCATCCACGTCAACTGGTTCAACACCTTCAAGTTCGCCCACGCCTACGCCCGCGGCGAAGGCATGAAGCACTACGTCGAGATGGTGCAGGAACCGGAATTCGCCGCCCGCGAGCAGGGTTACACCTTCGTGTCGCACCAGCAGGAAGTCGGCGCCGGCTACTTCGACGACGTCACCACCGTGATCCAGGGCGGCTCGTCCTCGGTGAAGGCGCTGACCGGTTCGACCGAAGAAGAGCAGTTCCACTGAGAACCGTAGCGGCGGCGCTGCTGCCGCACAATCGGGCCGGCAAGGAGTTCCCTCCTGCCGGCACGCGAAAAGCCGACACTCGATTCAGGGTGTCGGCTTTTTCATTGTCGCTTTCCCCTATCGTTTCCGTCGGAAGACGAGGAAAACGGTTGCGACAGGCAGCCTCCGCCCGGAAAATCAAAAGCACCACGCAAACCGGCCCGCCCAGTGGCAGTCTGCAGAAGAAGAGACAGGAAGAGGGGGAAGAACACGATGGGTTGGGCTCGCCGGTTATTTCCCATATTCGCCAGCACCTTCCTCGTCGCAGCGTACGCCGGAACGGCCCGGCTCCAGCCCCCTTCCGGCGAAACCCAGGCCCCGGCCATTGAAATCCGCCATACCGAAGTCCGGCAAGACAAGATCAGCCCCCAGAGCCGGCTGCTGATAGCGACAAACCTCGATCGACGGCTGGGCGATGACCGCTTCGCACAGCTTGCGCGCACACTTTCCGAGCAGCTGAAAAAATTCGGTGTGGAATCGGCACTCGTTCCCCTCGACATGGCGGGCGCGGCCGGACAGAGCGCTCTGCGCAGTGAGGCGGAAAAGCTCGGGAGCCCCTATCTGCTGACCATGATCGGTGGCCCGGATTTCGTGCTGCAGGGCCATGGCCCCCTGAGCCAGCATCAGGTGATCGCCAATCTCTTCGAGTTCTCGACCGCCAGACCGCTCTGGGCGAGCCTTCTCCAGTACACCCGTCGTGGCGAAAAATTGCCGCAGGACGAGCAGGCAGCGGCATTGATGACGACCCTTGTCGGCGAGTTGCAGAAAATCGGCCTCTTCGCCGATCAAGCCCAGTCCGGCATGCCGGCCGTAATCGCATCATCCCGGCCCGCTACCCCTGCCGCACCGCCTCCCCTCGCTCCCACGCTCCATGAGCCAGCCCGGCCGGCCCAGCAGGAGACGGCGGGCGTGAACCAAACGATCACGCTCCCGGTCAGGCGCAGCAACGCGAACGCGGTGGCAGAACCACTCCGGCTGCACATCCGCTCGATCGGCGAAATCGCGGAGATCCTGCTCGAGGCCGGCGCCCCCCTGCCCGTCAGGCACATGGTGCTCAAGGCGCCGGACCGTCTGGTGCTGGACCTCGAAGGCATCGAACTCGAACGCAGCGCCCGACCCTACGAGACAAGAGCGGCACCGGACCATCCGCTTGTCGAGCGGGTACGTGCCGGCCAGAATCGCCCACGGGTGTTGCGGATCGTGCTCGAACTGAAGCACCCCGTCACCGCCCGGCCACGGACGCTGCCCGCAGCATTCCCCCGCACGGCGCTGGTGGCGATCGAACTCGGCTTATCCGCGACTCCCGCAGAATAAGGGGCCAAGCGTCGCTGCCTTCCCGGTGGAAAGCGGCCGACGCCGGCCTGTCGCTCAATTACATTCCACGCCCGTCGCGTGCGCCGCCCCGCTCATGGCGCATGCCGTGCCCCGATTTGCCGCCTGGACCGAAGGACTTGAACTCGGCATCGAACACGGTTTTTTGCGCATCACCCAGCGTGGCGTAGAACGTTTCCACCGACTTGCGCGCACCGGCCATCTCCGACTGGCGCAGCGCGCCCATCTCCTCCATGCGCTGCATGCGCTCGACCGCCGTCTGCGGCGCCCCGGCACTGCGGCGCTCGGCCATCTGTGCGGCCATGCGCTCGGCGCGCGTCGTCATGTCGGCCTTGAACGTGGCGAAAGCCGGTTTCTGCTCCGGGCTCAGCGCCAGCGCCAGTTCCAGCCGCGCCAGGTGCAGTTCGGCGCGCTCGGCCATTTTCGCCTTCATCTGTTCGGGCTCCATCTGCGACCATCCGGCCTTCCCACCGCGCATGCCATCGCAGTGGCCGCCCCATGCCAGCGCAGCCGTCGTCCCGAGGGCGCCAGCAGTAATGACGGCAGCAGCGATCGAAGTCTTGATCCAGGTTTTCATGATCCATCTCCTTCCAGGTCGATAATCGGTGTAGCCCATGTCTTCGGGCGACGGACCCATTACAGCACCCGGATGTAAGCGGGATTTATCGGCAGACTCCGCTTTTGCAGCGCAATGTCTCGGCCCCCCGCCCGGATACGCTGGGATACAAAGGCGCTACCCTCACCCCTTAAGATGGGCGCCATGGAGAACGACCGATGAGCCAGCAAGACCACATCCTGATCGTCGACGACGACCGCGAGATCCGCCACCTGCTCGCCGATTACCTCGAAAAACAGGGGCTGCGGTGCACGGCCGTGGCCGATGGGCGGGAGATGAAGGGCGCGCTCGAGCAACACCGCATCGACCTCATCGTGCTCGACGTGATGATGCCAGGCGACGACGGCCTGACCCTGTGCCGCAACTTGCGCGCCAGCGGCCGCGCCTATGCCGACACTCCGATCCTGATGCTGACCGCACGGGGCGAGGACATGGACCGCATCCTCGGCCTGGAGATGGGGGCTGACGACTATCTGGCGAAACCTTTCGTGCCGCGCGAACTGTATGCGCGCATCCGTGCCGTGCTGCGCCGCACCCGGGCGCTGCCCCCCAACCTGAATGCAGCGCCTCCGGCCAATGCCCGCGAACTGCGCTTCTCCCACTGGCGGCTGGACACCGTCAATCGCCACCTGATCGATGCCGACGGTACCGTCGTGGCGCTATCCGGTGCCGAGTACCGGATCCTCAGCGTATTCCTGTCCCATCCGCAAAAGGTGCTGTCGCGCGACCAGCTGATGGAACTGACCCAGGGGCGCGAAGCCGACGTTTTCGATCGCTCGATCGACCTGCTCGTCAGTCGCGTGCGCCAGCGCCTCGGCGACAGCGCACGCGAACCGACGATCATCAAGACGGTGCGCAACGAAGGCTACGTCCTGGCCGCGGAAGTGACTGCGACCGGAACCCGCCCGGAAGTCGGCCGATGAGCCTACCGTGGCCGCGCAGCCTGTTTGCCCGCCTGATCCTGATCTGGCTGGTCGGCATCACTTTGGTGCTGGCGGTGAGCCTGGCGCTGTTCCTCGGCGAGCGCGAGCGCATCGGCCGCAGCGCGCTGTTCGAGGGCGTGGCACAGGAGATTGCCGCCGCCGCCGACCTGCTCGACCGGATGTCGCCACCGGAGCGAGAACGCTGGATCGACGAATTCGGCCGCCGCCGCCTGCGCCTGAGCTTGAAGCCCTTGCGCGACGGCTTGCGTGCGCTCGGCGCAGAGCACCCGCTCCATACTGCCTTGCGCAACGCGATGCCCGCCCGCCCGTTCACCCTCTTCATTCATCCCCACAATGGCCGGCCGCATCCGGTGCTGCTGATCTCCTTGCAACTTGCCGACGGCACCCGCGTACAGGTCCGCCTCCCCGACATCGCGCCGATGCCGCCGATCCGCCCCCCCCAGCCCGAACGCCTGTTTGCCGCACTGGCCGCGCTGATCCTCGGCGTCGGTTTGCTCACCTGGATCGCGGTGCGCCTGGCGACCCGGCCGCTGTCGCGCATGGCAGCGGCCGCCCGTGCGCTGGGCGAGGACCCTGGTCGGGCACCGATGGACGCCCACGGCCCGACCGAAGTCGCCCAGGCCGCCGCCGCCTTCAATCAGATGCAGCAGCGCATCCAGGAGCACGTGACCGAGCGCACCCGCATCCTGGCAGCGATCTCGCACGATCTGCAGACACCGCTCACCCGCCTGCGCCTGCGCGCCGAACTGGTCGATGACGTGACCTTGCGCAGCCGCATTCAGTCCGATCTGGATGCCATGCAGGGGCTGGTGAAGGAAGGGCTCGCCTACGCCCGCAGCCTCGACGAACGCGCACCGCCCCAGCCGATCGAACTCGTCCA
This sequence comes from Thauera chlorobenzoica, assembly GCF_001922305.1. Lineage (NCBI taxonomy): Bacteria > Pseudomonadati > Pseudomonadota > Betaproteobacteria > Rhodocyclales > Zoogloeaceae > Thauera > Thauera chlorobenzoica. The sequence goes on from NZ_CP018839.1 coordinate 3,513,050, forward strand.
GCTGCTGCAGGCGCTGGCCGAAGACGCGCGCGACATGGGATGGACGGTACGCGTGCACGGCGCACTCTCCCAGGCCCGCGTCGACGGCACCCCCTCGGCACTGCGCCGGGCGCTGTGGAACCTGATCGAAAACGGGATCAAGTTCGGCGGCGAAGTCGATATCGAGCTGTCGGCGACCGCCACCGGCTTCGAGATCCACATCCGCGACCACGGCCCGGGGCTGCCCGAGGCAGAGCTGGAAAAGGTGTTCGAGCCGTTCTATCGCACCGAAGCATCGCGCAACCGCGAGACCGGCGGCACCGGCCTCGGCCTCGCGATCGCCCGCAACCTGCTGCGCAGCCAGCATGGCGAAGTCAGTCTGCGCTCCCTTCCACAGGGCGGGCTGGAGGCGCGCGTGACCCTCGATACGCACCGCTCCCATCCCGGCAGATAACGAACGGCCGGGCATCCGGCGATACCGGCCCCCAAGGGAGCGGCGATGTGGTGTCTGCAGCATTCGCGCAGCCGGCGCAGGCGCGCGCCGAACCCGCCGGCGATTGAGCGGGAAACCCGGCAGGGCTATAGTTGTCTCATCCCGCGCCACTTCACGGAGGCTGTCATGATCAGTACCGAACACACCGACCGACTGGCTGCGATCACTGTTTTCGGCGAATTCACGCTGGCCGACTACAAGGAATTCGAGGAACTGGTCAATTACAAGATCCAGTTCAACGGTGCCCTCGACCTGCTATTCGATCTGCGCGAAATGGCCGGTTTCACCCTCGACGTGGCATGGGAGGAAATCAAGTTCTCCCGCCAGCATGCGCACGATTTCCGCCGCATCGCCGTCCTCACCGAAGATCAGTGGCTGACCTGGAGCGCCTGGGTTTCACAGTTTTTCGTCGATGCCGAGGTGCGTGTCTTCAACGACGAAAGCGAAGCGCGCAGCTGGCTTGCTGCGGGCGAAGCCCCCCAGGCCGTGCCGTGAGCGCATCCTACGCGACGCTGATCGGGGCGACCGATCTGGCGCAGCGCATCCGCGACCCGGACTGGGTGGTTTGCGACTGCCGCTTCGATCTCACCGACCCGGATTTCGGCTACCAGGCCTACCTCACCGGCCATCTGGCGGGGGCCCACTTCCTCGATCTCGACGAAGATCTGTCGGGAGCGAAAAACGGCACCAACGGACGCCACCCGCTTCCCGACCCCGCCCGCCTGGCCGCCTGCCTGGCCACCTGCGGGATCGGCAACCACAGCCAGGTCGTCGCCTACGACGATGCCTGCGGGATGTTCGCTTCCCGCCTGTGGTGGCTGATGCGTTGGCTCGGTCACCGTCGCGTCGCCGTGCTCGACGGCGGACTGCAAACCTGGATCAGCTGCGGACAAGCCCTCGACAACGAACGACCCGAGCCTCGTCCGAACACGTACAGTCTGGCGCTGCGCTCCGACCGGGTGGAAGTCGACTACGTCCTCGAACATCTCGGCCACCCCGACATGCTGCTCATCGACGCCCGCAGCCCCGACCGCTTCCGCGGCGAAAACGAAGTCCTCGACCCGGTCGGCGGGCACATTCCCGGCGCGATCAACCGCCATTACCGCGACAACCTCGACGAACACGGCTGCTTCAAGCAAGCCTCGGTACTGCGGGAAGAATTCGGCACGCTGCTGCAGGGACGCAGCCCACGCACGGTCGTGCACCAGTGCGGCTCGGGCGTCACCGCGTGCGCCAACGTGCTGGCGATGGAGACTGCCGGCCTGACCGGCTCCCGGCTCTATGCAGGCTCGTGGAGCGAGTGGTGCGCCGATCCGAAGCGGCCGGTCGCCCGCGGCGCGGGCTGAAATCACCTCCCGGAGTCCGTCGCTCCGGCCGGCGCCCTTCCCGCTACCAGTCGACTTTTTCGACCGTGCCGAGCGAGCGCCCCAGAAAACGCTCCCCGATCGTCTGAAACCGCAAAGGCACATCGCTGACCACGAAGCGGTAATCAGCCGCCCCGCCCGTGGCGCGGGCGAGTCCGGCCTGCTGCAAGTGCCGCGCAGCCAGTTCGGCAATGGTGAGCGCCGAGTCGATCATCCGCACGCGCGGCCCGGCCACGTCCCGCAGCAAGGGCTTGAGCAGGGGGTAATGAGTGCAGCCCAGCACCAGGCTGTCGACCTCCTCGGCGAGCACGGGGCGCAGGTACTCCTGCGCCGTCAGGCGGGTGACCTGATGCTCGAGCCAGCCCTCCTCCACCAGCGGCACGAACAGGGGGCAGGCCTGCGAATACACCTGCACCGACGGGTCGAGCTCATGCATCCGCCGGGCGTAGGCGTTGCTGTTGATCGTCGTCGGCGTGCCGATCACGCCCACGCGGCGCCCCGCGGAATGGGCCACTGCGGCGCGGGCACCGGCTTCGATCACGTCGAGCACCGGGATGTCGGCGGCCAGCCGGTGCACGACTTCGGCCGCCACCGCTGCCATCGTGTTGCAGGCGATGACCAGCATCTTGACTTCGCGCTGGAGCAGGAACTCGGTGATCTGCGCGGTGAAGTGCTCGATGGTGGCGACCGATTTCACGCCGTAAGGCACGCGCGCCGTATCACCGAAATAGATGATGCTCTCCAGCGGCAGACGCTCCATCAGCGCCCGTACCACAGTGAGCCCGCCGACCCCGGAGTCGAACACCCCGATCGGGCGCATCGCCGCCGACCCGCTCAACACGGCCTCCGGGACACACCACCACCACCGCCCTCACTCGAGGCAAGGCTCAAGACAGCACCACCGCAGCGAACTTGCGCTTGCCCACCTGCAGCACCACGGTCGCGCCGGCCGACAGCAGCAAGCCCTTGTCCTCGACGCGCTCGCCGTTCAGGCGTACCCCGCCCTGCTCGACCATGCGCATCGCCTCGGAAGTGGTGCCGGTCAGCCCGGCCTGCTTGAGCACCTGGAACAGCGGCAGCCCGGCCTCCCCGACATCGACCCGGACTTCGGGCAGATCGTCGGGAATCGCATTGCGCTGGAAGCGCGCCTCGAAATCCGCCAGCGCTTCCTCGGCGGCGGCCGCGCCATGAAAGCGTGTGACGAATTCCTGCGCCAGCATGACTTTGACATCGCGCGGATTGCGCCCGCCTTCGACCTCGCGGCGCAGCGCGGCGATTTCCGCGCTGGAGCGGAACGACAGCAGCTCGTAGTAACGCCACATCAGGGTATCGGACACCGACATCGTCTTGCCGAAGATCTCTTTCGCCGGCTCGGCGATGCCGATGTAGTTGCCCAGCGATTTCGACATCTTGTTGATCCCGTCCAGCCCTTCGAGCAGCGGCACCATCACCACGCACTGCGGCTCCTGCCCGTAGTGCTTCTGCAATTCGCGCCCCATCAGCAGGTTGAAGCGCTGGTCCGTTCCGCCCAGCTCGACATCGGCCCGCATCGCCACCGAGTCATAGCCCTGGCACAACGGGTAGAGGAACTCGTGGATCGCGATCGGCTGGTTGTTGCCGTAGCGCTTGGCGAAATCGTCGCGCTCGAGCATCCGCGCCACGGTCTGCTGCGCGGCCAGCCGGATCATTCCCGCCGCCCCCAGCCCTTCCATCCACGTCGAGTTGAAGCAGATCTCGGTCTTTTCCGGGTCGAGGATCTTGAACACCTGCTCCTGGTAGGTCTTCGCGTTGTCCAGGATCTGCTCGCGCGACAACGGCGGGCGCGTGCTGTTCTTGCCGCTCGGGTCGCCGATCATGCCGGTGAAGTCGCCGATCAGGAACAGCACCTGATGGCCGAGCTCCTGGAAGTGGCGCAGCTTGTTGATCAGCACGGTGTGTCCCAGGTGGAGGTCGGGCGCGGTCGGATCGAAGCCGGCCTTCACCCGCAGCGGACGGCCGCGTTTCAGTTTTTCGACCAGTTCGGCCTCGATCAGCAGGGCATCGGTGCCGCGCTTGATCAGCTCGATCGCAGCCTGAACATCACTCATTGAATTTCTCCAAAAATACCTTCCCGAACAAGTCGATTACTTTGCTACACTCGCGGAAATTTTTTGCCTATTCAAGCCTACCGTGTCCATGAAGGCCAGAAAGACCCGAATTCTAGCCGATCTACCGGCCCGACTCCTCACCCGCCCACGCAACTGGTTCTTCGGCGGGGTGGCCGGCGCGTCCTTGCTCGGAGTCGTCGCCGCCACTGCGGTCGCGCCCGGCATGAGCACTGCGGACATCCCGTTTGCGCGCGTCGTCGAAACCTTGCCGGTACCAGCGCTCGTTCCCGAACCCGCGCATGACCTGCCGTTCGTGCATAGCGATCGAATTCAGCCGGGCGACACCCTGCAGTCGATTTCGCGCCGTGTCGGCATCCACGATGCCGAAGCGCTCGACATGCTGTCGAGTTCGGAGCAGGGCCGCCAGGCCCTGCGCCAGCTGCGCGCCGGACGCTCGGTGACCGCTGTCGTCCATGCCGACGGGCGCATCGCATCATTCAGCCTGCCGCTCGGCAACACCGGCCGGCAGCTTGTCGTCGAACGTGGGGACAAGGGCCTGGCGCTGCACGAGGCGGACGACAGTGCGCAGCTGACGATGATCGAAATGCGCTCCGGCACGATCTCCAACTCCTTGTTCGGCGCCACCGACGCGGCCGGCGTGCCCGACAGCGTCGCCAATCAGTTGGTCGAACTGTTCGGTACCACGATCGATTTCCATACCGATCTGCGCAGTGAAGATCGCTTCAACGTGATCTACGAGTCGATCCACGCAGACGGCAATCCGGTTCGCGCTGGCCGCATTCTCGCCGCCGAGTTCATCAACAACGGAACGCGCCATGCGGTCGTGCTCTACCGCGGCCCCAGCGGCAAGGACCAATACTACACGGATGATGGCCGCAGCCTGCGCCAGGGCTTCCTGCGTTCCCCGCTGGAGTTTTCCCGGGTCAGCTCGAGCTTCGGGCGGCGCCTGCACCCCATCCATCGAAGCTGGCGCAAGCACAACGGCACCGACTTTGCCGCACCACGCGGGACGCCGGTAAAGGCCACTTCCGACGGTACGGTTGATTTCGCCGGAACGCAGAACGGCTATGGCAAGATCGTCATCCTCAAGCACCGCAACAACATCGCCACCGCTTACGCTCATCTGAACGGTTTCGCTGGCGGCTTGCGCAAGGGGCAGGCCATCAGCCAGGGAGAGCTCATCGGCTACGTGGGCTCCACCGGCTGGGCCACAGGGCCGCACCTGCACTACGAAGTGCGCATCAACAACGTCGCAAAGGACCCGATGACCGTGGCCCTGCCCATGGCCGATGCCTTGAGTCCTCGCGAACTCGCCGCATTCCGCCAGGAAACCGCGCCCCTGCGCGAGCGCTTCGCCCTCCTCAATTACGAGCTTGCCAGCGCAAACTGAGCCTCCTCCGCATGTGGCGCACCGGCACAAACTGCACGTGCGCGGCGGATGCAGTAAAGACAACGGGCGCCGCGGCGCCCGTTGTCTTTACTGCTGCTGAAGCTCCGGTGCCGGACAGACCGGCGCCGGCGGCAAGGACTCAGACCGAAAAGGACGAACCGCAACCGCAGGTGCTGGTTGCATTCGGATTGCGGATCACGAACTGAGAACCTTCCAGACCTTCCGTGTAGTCGATTTCAGCACCGAGAAGATACTGGTAACTCATCGAGTCGATCAGCAGCATCACGCCATTCTTCTCGTAAGTCGTATCGTCCTCGTTGACCTCCTCATCGAAGGTGAATCCGTACTGGAAGCCCGAGCAACCGCCACCCGACACGAAGACACGCAGCTTGAGATCGGGATTGCCTTCTTCCTCGATCAGCTCGCGAACCTTGTTCGCCGCACTATCGGTGAAGACCAGGATGTCGGGGGTTTCAACTTCTGCGCTCATGTTTTCTCCTCTGTTGGGGCGATGGTGCGAATGATGCGCCCTTCGCCGCCCCGCCGTCAAAATCAGATCGTTGCCGATGCCGCGAGTTCCCTTCAGGGGCTGACCGGCACGATATCCAGTCCAGCTTCCTCGTCAACCCCGAACATGATGTTGAGATTCTGCACCGCCTGCCCCGCCGCCCCCTTGACCAGATTGTCGATGACCGACAGCACGACCACGGTATCGCCCCCCTGCGGGCGGTGAACAGCGATGCGGCACAAATTCGATGCACGCACCGAGCGGGTTTCGGGATGGCTACCGGCCGGCATCACATCGACAAAAGCCTCGCCCGCATAGCGCGCTTCATACAGCGCCTGCAGATCGACCTCACTCACGCCGGGCTGCAACCGCCCGTACAGGGTGGCGTGGATGCCACGGATCATCGGCGTAAGATGCGGTACGAAAGTAAGCTCGACCGGCTTGCCTGCAACGCGTGACAGCCCTTGCCGGATCTCGGGCAGATGGCGGTGTCCCGCTACGCCATAAGCCTTGAAGCTGTCGGCCGCCTCGGGCAGCAGAGTATGGACCTCGGCCTTCCGCCCGGCACCGGAAACGCCCGACTTGACATCCGCGATCAGATGTCCGCCATCGATCAGCCCGGCTTCGATCAAGGGCAGGAAACCAAGCTGGACGGCCGTTGGATAGCAGCCGGGATTGGCCAGCACACGCGCGGAACGGATCTGGTCACGATTGAGCTCAGGCAAGCCATAGACCGCTTCAGCGGCCAGCGCCGGAGCGGCATGCTCCATTCCGTACCACTTTTCCCATTCGGCGATGTCGCGGATGCGGAAGTCCGCCGCCAGATCGATTACACGCACACCCGCTGCAACCAGCTCCGCCGCCTGTTTCATCGCAATCCCATTCGGGGTTGCAAAGAACACGGCATCGCATTTTTCCAACGCGGCGTCCTGAGGAGCGACGAACTTCAAGGCCACCCGGTGGCGCAGACTGGGAAAGATGTCCGACACCGCCATACCCGCTTCGCCGCGAGAAGTGATCGCAACGAGATCCACTCCCGGATGGCGGCACAGCAGGCGCAACAATTCGACGCCGGTATACCCGGTCCCGCCAACCACTCCAACTTTGATCATGCTCTTTCCTCACTGCAAAGATCCCGAACGGAAATTATCGCACTCCCGCGGCAGAACGCAGCGCCCATCGCGGCAAGGTCTGAAACCGATCGAGCGAGACACCGTTCGCCGGCGCCCGGAAAGCGCAAAAGCCGCCTGAAGAGGCGGCTTTTGCGAGGTTCTTCCCTGCGCTGATCAGCGCTTGGAGAACTGCTTGCGACGACGTGCCTTGCGCAGGCCGACTTTCTTCCGTTCGACTTCGCGGGCATCGCGGGTCACGAAACCCGCCGTGCGCAGCTCGGATTTCAGCTCGGCACTGAAATCGATCAGGGCACGGGTGATGCCGTGGCGAACCGCACCGGCCTGACCGGATTCGCCACCACCGGTGACGTTCACCATGATGTCGAACTTATCCTGATTGCCGGTGAGCACCAGCGGCTGACGCACGATCATGCGGCCGGTTTCACGCGAGAAGAACTCGTCGACCGTCTTGCCATTGACGACGATGTTGCCGGAGCCCGGCTTGATGAATACACGGGCAACCGCGGTCTTGCGGCGACCGGTACCGTAGTTGTAAGTCACAGCCATTTATCGGCTCCTTCAGATCTCGAGGACTTGCGGCTGCTGAGCGGTGTGCGGATGGGACGGCCCCGCATAGCACTTCAGCTTCTTCAGCATGGCGTAGCCCAGCGGGCCCTTCGGCAGCATGCCCTTCACCGCCTTCTCGAGCACGCGCTCGGGGAAGCGCTGCTGGAGCTTGGTGAAGTTGGTTTCGTAAATGCCCCCCGGGTAACCGGAGTGGCGGTAGTACTTCTTGTCCTGGGCCTTGTTGCCGGTCACGCGCAGCTTGTCGACATTGACGACGACGATGAAATCGCCGGTATCAACGTGAGGGGTGTAAATGGCCTTGTGCTTGCCGCGCAGACGGCGAGCCACTTCGGCGGCAAGACGGCCAAGCACCTTGTCCGTGCCGTCGACAACGAACCAGTCGCGCTTGACCTCGTGCGGCTTGGCAGAAAACGTCTTCATGTGGATCCTCGATCTTGTCAGGCCTGCGAACCGGCCGTCAAACGGAAAGCTCGCAATGCTAATGCGAGCGCCGGCCCGATGTCAATTACTCTGTGCGCTTGACGTCATGTCAGGCGAAAAAAAACGCAGTCCGCGAGGACTGCGTTAAATCCACACCAAAGGAGGAGGGTGGAGGAGACACTGCTTGGATCGGCGCGTTTTTGTTTCCGCGTCAGCGATCCGACTGGGATGAATTATGCGGAACCCGAAAAAGGATGGCAAGGACTTTTTGTGCAACGCACGATAAATGTTTTGATTTTTCCATAAGCGCCGCTTATTTACACCCAAAGGCTTGTTTTGCATCAACTTACAATACCGGCAGATGGCTGCGGGGGGCTCTTGGGTCACTTCCGGAAAGTCATTTACGGTACATTTTGTGCACTGCACGCATACGCACCCGTATTGTAGCAGCGCCTGAGCCTCGAGGCCCACCCTCGATCCGTTCGCCTTGCGGCCTGCAGCCCGCCAGACGGCCGCAAGCGCAAGCTTGCGGCACTGCGGTAATATTCGGCTCGACACCCCACCGGAAACCGCAGACAAGGGTCGTTTCGCCCTGCAGGAGTTCACAACCAATGGAATGCACCATCAAATGGCTCGACGGCATGAGCTTCATCGCCGAAACCGGGACCGGTCACCTCGTTGCCATGGATGGCGCACCCGAAGCGGGGGGGCGTAACCTGGCGCCGCGTCCAATGGAATTGATGCTTGCCGGAGCGGGCGGCTGCACTGCATTCGACGTCGTCCTGATCCTCAAGCGTGGCCGCCAGGACGTGCGCGGCTGCAACGTGCGCCTGGAAGCTGAGCGCACGGAAAGCGACCCCAAGGTGTTCACCCGCATCCGCTTCATCTACACGATCACCGGCCGCAAGCTCAAACCCGAGGCGGTCGAGCGCGCCATCCACCTCTCGGCCGAAAAATACTGCTCGGCCTCGATCATGCTGGCCGAGACTGCGGAAATCACGCACGACTTCGAGATCGTCGAGGCCGATTGAAGCGCTGCGGACACGCCTCCCTCCCTCACCGCCCGCCGATGAGAGACGGGGCCGGATCAGATGCGGTAGGCCAGCGTTGTCATCAGCTTCGCCCCCAGCCGCATAGCGGCCTTCGCAGGCGCTGGAAGCTCGTGCGCCCCAAGCCTGACTGCCGTGTCGGCGTGCTCGGCCTCGTCTGCCTTCATCTGCTCGACGATCGCGCGCGAACGCAGATCGCCGGCAGGCAAGGTATCCAGGTGCCCCTTCAGGTGTTGCTCGACCTGACGCTCGGTTTCGGCCAGAAAACCCAGGTTCAGGCGCTCGCCGAAGCGCCCGGCAAGCACTCCCAGGCACAGTGCGCCGCCGTACCACAGGGGATTGAGCAGGCTCTTGCGCCCACCCAGATCGGCGATCCGACGCTCGGTCCACGCCAGGTGCTCGGTTTCTTCCTGTGAAGCCTGGCGCAGCGCGTCACGGATGACAGGGTCGCGGGACATCATCGCCTGCCCCTGGTAGAGGGCCTGGGCGCAGATCTCACCGACATGATTGACCCGCATCAGGGCTGCGGCATGGCGGCGCCCGGCGTCGCCGAGCTCTGCGTCGCGGAGGTCCTCTCCTGGCACCGGGCGAACGCTGCACGCCGACGCAAAGACGGTTCGCAGCGCCCGGTCGAATTCGGTGATGGCCCGATCGATCATCAGCGCCCCCCTGACGAATAGTGGTCACGACGCTGCTTCAGCAGCTGCAATGCGTGGTCGCGATTGCGTGGTGGGGCGGGGCCGTCGCACAGGTAATCCCAGGCGAGCGCCGCTCGCGGCCGGTTGTAGGCATTGCCCCCGATGGCTTGCCATTCGCTCTTTTTCATCGCCACCCAGTTGCCCTCAGGACGCCCGCTTGCGTAGATGCGCCGCTCGCCGGTCGCACAGCGGATCCCCTCGAAGGTAACGTTTTCAGCACCGCCCGCGGTGCGTACAACCAAGGCGTAGCGCACCACGCCATCCTCGCCAACACTGACGCTGCCCTCGTCGACAAAAAAGCGGTTGGGCGAAGACGCGCCGACATCGAAGGCACGCAGCCGGGCCTCCTCGACCGCCGGCGGCATCACCACTTCGCCTTCCTTCCAGTCGGAATCGGCATCTACCAGCAAGCCTGCAAATGCAGGCCCGCAAGCCAGGGCCAGAATCAGCAGCCCGCCGCGGGTCATACAGGATTCGATCGATTTCAAGCGTGCAATTCTCCACAGAGCGAAAGCCGAACCGCCTCCGGCACCGGATCGACCACTGCCGAATAGGCCGGATGGTCGATGCCGACAGCCAGCACCGCACCGCTCTTCAGCGCCCAGACCCGGTGCGGGCCGAGCTCGAAGCGCAGGAAATGCACCGAAGACGTCTTCTCGTCATTTTCGCGTCCGAGATCCTCGTCCGCAATGGCAAACACCGGATCGAACCCCGCCACCTGCACCCAGACACGGTCCTCGATGCCGATCAGACGGGCCAGCCAGCGCTTGCGTTCGGTTTCCTCGGGAAACTCGATCATCATCGTCGCCTTCCAGTTCTGGCCATCGGGCACGAGCGGGTTGTAAGCGGCGAGCTCATCCGCGATACCTGCCTCCTCGAAAATGCGCTCGATGCGCAGCATCTCCTGGACTTGGTAACGGATCGTCAGTTCGTCCTCGAACAGCAGCGTGACATGCGAACCGACCGCGAGCGCACGATTTTTCTTGTGCGCCATCACCCTGGCACGAAACTCGGCACGCTGGCGGGCGTACGCCTCCAGACTCAGCAGGCTGTCGCGCTCGATCATCATCGCGCCCCCTCCTCCAGGCCGTAGGCCATCCGCAACAGGGTCAGCGGATGGGCCTTCGTCGCGCCAAGCTTCGTTCCGCTGTCGCGAATCCCCTGCTGGATATGGCGCCCGGCAATCGGACAGTCGGAGCTGATGAAATCGGGTTCTGCCTGCGCCATCTGGCGAAAGACCGGCCTGCCGATCTTCATCGACTGCTCGAAGTATTCCGTCTTGACCCCCCAGGTGCCGTCATGGCCCGCACAGCGCTCGATCGTCGCGACCTCGGTCCCCGGAATCAGCTGCAGGGTCTCGCGCGTCTTCTGGCCCACGTTCTGCACCCGGCCATGGCAGGGAATGTGGTAGGCGACCTTCCCCAGTTGGCGCGTGAAATCGGTCTTCAGCAACCCATCGCGGTGGCGCAGGATGAAGTACTCGAAGGGGTCGAACATCGCCTCGGCGACCGCCGCGACGTCCTTGTCGTCGGGGTAAAGCAAGGGCAGCTCCTGCTTGAACATCAACGCACAGGAGGGCACCGGCGCGAGGATCGCGTATCCCCCGCGGGCGAGCTTGGCCAACGCCGGGATGTTGCGCCGCTTCAGCCGATCGACCCCCTCGAGATCGCCCAGTTCGAGCTTGGGCATGCCGCAGCACGCTTCCTGCGGCACCAGCACCGACGGGATCTCGTTGTGCGTCAGCACCGCCACCAGGTCATGGCCGATGCCGGGCTCGTTGTAGTTGATGTAGCAGGTCGAGAAGATCGCCACCTTGCCCGGAGTGCGCTCGCCGTCGCGCACCGGCCAGGTGGCACCGAGCCGTGCCTTGGCGCGGAATCTCACCGGTGCATAAGGCGGCAGTTCGCGCCGCCTGTCCACGCCCAGCACCGACTGCAGCACGCCGCGCGCGACGCCGTTGCGGTTGGCCGCATTAACCGTCTGCGCCACCACCGGAATCGCCGCCAGCTTGCCAAGGGCATCGGTACTGGTGAGCAGCTTGTCGCGGAACCGGACTTCGCCCTTGCGGAACTTTACCGCTTTCGCCCGCAGCATCAGGTGCGGAAAATCGATATCCCACTCGTGCGGCGGCACGTAGGGACATTTCGTCATGAAGCAGATGTCGCACAGGTAGCACTGGTCGACCACTTTCGAGTAGTCCTTCTTCGCCACCCCGTCGATTTCCATGGTGCTGCTCGCATCGACCAGATCGAACAGGGTCGGAAAGGCGTTGCACAGGTTCACACAGCGCCGGCATCCGTGACAGATGCCGAACACCCGTTCCATTTCCTCGAGCACCTTGCCTTCGTCGTAGTAGCTGTCCTCGCGCCAGGCGATCGGATGCCGCCTGGGCGCCTCGAGACTTCCCTCGCGCTTGCTCATGACAACACCTCCCTTGCCTCGATCCAACGGTGGGCGGGCGCGCCGCAAGCCGGACGAACGATCGGTCCATCCGGGGCAGCGAACTCAATCCACCAGGGCGTCCAGTGCCTTCTGGAAGCGGTTGGCGTGCGAGCGCTCGGCCTTGGCGAGTGTTTCGAACCAGTCGGCGATTTCGTCGAAGCCTTCATCGCGCGCGGCCTTGGCCATTCCGGGGTACATGTCGGTGTACTCGTGGGTCTCGCCGGCGATGGCGGTGCCGAGGTTCTGCCGGGTCGCCCCGAACGGCAACCCGGTCGCAGGGTCGCCACAGGCCTCGAGATACTCGAGGTGGCCATGGGCATGGCCCGTCTCGCCTTCAGCCGTGGAGCGGAACACCGCGGCGACGTCGTTCTGACCCTCGACGTCGGCCTTGGCGGCGAAATAGAGATAACGCCTGTTGGCCTGGGACTCGCCCGCGAAGGCGGCCTTCAGGTTCTCTTCGGTCCGGGATCCTTTCAGTTCCATGCTCATCTCCTTCTCGTCCACGATCGAATGCGCCATCTTTCAACAGCTGCATTCCAAACCTAGACAATCAGGAGGTGAATCCCAAATTGAAACCGGCTATCCCTGCGATCGCGCAGCGCTATGCCCCGCGCGCCGACGCACCCAGCATGACGCGCACCGGCTCGACCGGTTCGGGCAGGCGGTAGCTTTCCGGCATTTCAAACGCGCGCGTGCGAAAGAGGATGCGGGCGAGCTCGATCAGCGCCAGCTGGTAGACCTGGCGCTTGAATTCGATCACCGCTTCGAGCGGCACCCAATAATTGCTCCATCGCCAGGCATCGAATTCTGGATGCGAACTGGCACGCAGCGACACGTCCGAGTCGCGCCCCACCAGCCGCAGCAGAAACCAGATCTGTTTCTGTCCACGGTACGTGTTGCGCCACTCACGCCGGATCCAGTGCCGGGGCACCTCATAGCGCAGCCAGCCGCGGGTGCGCCCGAGGATCTTTACATGCTCCGGACGCAGTCCGACCTCCTCGTGGAGCTCCCGGTACATGGCCTGCTCGGGAGACTCGCCGTGCTTGATGCCGCCCTGGGGGAATTGCCAGGAATGTTCGCGGATGCGCTTGCCCCAGAACACCTCGTTGCGCGCATTCACCAGAATGATGCCGACGTTCGGGCGAAAGCCTTCACGATCAAGCATGATGAACCTTCAAATTCGGTTGATTGGTGCCGATTTTTCCACACTTGGGCACGCTTTGAAAGCGCACCAGCAGCGTGCGCCGCCTCGATGCGGCAGACCGCGCGCGGCGAACGGCCGCACCATGCGCTAGAATCCCGCGCTCGATCACGCCTTTAACGCCTTTACGCCGAAGACTCTCATGCGCGCCAGCCAGTTCCACCTGTCCACCCTCAAGGAAGCCCCCTCCGACGCCGAAGTCGTCAGCCAGAAGCTGATGCTGCGCGCCGGCATGATCCGCAAGGCCGCCGCCGGCATCTACAGTTACATGCCGCTGGGCCTGCGTGCGATCCGCAAGGTCGAAACGATCATCCGCGAAGAGATGGACCGCGCCGGCGCGATGGAGCTGATCATGCCGCTGGTGCAGCCGGCCGAGTTGTGGCAGGAGACCGGGCGCTGGGACAAGATGGGGGCGGAAATGCTGCGCCTGAAGGATCGCCACGAACGCGACTTCGCCCTGCAGCCTACCTCCGAGGAAGTCGTCACCGACATCGCCCGCCAGGAACTGAAGAGCTACCGCCAGCTGCCGAAGAACTTCTACCAGATCCAGATCAAGTTCCGCGACGAACGCCGGCCGCGCTTCGGCGTCATGCGCGGGCGCGAATTCACCATGAAGGACGCCTACTCCTTCGACCGCAGCGCGGAAGCCGCGGGGCGCAGCTACGACATCATGTTCGCCACGTACAAGCGCATCTTCGACCGCCTCGGCCTCGAATACCGCGCGGTGGCGGCCGACACCGGTGCCATCGGCGGCGACCGCTCGCACGAATTCCAGGTCATCGCCGACACCGGCGAAGACGCCATCGTCTACTGCCCCGGCTCCGACTACGCCGCCAACATCGAGCTCGCCGAAGCCCTGCCGCTACTCGCCCGCCGCGCCGAGGCCACGAAGCCCCTGGAAAAGACCCCGACCCCGGGCAAGGCCAGTTGCGCGGACGTCGCCCAACTGCTCGGCGTACCGCTCGCCACCACGGTCAAGTCGCTGGTGCTCGCCACCGACGACGTCGATGAGAAAGGCAACCTGGCCGGCGTCACCGTGTGGCTGCTGCTGGTGCGCGGCGACCATGCGCTGAACGAAGTCAAGGCAGGCAAGCTGGAAGGTCTGAAGGCCGGCTTCCGCTTCGCCACCGAAACCGAGATCGTCGACCACTTCGGCTGCAAGCCGGGCTACCTCGGCCCGATCGGGGTGAGCAAGCCGGTCAGGGTCATCGCCGACCGCACGGTCGCCCACATGGCCGACTTCATCTGCGGCGCCAACGCCGAGGACTTCCACTACACCGGCGCGAACTGGGGCCGTGACCTGCCCGAGCCCGACCTGGTGGCCGACCTCCGCGACGTCGTCGAGGGCGACCCCAGCCCGGACGGCCGCGGCGTGCTCGCCATCCAGCGCGGCATCGAGGTCGGCCACGTGTTCTATCTGGGCACCAAGTACTCGAAAGCGATGAACGCCACCTTCCTCGACGAGGACGGCAAGCCCAAGCACTTCGAGATGGGCTGCTACGGCATCGGCGTGACCCGCATCCTGGGCGCCGCGATCGAACAGAACCACGACACCCGCGGCATCATCTGGCCGGGCGCGATCGCGCCTTTCGAAGTGGTGATCTGCCCGGTCGGCTGGAGCAAGTCGCAGGCGGTGCGCGACGAGGCACAGAAGCTCTACGACGCGCTCACCGCCACTGGCGCCGATGTCATCCTCGACGACCGCGACGAGCGTCCGGGGGTGATGTTCGCCGACTGGGAACTGATCGGGGTGCCGCACCGCGTCACCATCGGCGATCGCGGCCTGAAGGAGGGGATGGTCGAATACCAGGGGCGGCGCGACCCCGAAGCCGCCAGGCTACCCGTGGGTGACGTTCTCGGTCACGTCCTCGACCGCCTGCGCCGGAGCTGAACCCGCGATGCCCGGCCTGCATACCCGCCTGGGCCGGATCGCTGCTGCACTCTGCCTGACGGCCGCCAGTGGCGGCACGATGGCGGGCACACAGCAGTACGAACCGATGGCGGCGAGCGTGCGCGCGGCCCTGCACGCCGCGGTCAGCGACGCCGCCGCACCGGCGCTGCCGATTCCGGATGCCGGAGAACGCGCGCAATGGCTCGCCGAGATGTCGCGCAGGCTGCAAAAGCGCATCCCGGACGAAGCCTACCGCACCGAACTGCTGACTTCGATCCACTACGAAGCCACCCGCGCCGGCCTCGACCCGCAGCTGGTGCTCGGCCTGATCCAGGTCGAGAGCGGCTTTCGCAAGTACGCCATCTCGTCGGCCGGCGCCCGCGGCTACATGCAGATCATGCCGTTCTGGGTGAAGCTCATCGGCCGCGAAGACGACAACCTCTTCCACCTGCGCACCAACCTGCGCTACGGCTGCACCATCCTGCGTCACTACCTCGACATCGAAAAGGGCGACGTCTTCCGCGCCCTCGGCCGCTACAACGGCAGCCTGGGCAAGGCGCAATACCCCGATCTGGTGCGTGCAGCCTGGGAAAAACACTGGCGCTGGGAAGCCCAGAAGTTCGCCGCCGCCACCCCGGCCCGGGACACAGCGGCGGCGACGCACTGAATACGGCCCCCGCATCTTGCAGGCCGGCGGGGGTGCGACCCAGCCGTTGCCGCCGAGCCAGCGTATCCTTGCTCCGGCGCAGCTCAGCTGCGCCGCCGGGGCGACGGCCTCAGCCGGCGACCGCGGCGAGCGGACGCGACTCGGGCCCCTTGGCGTCGACCGCACGCAGTCCTTCCTTGCCCGCCGAACTCAGCGACTGCACATCGCCGGAGATATCCCCCCCCTCCTCGATCAGGATCTTGCCGTAGCGGATCTTGCCGCTGACGCGCCCGGTCGAGTGGATCAGCAACTGCTGGCGCGCGGTCAGTTCGCCCTCGAAATGGCCGTGGATCTCGGCGATATCGATGCCCACCGACCCCTTGTAGGCGCCCTTCTCGGCGATGCGGAGCACGCGGCTGTCCATCGTCGCCTCGACCCGCCCTTCCACCACCAGGGTGTCGCAGTCATGGATTTCCGCGCCCTTGAGCTTGACTTCCGGGCCGACGATCAGCCGGCTCCCGCCCGCAGGACTCGTTCCGCCGAGCGGAGTGCTTTCCGTAACCGACCCGCTCGCCTTCGCCGCGGCCTCGCCCGTAGTCACCGGCGCCGGATGCGTGACGGACGTCACCGTGCCGCTGGTCGAGGCGGTGCTTCCAAACGGACCCGGGCTGCTGCGGGTGGCGGGGCTTTTCTCGGCCTTATGGAACAGATTGGGCTTGTTGAACATGCTATCTCCTTGAAGGTGGTGCAGACCCTGCGCTGCAGTCCAGCTGGCCCACCAGCAAGTGCCATGCCCGAACATCAATAAGCACACCCGATCAATCACCTGCCAGCCGACTCCGGCAGCTGGGAGACCGATGGAGGACGGTCGCGCGAAGGATTCTGTCGCCGCCCCCCGACAGCACTTCAAGCCGTACGTCCAAACTCCCGCGCGACAAGGCTTTTTTCTTGTCGCCTGCAGGCGACGCGTGCCCGCGCGCTTACTTCGATTTGCATTTTCCTCGCCGCACAAGCGCGCGCGCTGACCTAGACTCCGAAGCTTGTCGCCGCTGCGTCGCGCAGCGTGCACCGGAACATGCCCCTCTTTTTTTCCGGCGCCCTCATGTTTCGCCCCTCCTTTCGCAGCACCTTGCTCCTGAGCTTTCCACTGATCTGCGCCCCCTTGAGCAACAGCTGGCTGGCGCGGTCGCGTGCCGAACCCCGCCCCCAGCGCACCGGACTGCAGCACGCGCCGGATGCGCTGACCGGAACCGCGCGCGGGCCTGCACCGGCGCCGGGCCCACACTCCGGCAGCACCGGATGAGCACCACGATGACCGTGGCCGCAGCGGCTGGCGCCCGCCTGCTGTTGATCGACGACGACACCGATCTACTGCGCCGGTTGTCGCTGCACCTGCGCGCCAGCGGCTACCGCGTCGTCACCGCGACCAGCGCCCGGCACGCGCGCGCGCGCCTCGGCACCCGGCGGTTCGACCTCGTGCTGAGCGACGTCCACCTGCCCGATGGCGACGGCCTTGCCCTGTTCGAGGACATCCGCCGCCAGCACCCCGCCCTGCCGGTGATCCTGCTCACCGCCCACGGCAGCATCCCCGACGCGGTCGAAGCAACCTCGCGCGGCGTCGCCGGCTATCTCACCAAACCCTTCGACAGCCAGACCCTGCTGCGCCACATCGGCCAGGCACTGCAGTTCGCCGCACCCACCGCCGCAGCCCCGTCCCCTGGCGATGCGGCCTGGCGCGCCGGCATCATCAGCCGCAGCATGCGCATGCACACCCTGCTCGACGAGGCCCGGTTGATCGCCGCCTCGGACGCCAGCGTGCTGATCCGCGGCGACAGTGGTACCGGCAAGGAACTGCTGGCGCGCGCGATCCATCTTGCCAGCCCACGTGCCGCCGCCCCCTTCGTCGCGATCAACTGCGGCGCGATCCCCGAGCCGCTGCTCGAGTCCGAGCTCTTCGGTCACGTGCGCGGCGCCTTCACCGGCGCCACCAGCGCCCACCCCGGCCTGATCCAGGCCGCGCATCGCGGCACCTTGTTCCTCGACGAGATCGGCGACATGCCCCCTGCGCTGCAGGTCAAGCTGCTGCGCGTGCTGCAGGAGCGCGCCGTGCGCCCGGTCGGAGCGACCCGCGCGGCGGCAGTCGACCTGCGCATCCTGTCGGCCACCCACCACGACCTCGATGCTGCCCTGGCAGCGGGCCAGTTCCGCGAGGACCTCTACTACCGTATCAACGTCGTCCATCTCGAACTGCCCACGCTGGCCGAGCGGCGCGAAGACATCCCGCTGCTCGCCGAACATTTCCTGCGCCAGCTCACGCAAAAGTACGGCAAGCGCCTCTCGGGCTTCGCCCCCGACGCGCTCGAGGCACTCGCCAGCGCAAACTGGCCGGGCAACGTGCGCCAACTGCAGAATGTCGTCGAACAGGTGTGTGCGCTCACCACCACCGCGCTGATTCCGCGCACGCTCGTCGACCGCGCCTTGCGCGTGAAGCCGGTCGACGCCCTCGGCTACGCCGGGGCAAAGCAGCGCTTCGAGCGAAACTACCTGATACAGCTATTGAAACTGACTGCCGGTAATGTGTCCGAAGCTGCACGGCTGGCCGAACGCAACCGTACCGAGTTCTACCGTCTGCTGCAGCGACACGGTCTGACGCCCGATCTGTTCCGCGGCGACGGGCCCGACATCGAACCATGACCCACCCGCGCAGGAGTCGACCATGATCAAACGCCAGACCATTGCCGCCATCATCGCCACCACCGCCATGGCCTATTCCATCTGGACGCCGGTCCAGGCTGCGAGCCTGCTCTCCGCAGCGCAGATCAACCTGCCGAGCAACTGCGCCGGCGACAAACACGATACCCGCGGCGGCGAAGACAAGGCCTCCAGGCCCGTGCGCAGCTGAACACGGCGCACACGCCGCACACGCCACAGCCTCGTCCGCGCGGAGCGACGCGGCCAGACGGGGGGCGGCCGGCGCGCTTTCGATCGATCAGGCGGTGCCGCCCACCGTCAGCCCGTCGATGCGCAGCGTCGGCTGGCCGACCCCGACCGGCACGCTCTGGCCGTCCTTGCCGCAGGTGCCGACCCCGGGGTCGAGCGCCATGTCGTTGCCGACCATCTTCACCTTGGTCAGCGCATCCGGGCCGTTGCCGATCAGGGTCGCCCCCTTCACCGGGCGGGTGACCTTGCCGTTCTCGATCAAGTAGGCTTCGGCGGTCGAGAACACGAACTTGCCCGACGTGATATCGACCTGGCCGCCGCCAAAATTGGCCGCATACAAGCCCTTCTTCACCGAGCGGATGATCTCTTCCGGCGCCTTGTCGCCGTTCAGCATGTAGGTGTTGGTCATGCGCGGCAGCGGCAGGTGGGCGAAGGACTCGCGCCGGCCGTTGCCGGTCGGCGCCATCCCCATCAGGCGGGCGTTCATCATGTCCTGGAGGTAGCCGGTGAGGATGCCGTCCTCGATCAGCACGGTACGCTCGGTGGGATTGCCTTCGTCGTCGATCGACAGCGAGCCGCGGCGATCGGGCAGGGTGCCGTCATCGACCACGGTGACTCCTTTCGCCGCCACCTGCTGACCGATGCGCCCGGAAAACGCCGAACTGCCCTTGCGGTTGAAGTCGCCTTCGAGGCCGTGGCCGATCGCCTCGTGGAGCAGGATCCCCGGCCACCCCGGACCGAGCACCACCGGCATGCTGCCGGCCGGCACCGGATCGGCGCCCAGGTTAACCCGCGCCTGATGCACTGCCGCGCGGGCGTAGGTACGCAGCCGCTCGTCGTCGAAATAACCGTAATCGTAGCGCCCGCCGCCGCCGCCACTGCCCTGCTCGCGGCGGCCGTTCTCTTCCATGATCACGGTCAGCGACACCCGCACCAGCGGGCGCACATCCGCCGCCAGGTGGCCGTCACTGCGCGCCACCATCACCACCTCCCACGAACCGGCGATATGCGCCATGACCTGGGTCACGCGCGAATCCTCGGCGCGGGCGAGGCTTTCCAGGCGTTCGAGCAGCTTCACCTTGGCGGTGTCGTCGAGCGAATCGAGGGGGTCGTCGGCGCGGTAAAGGCGGTTCTCGCGCCCATGCCGGCGGATGCCGACCTGGCGCCGCTCGCCGGCGACGGCAATCGCGCGCGTCGTCGTCGCGGCCCCCAGCAGCGCATCCAGCGAGATGTCGTCCGAGTAGGCGAAGGCGGTCTTCTCGCCGCTGATCGCACGCACGCCGACCCCCTGCTCGATGTCGAAGCTGCCCGATTTGACGATGCCTTCTTCCAGGCTCCAGGCTTCGGAGCGCTGGTACTGGAAGTACAGGTCGGCGAAGTCGATGTCGTGGCGCATCAGCGCGCGGAAGGTTTTTTCCAGTTCCGCCTCGCCGAGCCCATAGGGCGACAGCAGATGACGATCGGCGATATCCAGCAGGGAGGTATTGTTGCTCATTGAAAATCCTCGGTACGGTGCCGGGTTGGACCGGCCCCGAGTGAAAACGATCGGCCGACGCGGCCGCTCCAGCAAAGCTCAGCCCAGGCGACGGTGGCGCAGCGCCGGCAGGCTTTCGCGCACCGCAGCGATGCGCGCCGGGTCGAGCTCGGCGAGCACCACGCCGGGCCCTTCGTCGCGGCAGGCGAGCACCTCGCCCCAGGGGTCGATGATCATCGTGTGCCCCCAGGTGACGCGCCCGCCCGGATGGCGGCCGCCCTGCGCCGGCGCGATCACGTAGCACTGGTTCTCGATCGCGCGCGCGCGCAGCAGCACTTCCCAGTGCGCCCGCCCGGTGGTGAAGGTGAACGCCGCCGGCAGTACGATCAGGTCGACTTCGCCCATCGCCCGGAACAGCTCCGGAAAGCGCAGGTCGTAACACACCGACAGCCCGGTGCGCCCGGCCGGCGAATCGAAACAGCACACTTCGCCGCCCTGCTCGATGGTCGCGGCTTCGTCGTAGTGCTCCTCGCCGCGGCGAAAGCCGAACAGGTGGATCTTGTCATAGCGCGCGACACGGCGCCCCTGGTCGTCGAACACCAGGGTGCTGTTGCGCACTTTGTCATCGGTGCTGGCGCGCAGCGGAATCGTGCCGCCGACCAGCCACACGCCGTGGCGACGCGCGGTGGCGGCGAGAAAGGCCTGCAGCGGACCATCGCCTTCGGCTTCGCGGAGGCGTACCTTGGCGGACTCGTCGGCGCTGATCAGGGCAAAATATTCGGGCAGGGCGACCAGCGCGGCCCCGGCGGCGGCGGCTTCGGCCACCAGCGCGGCAACCGCTTCGAGGTTGGCATCGACGTCGGGGCCGGAGACGGTCTGGATCGCGGCGATGCGGACCGGGCCGGGCGGTCGGTGGAAAGCTTGGGCGGTGAGGCTGGAGTTCATCTGTCGTGTCGCTTGGGGTCGGAAGAGAGGCAGGCGCAGAACCGGCGGCCCAGCCCGCAGATGCGGCCCCGGCAGCGCCGGGCGCGCTATTGGGCCGGCGGCAGTTCGACGCTGCCGCGCTTGACGACCTGCGGGTCGGTCCAGGTGCCGCTGACGGCGTATTCAAAGGCGAAGAGCTTTTCGATCGGGTCGCTGAGCACCTTCTGCGCCAGATAGGCCGCGACCCCGACCGCAGGGTTGAGCAGCCCGGCCGCGGCGCCGATCGCGACCGACTCCGACAGCGTCGGCTGCACGAAGACCCGCAGATCCTGGGTCTCCGCCACCAGGTCGGTCGCGCCGCTCATCCTGATCCGCGCAGCAGGCCCGCGGATTTCAAGCTCCTCGGTGCGCAACACCCCGGCAGCCACGTCGATGCTACCGGAAATGCGATCGAAGGCGAATCCTTCCGAAAACACATCGCGAAAATCCAGCGTGATGCGCCGCGGCAGCGACTGCAGGCTGAGGATGCCGAGCAGGCGGCCGACACCGGGCTCGAGCTTGTTGAACTGGCCGGCGCCCGTCTCCAGGGTCAGCCGGCCGGCCAGCGACGGATAGTCGATGCGCGTCGGCGCGCCCTCCCAGCCAATGTCGCCGGCCACCGTCGCCGCCCCGCCGCGCACCACATCGGGATAGCCCAGGCGGCGCGAAAGGCGCCCGACATCGGCGGTTTCCAGGCGGAACGTCATCTGCGTGCGCTGGCGCCCGGCCGCCTGCCACTGCCCCTTGCCCGCCAGCCGGCCATCGGGGTTGTCGAGCGCGAAGCGTTCGAGCTGCCACAGTCCCCCGCGATTGCGGGCGAACACTTCGAGCCGCCCCAGTTCCAGCCCGCGCAGGCGGAAGCGTTCGGCCACCACGTCCAGTGCCGGCAGCCGGCGCGGCGGAGTATGGATTTCCTCACCGCCATCGGGCTCGCCCGGCTCGCCTTCGCTACCGACGGACAAATGCCGGAAGCGGGCGGACAAGGCGCCACCGCCCGCCCTGCGCCAGTCGAAGTCGCCTTCGGCGAGGTCGCTGTCGAGCCGGGCCTTCCAGCCGCCGGGATCGGCCACCGCGCGCAGATCCACCGCCTTCAGGCTGTGGCCGAAGGCGAGGACCTCGTCGGCCGCCAAAGTGATGCCGCCAAGGGGCAGGCCGCCAGCCGCTTCGGCGCCCCCCCCGGCCTCCTCCTCGCCCACCTCGTCGGCGGCGTCCTCGCCGTCTTCGAGCACCCGCCGCCAGGCATCGAAGTCGAGCCGGTCGAGAACCGCAGCGATGCGCACCCCACGGGTCGAGGCGGGCACGGCATCGGCCGTCGCGCGGCCAAGCGCCACCCCCCCGGCGAGCGAGGTCCAGGCCGCTGAGCTGCGCTGCAGTTCGGCCCGGGCGAGGGTACCGAGCTGCAGGGTGATCGTGGTCGACGCCTGCCCCGCGGGATACTCGAACATCAGCTGCAGCGGCCAACGCTCCGTTCCCGACTTGTTGAGCGGTGCGGGCAGGCTGGAGACCAGCCCCGCCAGGTCGGAGCTGAACTCCCCCCGTGTTCCGCTCTTGCCGATGCCGATCAGCATCTTCCAGTCGAGGGTGCCGGAGAGGTTGTCGAGCGCCGGCTGCGCATAGGCGGCGCGCAAAGCCGAAACCGCCGCCTTGCCTTCGGCTTCGAAACGCACTCCGCCGTCGGCGGCGGTACGCGCGCTCACCCGCAGCGGATGGCCGAACAGTCGCGCGCGCGCTTCGGGCATCGACAACGAGTCGGCGGTAAAGCGCAGCCGCCCGCCCGCCCCCTCCAGTGGCGGCAGCCCGGCGATGATCGAAACCCGGTTGTCGGCGAAGCGGAACTCGCCTTCGACCCCGGTTTCTCCCAGGTCGCGCAAAGGCATCACCAGCTTCAGCGCCAGCTCTCCGCGCCCTTCGGCCTGCATGCCGTCGGTGAACCCGCCGATGCGCGCCGACACCGGACTCGCCGACACGAAGCGGAGGAATTCCGCGGTCGGGCCTTGCGCCCGCCCGGTAATGGTCATGATCTCGCTGGGGCGCTGATCGAGCTCGGGGACGTCGACCCGCACGCCGGACAGATCCACTCCCAGGATACGGGCCCGCTCGGCGTCGATGTGCATCCCCGGCCCCTCGAAGCGCAGCTCGCCGTGGATGCCGTCGATCCGGGGCCACCCCGGCGCATAGTCGAGCACCCCATCGGCCACCCGGACCGACACCAGGAACTGGCCCTCGCCGTCGCGGAAAGGAAAATCCTCCAGGCGGCCGCGCAGGCGCAACCGTGCCTCGGGCACCGCAGCCGCGAGAATCGCGTTGCGCACCCAGTCGTGGGTATCGCGGTTGACCACGCGCGGCAGGTAGCGCCACACCGCCGTCCCGGCGGCACGGTCGAGGCGGGCCTGCAGGTCGATTTCCCCCGCGCCCCCGGGCTGCGGCCAGTAGCGTCCGGAAGCACTGCCGGCGGCATCGGCGTTGTCGAATTCGGCGCGGTCGAGGGCGATCTCGAGCCGGCCCTCGCGTTCGAGCCAGCCTCCTTCGGCGCGCAGACGGTCGAACGCCAGACGCCCGCTTTCGAACACTTCGGGCAACTCCACATGGGCGCCCTGGCCATCGATCCTGAACCGGCCACGACTCTGATTCCCCTCGATCGTTCCCGCCAGCCCCCCCAGCCCCGGCAGGCCGTCGCGGGCGAGCACGCCGATGCCGGCGAAGCCAGTGGACAGGGTCCAGGCCTGCGGCGCAGCGGTCGTGCCCCGCCAGCTCAGGCGCAGGTCGTTCAGGCGGCCCTGCGGGGCGAAGCCGGCGAGCCGCTCGCGCAGCGCCGTATCGAGCGGCAGATACGCAGCCAGCCCGGCCAGCGCGGCGAAATCCAGCTCCCCGGCAACCAGGCTTCCGCCCGCGGCAGCACCGTCGGGGTTGTGCTCCAGGCGCAGCTCGACATCCCCGGGTTCGAGCACCAGCCCGGCCTCGGCCTGCAGCACCAGCCGGCGCGCGCGCAGCACGACCCCACGGGGCGCACGCTCGAAGGCGAGGCGGCCGTCGAGGCGGGCGACCGCGAGTTCGGGCAGATCCCCGGCAAGACGGGTACGGACATCGTCGAGCGCGAAATCGGCGGTCAGCGCAGTTTCGCCCTTGCCGTCGGAGTCGAGCCAGGCCCGCACGCTGCCGCGTCCGCTCACCGGCAGCGGGTAATCGACCCAGGGCCGCCAACCGCCGAGGTCGGCCCGATCCAGTGCAAGATACAGCCGCCCGGCCGACGCCTGCAGCACCTCGGGATCGAAGTGCGCGAGCTCGCCGCGCAGCTCCAGCATCGATGCAAGCGCTTGCGGCGGCTGTGCGCGCAGTGCGAAACGGGCGGGTGCGGAACGCTGGTCGAGGCGGAACTCGACCTGCTCGAGTTCGAGTTCGGGCGCCGCCCGCATTTCGTCCGACCACCGCAGCCGGGCGCCGTGAATGACGATCTGGCGCTGCGCCAGCAGCCACTGCAGCCCCCCCCCCTGCCCCTCTCCCCCCTGCAGCGGCAGACCGGCGACGAACAAGGCGCCGTCCCCGGCGCGTCGCGCGACCAGTTCCGGTGCGTCGATCTCGAGGCGATGGAAATAAGGCCGCAGGCGAAGCAGCGACGACCACGCCAGCGTGGCGTCGACCCTGGGCAAGGACAATGCCGGACGGCCTTCGGCGTCGGCGATGCGCAATCCGCTGAGTTGCAGCCGGGGACGCCACCCCACCCAATCCCCCTCGATCGCTGCGATCGACACCGGCAGGCCGAGCCCCGCGCTCGCCGCCGCTGCGATCCGTTCGCGAAACTCGCCCACCGCCGGCAGCAGCAGGTGCCGGGTGGCGAGCACCAGCACCGCGAATGCGAACCACAGCGTCACCGCTGCGCGCAGCCCCCACTTGCCGAGCAGGCGCGCGCGCGCGCGCCACGGCACCCGCGGTGCGGATTCACGGCCTGAAGGGGCGGGGCGGGGCGGGGCCAGAAGTTCGCTCGCGATCGGGTTTCCGGCCGATCTGGCCGGGACTCGGGCCGGCGGGTGACGCGAGGTGCACACTGCGGCACGCCAGTCCCCCACCGGAACATTCCATCGCCACGCCAACGGGCGGTGGGCACGGCTAGAATATGCTTTCTGCCCACGCGCGGCCGGATCATGGTCGATTCGGTCTGCATTCTACCAACGATCGCCACGCCCGCACCGGAGCCCGGCCATGTCTTCCCCCTCCAGCGCGCCCGACGAGGGCCTGCAGGCCGTATCCTGCGCGCGCCGCTTCTCGCGCTACCTCGCGCGCATGCTCGACAGCCAGCCCTGGCTGGCCGCGGCGCTCGCCGCCAGCATCGACCGCCCGCTCGCCGCCGAACCGATGCAGCGCTTCATCGCCGCCCGCGAAACCGCGCCCGGCGGCGCCGAAGCCGCATTGCGCCCGGTGCTGCGGCAGTTGCGGATCTGGGTGCTGTGCCACCTGATCGTGCGCGATCTCGTCCGGGGAGCGTCCCTGGACGAAGTGACCGAAACCATGACCGTGCTCGCCGAAGTCGCTGTGCGCCATGCCCACCAGGTGCTGCGCACCGCCCTCGTGCAGCGCTACGGCCAGCCGCTGTCGCCGACCGGCTGGGAGCAGGAGCTGCTGGTGATCGGCATGGGCAAGCTCGGCGGACGCGAGCTCAACGTCTCCTCCGACATCGACCTGATCTTCGTCTACCCCGAAGACGGCGACACCGGCGGCGCCAAGGTCATCAGCAACTTCGAATTCTTCGAGCGCCTGGGCAAGCAGCTGATCCAGGCCCTGGCCGATATCACCGAGCACGGCCAGGTCTTCCGCGTCGACATGCGCCTGCGCCCGAACGGCGACTCTGGCCCGCTGGTGTGCAGCTTCGACATGCTCGAGAACTACTTCATGACCCAGGGCCGCGAGTGGGAGCGTTACGCCTGGATCAAGGCGCGGGTGCTGCGTGGCGAGCGCTGGACCGAACTGCAGAACATCGCCCGCCCCTTCGTGTTCCGCAAATACCTCGACTTCGGCGCGATCAATGCGATGCGCAGTCTGCACGCGCAAATCCGCCGCGAAGTCACGCGCCGCGACCGCATCAACAACATCAAGCTCGGCCCGGGGGGCATCCGTGAGATCGAGTTCCTCGCCCAGGTCTTCCAGCTCATCCGCGGCGGCCGCGACACCGCCTTGCAGGTGCGTCCGACGCTGAAGGCGCTCGCCCTGCTGCCCGAACGCGGCATCCTGGACGCTGAAACCGTGGCCGAATTGTCCACCGCCTATGAATTCCTGCGCCGGCTGGAACACCGCCTGCAATATGTCGACGACGCCCAGACCCACGACCTGCCCGCCAGCGACGGCGACCAGGCGCTGATCGCCGAAGCGATGGGCTTTGCCGACTACCCCGCGCTGCTCGCCACGCTCGAAGCCCATCGCACGCGGGTGAGCCATCATTTCGACCGCGTCTTCGGCGACCCTTCGGAGGAGGACCACAGCCTGGACGCCACCTGGGCGCATGCCGAAGATCTCGACAGCGTCGTCCCCGCGCTCGGCGAACTGGGCTACCGCCACCCCCGGGCCGGCGCCGAGCGCCTCGCCGCAATCCACGCCAGCCCACGCTACCGCCAGCTACCGAACAACATCAAGAGCCGCTTCGATGCGCTGATGCCGCGCCTGATCGAGGCCGCCGCCGGCACCCCGGGGCCAGACGACACCCTGGCGCGCTGCCTCGACCTGATGGAGGCGATCGGCCGCCGCGGCGCCTACCTCGCCCTGCTCCAGCAATATCCGCAGGCCCTGCGCCGGGTCGCCGACCTGATGGGCGCCTCGCGCTGGGGGGCGCAGTTCCTCGCCCGTCACCCGATCCTGCTCGACGAGATGCTCGACGCCCGCAACCTCGAAGCCCCGCCCGACTGGCCCGCCCTGCGCAGCAGCCTCGGCACCGAACTGGACGCCCTCGAGCCCGACATGGAACGCCAGATGGACCTGATGCGCGAGCAGCACCACGCCCAGGTGTTCCGCCTGCTGACCCAGGACCTCGCCGGCCTGCTGACGGTGGAGAAGCTCGCCGACCACCTCTCCGAGCTGGCCGACCTGATGCTCGACCTGACCGTGCCGCTGTGCTGGCGCAAGATCAAGATCCGCCACCGCGACGCGCCACGCTTCGCCGTGATCAGCTACGGCAAGCTCGGCGGCAAGGAGCTGGGCTACGCCTCGGATCTGGACATCGTCTTCCTCTACGACGACGACGCGCCCGAAGCGCCCGAGGTCTATACCCGCCTGGCGCAGCGCACCAACACCTGGCTCTCCAGCCAGACCGCCGCCGGGCAGCTGTTCGAGACCGACCTGCGCCTGCGCCCCAACGGCGAAGCGGGAATGATCGCCACCTCGCTCGAGGCCTTCCGCAAATACCAGCTCGAGTCGGCCTGGGTGTGGGAACATCAGGCCCTCACCCGGGCGCGCTTTTCCGCCGGCGAGCGCGCGATCGGCGAGGCCTTCGAGCGCATCCGCGACGAAGTCCTGCGCCTGCCGCGCGAGCTCGGCGCCCTGCGCACCGAAGTGCTGGCGATGCGCCAGAAGATGCGCGATGCCCACGGCGGCAAGAGCGCCCTGTTCGATCTCAAGCACGACCCCGGCGGCCTCATCGACGTCGAGTTCCTGATCCAGTATCTGGTGCTCGGCCACGCCCACGCCCATCCCCCGCTCACCGGCAACCTCGGCAACATCGCCCTGCTGCGCATCGCCGGTGAGCTCGGGCTGATTCCCCCCGCACTCGCCGCCGCCTGCGCCGACAGTTATCGCGAGCTGCGCCGCCTGCAGCACCGCCAGCGTCTCAACGACCGCCCCTCGCGGGTCGATCCGGACGAAGCCGGACGCGCCCGGCAGCCAGTGCTGGCCTTGTGGGACACCGTATTCGGAACCTGAGCCCCCGGCGCCATCTCCCTGCCATGGCCGCGACCATGACGCCCGGCGGCACTGCGACTAGAATTCAGCGGCCACCACCGTCACCGCCTGCCCCCCATGAGCCGCGAAATCGAACTCAAGCTTGCCCTGCCGCACAGCGCCTTGCCGGCATTGCGCCGCCACCCGCTGGTGGCGGCAGCGACCCGTCTGGGCAACGCCGTCACCCTCGACAACACCTATTACGACACGCCAACCCTGCAGCTCAAGGCGCACAAGGTCGCCGTGCGCATCCGCCGCCAGGGCCGGCGCGCACTGCAGACGGTGAAATGCGCGGCACTCTCCAGCGGCGGCTTGTCGCAACGTCCGGAATGGGAGCAGGCCTACACCGGCGCCTTCGACTTTTCCGCCGTCACCGACCCCGCGGCACGCCGCCTGCTCGACCGTCATCACGACGCCCTGGTGCCGGTGTTCACCACCCGCTTTCGCCGCGAGACCCGGCGCCATTCCCCCCGCGAAGGGCTCGCCATCCTGCTGATGATCGACACCGGTGAAGTCGTCCTGAGCACACCCGAAGGGGTCGAGCGCCGGGCGCCGATCTGCGAGCTGGAGCTCGAACTCGAACAGGGCCTGCCCGCCGATCTGCTCGAACTCGCCTGCGCGCTGGCACAGGGCCTGCCGCTGATGCCGGCAGACCTTTCCAAGGCCGAGCGCGGCTACCGGCTGTTCCTCGACGCACCGCCGCCCGCACCCTGCCGCAGCGAGCCTTCCACGATCGCCGCCGGCGACAGCCTGATCGGTGCCTTCCGCAGCCTGGCGCTGGCCTGCGTACGCCAGTGGCAGGCCAACGCCACCGCGGCATCCGCCCACACCTCCCCGGATGCGACCCTCTCCGAGTACATCCATCAGTTGCGGGTCTCGCAGCGCCGCCTGCGTGCCCTGCTCAAAATCTTTGCTCCCGCCCTGCCGGTCGGCTTCGTCGCCACCTGGAATGCCCGCCTGCGCGACAATGCCAACCGCTTCGGCGCTGCCCGCGACCTTGACGTGTTCTGCTCCGAACTGCTCGCAACGGTCCGCACCGAAGGGCTGGCCGACGCCGACGCCATGGCGCTATTGATCAAGACCGCCGAAAACGCGCGGACGGATGCACGACACCTCACCGCGCACGCGCTCGAGCTCGCCGCCCAGGGCCGGCTGCTGCTCGAATTCACCCTTGCCCTGGAGCGGCTGGCAAGCAACAACCTGCTCGAGGCTGCCGACCTGCGCACCTTCGCCCGCCTGCGCCTGGAGCGCCTGCGCAAACGCGGACGACGACAGCTCGACGCCGCCGCCACCCGCGAGCCCACCGCCCTTCACGCGCTGCGGATCGATTTCAAGCAGTTGCGCTACGGCGCCGAATTCTTCGCCCCGCTGTTTCCGGCCAGGGCGATGAAGCGCTACCAGGAACGACTCGCCCGCGCCCAGGCCACGCTCGGCTTCCTGCAGGATGTCGATGCCGCCCGCGCCCGGCTCGCGCAATGGACTGCGGCCCAGGCCGCGATCGCCCCTGCCGCCGCGTTCGTGCTCGGCTGGCATGCCCCGCGCTACGCCCGCCTGCGCCACCGGGTGATCCGCGACTGCAGCCCCCTGGTGCATGGGCGCAAGCCGTGGTGAGGCGGCACAGCCCCGGCGTGCCGCCGCCGTCATCGGGCCGCAACATGAAACACCGATGATGCCGGCCCTCGACCCCAGGGAGACATACATGGACCTGCTGCTCTGGCGCCATGCGGAAGCCGCCGACGGCATCCCCGACCACACCCGCGCACTCACCGCCCGCGGCCTCAAGCAGGCCCAGCGCATGGCGCACTGGATCGAAGCGCACCGTCCCAAGGCGCTGCGGGTGCTGGCCAGCCCCAGCCTGCGCACGCGCCAGACCGCAGCGGCCTTCACCGACGACTTCCGCGTCGTCGCCGGGCTCGGCCCGGACGGCAGCGTCGCCGACCTGCTCGCTGCCAGCGGCTGGCCCGATGCCAGCGGCGCCACCCTGATCGTCGGCCATCAGCCCGCGCTCGGCCGCCTCGCCGCGCTGCTGCTGTCCGGCACCGAAGCCGACTGGACGATCAAGAAAGGCGCCCTGTGGTGGTTCACCAACCGCGTCCGTGAAGGCGAAACCCAGACCGTACTGCGCGCGGTGATCCCTTCCGAGCTTGCCTAGCGCAGCACCTCCCGCCGCGGCCGCGGAGGGGGTGAATTCCTGCCCCCGCGATCGGTCTCATGGCTCGGATGCGGTTTCCGGAAGCTCTCGCCCGACACGCCGCGATGAGCCCCCGAAGCTGCCGCTTGTGCTTTCCAGCGCAATGCGTAAGATGCCTCCTTCGGCCCGGAACGGAACATGCTCGAACGCTTCTTGCCCTCCCATGACGCCATCAAGCGCAGCCGCCTGCTGCGCTGGCTCGGGCCGCGCATCCACGACCCGTTGCTGTGGCACATCAATCGTCGCGCGGTCGCCCGCGGCGTTGCCATGGGCGTGTTCTTCGGGCTGATGATCCCGATCGCACAGATCCCCGCCGCGGCTATGGCTTCGCTGCTGCTGCGCGGCAACCTGTGGATCGCCGCCGTGTCCACGTTGATCAGCAACCCCCTGACCTACGGCCCCCTTTATTACTTCGCCTACCGGCTCGGAGCCGGGGTGATCGGCACGCGCATGCCGGCCGAACTGACGCCTGACGAGCTCGAAGCACCGATCCGCATGATCGACTCGTTCGCCCAGGCTTGGCACTGGGTCACCGGCATCGGCCAGCCCTTGCTGGTCGGCATGCTGATCATGGCCGTCACCGGCGCAACCCTCGGCTACTGGGGCACTCAGCTGTTCTGGCGCATCAGGGTGACGAACAAGTGGCGGCACGCACGCCGCAGCCGGCAGCTGCGCCCCAAGGCCACGCCCCCCGGGCCGCTCGGCAGCGCCTGAACCCGCTCACCGGGCAGGCGCAGGAGCCGCGCCACGGCGGCCCGATTCACACAAGCACGGGACGCAGGCGTATCCTTCCTTCCCTGCTCATCGCGACCGAACCAAGCACGGCAATGAACGCCCCCACTCCCGACGGCACCCTGGCTGTCATCGACGGCGTCCGTCGGGTCCATTACGACGGTTACTGGATCAAGGTCTACGACCCTCCCGCCGACTCCCTGACCGCCAAGAAACAGTTGATCCAGGCCCTCACCCGGCGCCTGTTCAACCATGTCGAGCACGGTATCAACATCCCCGGAAAACGGCTCGACGACGCCCGCAGGACCTACGAAGCAGAACAGGATCCGGCGCGCAAGCGGGTCAAGGGCGCGATGTTCGCCGGCGCGCTGTTCAACCGCGCCACCGACATCTTCACCAAGCTCGTCGAACTGCAGGAACTGGGCATCGAGATCGACTCGGACAACGCCCTGATGCGCGAATGCGGTCTGTGCCTGCGCGAGGCGCTGACCCTCGGCCGCCTCGTGCTGCACCGCAGCGGGGACGAAGGCATCGACGAGCTGTGGGGCGAGCCGTTCCGCGCCTTCTCGATTCCGGTCGAGGCGTTCTATGAAAGCCGCTACATCAAGATCGCCCAGGCCCTGCGCGACCTCGACCGCATCGCCGGGGCAATGGCGGGCGCGTTCGGCTCCACCCCGCTGTTTCGCGGCATCGAACCCCTCATCGCCGACTTCGTCCGCCTCGCCAAGATCAAGTGCGAGACCTTGCGTACCGACTCCGAAATCTTCGACGTGTGGGCGGATTTCGTCGTCGCCTCCGAACGGCTCGCCGCGATCGCGCCCGGGCTGTCCCCGGCCTCGAGTGCGCACGAGCGCCAACTCGCCAGCGATGGCATGCGCCTGATCCTGCAGGGGCGCGACCTGCTCACCGATATCACCCGTGCCCGCGTCACCATGCCCAAGAGCGCGCGCGAATACATCGCGCGCTGCGAAACATTCACCGCCCTCGCGCAGGGCGCCACCTACGCGCCGTTCACCACGATCGGCGAACGGCGCTGAAACCACGCCGGCTCAGGCACTCACGCGATCACGCCGCCGCCCAGGCACACGTTCGACTCGTACACCACCACGCTCTGCCCCGGGGTGAGCGCCCACTGCGGCTGAGCGAAGGCGATCTCGGCGCGGCCGCCGGCGATACGGTCGATCTCGCACGGCATGTCGGGTGTGCGGTAGCGCGGCTTGGCGGTGTACACCCAGTGGGTGTGGGGGTCGCGGCCGGCGATCCAGTTGAGGTCGGTGGCCACCAGGCGGTCGCGCAGTAGCGCTGGATGCTCATGGCCCTGCACCACGTAGAGCACGTTGGCCTGGACGTCCTTCTTCGCCACGTACCAGGCCTCGTGCTCACCGGCCTCGTCCTGGTTGCCCTTGATGCCACCGATCAGCAGCCCCTTGCGCTGACCGATGGTGTGGTACATCAGCCCCTGGTGCTCGCCGAGCACGCGCTCGTCGTCGAGCGCGCGGATCTCGCCCGGCTGGGTCGGCAGGTAGCGCATCAGGAACTCGCGGAACGGGCGCTCGCCGATGAAGCAGATGCCGGTCGAATCCTTCTTGGTGGCCACGTGCAGGCCCGCCTGCTCGGCGATCCGGCGCACCTCGCGCTTGTACAGGGTGCCGAGCGGAAACAGCGTCTTCGCCAGCTGCGCCTGGTTCAGCCGGTAGAGGAAGTAGCTCTGGTCCTTGGTGCCGTCCTCGGCCTTCAGCAGCTGGTACTCGCTGCGCCCGTCGTTGGTCCACTCGCGCACCTGGGCGTAGTGGCCGGTGGCGATGCGCTCGGCACCGAGCTGCAGCGCATGGTCGAGAAAGCAGCGGAACTTGATCTCGGAGTTGCACAGGATGTCGGGGTTGGGCGTGCGCCCGGCCTCGTACTCGCGCAGGAAGTCGGCGAACACGCGGTCCTTGTATTCGGCGCTGAAGTTCACCACCTCGAGGTCGATGCCGATGACGTCGCACACCGAGGCGACGTCGACCAGATCCTGCCGGCTCGAGCAATATTCGGAATCGTCGTCGTCCTCCCAGTTCTTCATGAACAGGCCGGTCACCTGGTAGCCCTGCTGCTTGAGCAGCAGCGCGGTCACCGACGAATCGACCCCGCCGGACATGCCGACGACCACCTTCATCCCACCCACATCCTTACTGGACATCCGGTCCACCTCCATTGAGCCATTCAGCGAGCGGCAACACGATTGCCGCCTCGCCATTGTCGACGAACCAGCTATCGACCGCATAATGTGCCCCCACCGCCGCCGGCATCTCGGCCCGCGCTTCCGTGGGGATGTCGTGCACTACATCGGAGCAGTCGCACAGGGCGAGCAAAGTCGCCACGTGATCCGGAATTTCCGGCTCCGCAGGCGCCCGCGCGGGAGGAGGCAGTTCCTCGATCGCGGCGCTGAAGTGCTGGAAGATCAGACGACTGCGCCGCGCGCGCGGCAGCACCCGGTGAAAACGCAGCCAACCACGCGCCTCGAGCAGCTGCAGCATGCGGGTCGTCGAGACGGAATGGTCGATGCAATCCATGCGCCCCTCGCCCCCACCATCGAGCAGGTTGCCGCGCCGGTCGGCGCCGACCGGCGTCTGCGTTCCCGCCCCCCGGTACAGCCAGCCCAGCACTTCGGCCAGGGCGGCACGCTCGCCAGAGGCGTCCCCGGCCCGGGCCAGTTTGCGGCGCACCCGCTCGAGCTGCCCAGGGTCGATCACGACCGTCTCCTCACGCCGGCAGCCGTAGTTATAGCAGATATCGAACCGCGCCCCCGCCCCCGCCGCCGCCCTCGCCATTTCCGGACCGGCCGCGCCCGCCCGTGGCGACAGGCCGGCAGCCAAGGGGGCGGAGAAGAAGGCAGGAAGGAAGACGGCAAGGGCCAGGAGCCACCGCCGGATCACCCCCATCCGCATCCCCCGCACATCAGTAATGGCGCAGCAGCGACAGCGGGAAACGCTGCCCGGCGACCCAGTCGTCGACGCACTGCAGGATCATCGGACTGCGGTGGCGCTCGGCCGTGGCGCGCAGTTCGTCGGGCGTCAGCCACAGCGCACGCACGATACCGTCGTCGAGGCGCCGCCCGGACACCTCGCCATCGACCCGCCCGCCGAAGGCGAAGCGCAGGTAGGTGATGTCGCCCTGCGGCCGGGTCCATTGGTAGACCCCGACCAGGTATTCCGGAGTAAAGCGGTGGGCGGTCTCTTCGAGCGTTTCGCGCACGACCGCTTCGAGCAGCGACTCGCCCTCTTCCAGATGGCCTGCCGGCTGATTGAAGCGCAGCCCTTCGGGCGTTTCCTCCTCGACCAGCAGAAAGCGGCCGTCGCGCTCGATCACTGCGGCAACGGTGACATTGGGTTTCCAGCTGCGCTCTTTCACGTCTCGCCACTCCGCCAGGACAGGGGGCGCATTTTACCCCGTGCCGCGGTCCACGCCGCCGCCCGGGCGAGCGCTTTGCGCTAGAATTGCGCGGCTCGGCGCCCGCACACCGCGGACCCCATTCATTCTTGATACAGGCGGAGATTTTGATCATGTCCATGGCTGATCGTGACGGTTTCATCTGGCAAGACGGCAAGCTCGTTCCGTGGCGCGAAGCGACCACCCACGTGCTGACCCATTCCCTGCACTACGGGCTGGCCGTCTTCGAAGGCGTACGCGCCTACAACACCGTCTCCGGAACCGCCATCTTCCGCCTCGCCGAGCACACCCAGCGCCTGATCAACTCGGGCAAGATCTACATGATGGACATCCCGTACTCGAAGGATGAACTCATGGAGGCACAGAAGGAGGTCGTGCGCGCGAACAAGCTCGAATCCTGCTACCTGCGCCCGATCGCCTTCTACGGCTCGGAAAAGATGGGCATCTCCACCCGCGGCGCGACCGTGCATGTGGCCATCGCAGCCTGGCCGTGGGGCGCCTACCTGGGCGAGGAAGGCCTGGAGAAAGGCATCCGCATCAAGACCTCGTCCTACACCCGCCACCACGTCAACTCGACGATGCCACGTGCCAAGCTCGCCGCAACCTACCCGAACTCGATCCTCGCCAACCTCGAAGTCACCAAGCAGGGCTACGACGAGGCCCTGCTCCTCGACAACCAGGGCTTCGTTGCCGAAGGCGCCGGCGAGAACCTCTTCGTGGTCAAGGACGGCAAGATCTTCGAACCCGAGATCGCCTCCGCGCTGACCGGCATCACCCGCGACTCGGTGATCACCATCGCGCGCGAATTCGGCTACGAAGTCCAGGCCAAGCGCCTCACCCGCGACGATATCTATCTCGCCGACGAAGCCTTCTTCACCGGCACCGCGGCCGAAGTGACGCCGATCCGCGAACTCGACGACCGCACGATCGGCGCCGGCAGGCGCGGCCCGGTCACCGAGAAGATCCAGGCCCGCTTCTTCGACGTCGTCAATGGCCGCGCGCCCGAATACGGCCACTGGCTGGCCCACGTCTGACACTTCCGTTCTGCGAGAACCGTCCCATGGTTGAAAACACCGACAAGACCCAGGCCGTCGCCATTGCCGCGAAGGATCTCCCCCTGCACTGCCCGCCCCCGGGAGCACCGCTGTGGGCGCGCCACCCGCGCGTGTTCCTCGACATCCTGAAGACCGGCGAAGCCGTGTGCCCGTACTGCAGCGCACATTACGTGTTCACCGGCGAGCGCCCGAAGGGGCACCACTGAAGCACGCCCCGGCCTCCGGGCCGGTCCGTCACGGGGGCCGCAGGCCCCCTTTTTCATTGCGGGCACAGTCCGCAGCCGGCGCTCAATCGAAGGTTTCCGCTTCGGCCAGCGCCTTGCCCTGCGCGTCCTTCCCCGACAGCTGCGGCGCGCCTTCCAGCGGCCACCCGACTCCGACCGCGGGGTCGTTCCAGGCCAGGCAGCGCTCGTATTCGGGGGCGTAGTAATCGGTCGTTTTGTAGAGGAAGTCGGCGCTGTCGCTGAGCACCACGAAGCCGTGGGCGAAGCCCGGCGGCACCCACAGCTGGCGATGATTGTCCGCCGACAGCTCCACCCCCACCCATTTGCCGAAGCTCGGCGAGCGGCGACGCAGATCCACCGCGACGTCGAACACCCGCCCGTTCACGACACGGACGAGCTTCCCCTGCGGCTGGCGGATCTGGTAGTGCAGGCCGCGCAGCACCCCTTTCGCCGAGCGCGAATGGTTGTCCTGGACGAACGCCGCATCGACTCCGGTGGCGTCGCGAAAAGCGCGCGCATTGAAGCTTTCGAGGAAAAACCCGCGGCTGTCGCCGAACACCTTCGGCTCCAGCACCAGCACCTCCGCAATCGCCGTTTGCGTGACCTTCATCAGAACACCTTTTCTTCCAGCAGCCGCTGCAGATATTGCCCGTAGCCGTTCTTCGCCAGCGGCGCCGCCAGCGCCTGCAGCTGTGCGGCATCGATCCAGCCCTCCCGCCAGGCGACCTCTTCCGGGCAGGCGATCTTCAGGCCCTGGCGATGCTCGATGGTCTGGATGAACATCCCGGCCTCAAGCAGGCTTTCATGGGTGCCGGTGTCGAGCCAGGCATGACCGCGCCCCATCACCTGCACGTCGAGCGCGCCCCATTCGAGGTAGCGCCGGTTCACGTCGGTGATCTCCAGCTCCCCGCGTGCGCTCGGGCGCAGGCCTCGCGCCACCTCGACGACCCTTTCATCGTAGAAATAGAGCCCGGTGACCGCGTAGCGGCTCTTCGGCCGCAGCGGCTTTTCCTCCAGGCTCACCGCACGTCCGTCACGGTCGAACTCGACCACGCCGTAGCGCTCCGGATCCTGCACCGGATAGGCGAACACCGAGGCGCCCACCGTACGCAGCGCGGCCCGCTGCAGCGCATCGGCAAGATCGTGGCCGTAGAACAGGTTGTCCCCCAGCACCAGGGCCGAAGGGCCGCCAGCGAGGAAGTCCTCGCCGATCAGGAAGGCCTGGGCAAGGCCGTCCGGGCTGGGCTGGACAGCGTACTCGAAACGCACCCCCCACTGGCTGCCGTCGCCCAACAACTGTCTGAAGCGCGGCGTGTCCTGCGGCGTCGAGATGATCAGGATCTCCCGGATTCCGGCCAGCATCAGCGTGGTGAGCGGGTAGTAAATCATCGGTTTGTCGTAGACCGGCAGCAGCTGCTTGGAAACGGCCAGCGTCGCCGGATGCAGCCGGGTGCCCGAGCCCCCGGCGAGGATGATGCCCTTGCGTGTCGTCATCGGAATCCTGCTCGCAAAAAGAAAAAAGGCGGGAAAATGCCCGGCGCGGATTGTAAACCCTCACTCCCGCCTCGAAAAAAGAACCTGACGTCGAGCACGATCCGGCTTCATCCGCCCGTCAGCCACAAAGCAAAGATCGGCACGGATCCGAACGCAGGCCTTCACTCCCTCGCCAGGGGGCATAGAATGCGCACCTCCGTTACCGCTTTCGTTTTCGCTTTTTCCTTCCGGACCGCCCCATGACCACGCCCCGCTACGCCCCTCCCGCTCCCGAAATCTTCAAGGCCTACGACATCCGCGGCATCGTCGATACCGTGCTGACCCCGGACGCGGTGCGTGCGATCGGCCACGCCCTGGGCTCCGAAGCGGTGGCGCGCGCCCAGCGGGCGATCGCCGTCGGCCGCGACGGCCGGCTGTCCGGCCCGGCGCTGGCCGGGGCGCTGGCCGAAGGCATCCGCGCCGCAGGCGTCGACGTCATCGACATCGGCTGCGTGTCCACGCCGCTGACCTATTTCGCCGCCCACGCCCTGGGCTGCGACTCCTGCGTTTCGGTCACCGGCAGCCACAACCCGCCCGACTACAACGGCCTGAAGATGGTACTCGGCGGGCAGACCCTGTACGGCGAGCTGATCCAGGCCCTGCGCCGGCGCATCGTCGACGACGAGCTGGCGGCCGGAGAAGGCGCGCTGCGCAGCGCCGACGTCCGCACCGCCTACCTCGACCACATCATCGCCGACGTCAGACTCGCGCGCCCGATGAAGATCGTCATCGACTGCGGCAACGGCGTCGCCGGCGGCATCGCGCCCGAACTTTTCCGCCGCCTCGGCTGCGAGGTCATCGAGCTCTTCTGCGTGGTGGACGGCACCTTCCCCAACCATCACCCCGACCCGTCCAAGCCCGAGAACCTGCAGGACGTGATCCGCGCCCTGCGCGACACCGACGCCGAACTGGGCCTGGCCTTCGACGGCGACGGCGACCGCCTCGGCGTGGTCACCAAGGACGGCGAGATCATCTTCCCCGACCGCCAGCTGATGCTGTTCGCCGAGGACGTGCTGACCCGCGTGCCCGGCGGCGAGATCATCTTTGACGTCAAATGCACGCGCAACCTCGCCCCCTGGATCCGCGCGCGCGGCGGCAAGCCGACGATGTGGAACACTGGCCACGCGCTGGTCAAGGCCAAGCTGAAGGAAACCGGTGCCCCTCTCGCCGGCGAGATGAGCGGCCACATGTTCTTCAAGGAACGCTGGTTCGGCTTCGACGACGGGCTCTATGCCGGCGCCCGCCTGCTCGAGATCCTGTCCGCACGTCCCGACCCCAACGCCGCGCTGAAAGCGCTGCCGAACGCAGTCAACACGCCCGAGCTGAACCTGAAGATGAACGAGGGCGAGCCGTTCGAGCTGGTGCGCCGGCTGCAGCAGAGCGCACGCTTCGACGGCGCCGGCGAACTGATCACCCTCGACGGCGTGCGTGCCGAATACGCCGACGGCTTCGGCCTCGCCCGCGCCTCGAACACCACGCCGGTGATGGTGCTGCGCTTCGAAGCCGATGACGAAGGCGCCCTGGCACGCATCCAGGGCGCCTTCCGCGCCGCGATCGACAGCGTCTGGCCGGGACTGAAGCTGCCGTTCTGAAGCCCTCATGCCGCCGGTAATACGCACAGCGCCCCGCACACCGCGGGCCGATGCCTTTCCCGGCATGGACAAAATACGGGAACGCGTACTATCTATAGAGTAGCGGGGGTGCTCGAGGAGTGGGTTATGGCGAACCGGAACTACAGCCGCGCGGACTGGCAGACGGCGCAAGTCGTCGACGACGTCGTGGCTTACCTCATGCGTGGCGGGCGGCCCGCAAGCGCCAGGTCGTTCATGAACGAGCACCTCGTCCCACCGGCGGTTCAACGCCGCGTACTGGCCAACCAGGCCGCCGTCAGGCACAGGATTTCGCCCGCAGCCTAGCAGCTCTGCGCCCCCACGGCATGCCGACCGTCGAGCCCGGCCGCCCCCCGCGCGGCTGCGACAGGAGGGCGTTCGTGCACGCGCCTGAAGCTTTGTTTCGGCGGGCAGGTTAGAGCTTCGCCTCTACCCAGCCTCGCACCGCAGCCAGTGCCGCCGGCAGGTTTTCCGGCCGGGTACCACCCGCCTGGGCCATGTCCGGACGCCCGCCGCCCTTGCCCCCGACCTGCTGGGCGACGAAGTTGACCAGCTCGCCGGCCTTGACCTTGCCGGTCTGATCGGCAGTGACGCCGGCGATCAGGCTGACCTTGCCTTCGCTCGCCGCCGCCAGCACGATCACCGCCGACTTCAGCTTGTCCTTGAGCTTGTCCAGGGTCTCGCGCAGGGTGGGGACGTCGGCGCCTTCGAGCACCGCCGCCAGCACCTTGACCCCGGCGAGCTCCACCGCCTGCCTGGCGAGATCGTCGCCCTGGCTGGCGGCGAGCTTGCTTTTCAGGCGCGCGACTTCTTTTTCCAGCATGCGGACGCTGTCGAGGATGCCGGCGACGCGCTCGGCAGCTTCGTCCGGCTGGACCTTGAGCAGCGCGGACATGCCCTGCACCCGGCGCTCCTGCTCCTGCAGGTAGCGCAGTGCGTTCTCGCCGGTAATCGCCTCGATGCGGCGGATGCCGGCGGCGACACCGCCTTCGCTGATGATCTTGAACAGGCCGATGTCGCCGCTGCGTGAGACGTGGGTGCCGCCGCACAGCTCCTTCGAGCTGCCGATCGACAGCACCCGCACTTCGTCGGCGTACTTCTCGCCGAACAGCATCATCGCGCCGGATTTCTGCGCCGCCTCGAGCGCCATGACCTCGGCCTGCGTCGCCGAGTTGGCGAGGATCTCGCGGTTGACGATCTCCTCGACCTCACGGATTTCCTCGGCGCTCATCGGTGCGGTGTGGGCGAAGTCGAAGCGGGTCTTGTCGGGGTCGACCAGCGAGCCCTTCTGCTGCACGTGGGCGCCGAGCACCTCGCGCAAGGCCTTGTGCATCAGGTGGGTGACCGAGTGGTTGCGTGCGGTGGCGGCGCGCGCGGCGACGTCCACCCGGGCGCTCACGCCCTGGCCCACCGCGAGCCTGCCGGTGCGCACCACGCCGTGGTGGCCGAACACCGCAGCCTGGATCTTCTGCGTATCTTCCA
This sequence comes from Thauera chlorobenzoica, assembly GCF_001922305.1. Lineage (NCBI taxonomy): Bacteria > Pseudomonadati > Pseudomonadota > Betaproteobacteria > Rhodocyclales > Zoogloeaceae > Thauera > Thauera chlorobenzoica. Next base: position 3,553,490 of record NZ_CP018839.1, read on the forward strand.
CGCCAAAGATGCCGGCGGCGGCGCGCAGCTCGCCGCGGTCGCCGACCTGGCCGCCGGACTCGGCGTAGAACGGGGTGTGGTCGAGCACGACCACGCCGATCTCGCCCTCGAGCAGTTCGTTGACCGGGGCGCTGTCCTTGTACAGGGCGAGGATGTTGCCCTTTTCCTCCAGCAGCTCGTAGCCGTGGAACGTGGTCGCGGGGCCGTCGTATTCCAGGTTCGCCGCCATCTTGAACTTGCCCGCGGCGCGCGCCTGTTCCTTCTGCCGCGTCATTGCGGCATCGAAGGCGGCGGCATCCACGGTCACGTCACGCTCGCGGCAGATGTCGGCGGTGAGGTCGAGCGGGAAGCCATAGGTGTCGTGGAGCTTGAAGGCGGTGTTGCCGTCGAAGACGGTCTTGTCGGCGGCTGCCATCGCAGCGAGTTCGGCCTCGACGATCGCCATGCCGCTCTCGATGGTGGCGAAGAAGCGTTCCTCCTCCTGGCGCAGCACGTCCGTGATGCGGCGCTCGCCGTCCCTCAGCTCGGGATAGGCGCTGCCCATCTCGCCGACCAGATCGGGCACCATCTTGTGGAAGAAGGCGGCACGTGCGCCCAACTTGTAGCCGTGGCGGATGGCGCGGCGGATGATGCGGCGCAGCACGTAGCCACGGCCCTCGTTGCCCGGAATCACGCCGTCTGCGATCAGGAAGGAACAGGCACGGATATGGTCGGCGAGCACCTTCAGCGAGGGCGAATCCAGGTCGGCGCCGGAAGCCTCGCCCCCCACTTCACGATAAGCAGCCTTGATCAGGGCCTGGAAGAGGTCGATCTCGTAGTTGGCGTGCACGCCCTGCAGCACCGCAGAGATGCGCTCCAGGCCCATGCCGGTGTCGACCGAGGGCCGGGGCAGCGGATGCATCACGCCCTGCTCGTCGCGGTTGAACTGCATGAACACGTTGTTCCAGATCTCGATGTAGCGGTCGCCGTCTTCCTCGGGCGATCCCGGGGGGCCGCCCCAGATGTGCTCGCCGTGGTCGTAGAAGATCTCGGTACACGGGCCGCAAGGTCCGGTGTCGCCCATCATCCAGAAGTTGTCCGAGGCGTAGCGCGCGCCCTTGTTGTCGCCGATGCGGATCACGCGCTCGGAAGGCACGCCGACTTCCCTGGTCCAGATCTCAAACGCCTCGTCGTCCTCGGCGTACACCGTGACCCAGAGCTTGTCCTTGGGCAGCTTGAAGACCTCGGTGAGCAGCTCCCAGGCGTATGAAATCGCGTCGCGCTTGAAGTAGTCGCCGAAGCTGAAGTTGCCCAGCATCTCGAAGAAGGTATGGTGGCGCGCGGTGTAGCCGACGTTCTCGAGGTCGTTGTGCTTGCCGCCGGCGCGCACGCATTTCTGCGAGGTGGTGGCGCGGCTGTAGGGACGCTTGTCGAAGCCGAGGAAGACGTCCTTGAACTGGTTCATGCCGGCGTTGGTGAACAGCAGCGTCGGGTCCTCGTGCGGCACAAGCGAGCTGGAAGCCACGATCTGGTGGCCCTTGGATTCGAAGAACTTGAGGAAGGCGTCGCGGATTTCGGCAGATTTCATGAAGGATCCAGAGGAGAAAAGAGTTCGAGTCGTGTTCCTGGGTCGCGCACGCGGGGGCGCGGATCAATGTGTGTTGTCGCGCAGCGGATTGGCCAGCCAGGCGCCGTCCGGCAGGCGGTAGATGTCGAAGTCGCTGTCGATCGACAGTACCTCCCGGCAGCCTGTCTGCACGGCCAGCTGCACCACCGAGGCATCGGCGAGGTCCATTGGACGATCGCGATACCTGTCGATCAGGCCCGCGACGGCGCCGATACTGCCCTGCTCCAGCTCGGCGATCGCCAGCCCGCCACGGTCGATCCAGCTCAGCAGGCGCAACTGCGCATCGACGCTGTAGCGCAGCAGATGCATGACCTCGGTCAGCACCGGCCAGGTCGTCACCAGCGAAACCTCGTTGCCGCGCAGGAAGGACACGCAGGCCTGATGGTGCCGGTCGGCCGGGTTGAACAGCGCCAGCAGCGGCCCCGCGTCAACGATCATGCTTCGCACGCAGCGACTCCGTCAGGTAGTCCTTGCGGCGCTCGGCGAGGTCCGTCGGCCCGGCGTCGGCGCCGCCGAAAAGGTCCTTGCCAAGCTCGTAGGGAGTCTTGCGCGGAGCGACGCGCGCGAGGTACTCGCGCAAGCTGGCCTTGACCAGCTCGCTCTTGCTGCGCCCGGTCTGCGCGGCGGCACGCGCGAGTTCGGACTCGAGCTCGGGGTCGAGGCGGATCGACAGGGTCATGGGGCCGGCTTCCTGTATTACACAACGTAATGCATCGTATGACGCGCTGCGATCGAAGTCAATTTCGCCCCGCCCCACCTATAATTATGTGTTACGACAATCACCCCAACTCGAGAACATCATGGGCAACCGCCTCTCCAAGATTTACACCCGCACCGGCGACGCCGGCACCACCGGCCTGGGCGACGGCAAGCGGGTATCGAAGAACAGCCTGCGCATTCACGCCCTGGGCGAAGTCGACGAGACCAATGCCGTGGTCGGCCTGCTGCTGTGCGAGGAATTGCCCGACGCGGTGCGCGCACTGCTCACCGACGTCCAGCACGACTTGTTCGACCTTGGCGGCGAAGTGTGCATCCCCGGCATGAGCATGATCACCGGCAAGCAGGTGACCCGCCTGGAAGAGACGCTCGACGGCTTCAACGAAGCGCTGCCGCCGCTCAAGGACTTCATCCTGCCCGGCGGCAGCCGGGCTGCGGCGCTCGCCCACCACGCCCGCACCGTATGCCGCCGCGCCGAGCGCGCGCTGGTCGCGCTGGCGCTGGAAGAAGCGGTGAATGACGGCCCGCGCCAGTACCTCAACCGGCTGTCGGACCTGCTCTTCGTCCTCGGCCGCGTGCTCAACCGTGCCGCTGGGCGCGACGATGTGCTGTGGCAGAAGCGCAAGAACGCCTGATCAACCCGCCTCAAACAGGGAGCCCTGGACCTTCGCCTGCTCGTTGTCGGCGCGCTCGTCGAAGCGCACGCCGACACCGAGCAAGCGCACCGGCAGCGCCTTGCGCGCATGTGCTTCGCCCAGCAATCGGAGCCACACCGCCTCGTCGGGCGCGCTGCTGAGGCATTCGGCGGTGGTCCGGCTGAAATCGGAGAAACGCACCTTGACGAAAGCCTTGTGCACCGCAGGGCGGTCGCGCGCGCGCTCGAAGCGGCGGCGGAAATCCTCCAGCAGCGCGCACAAGGCGGCACGGCAGGCCGCCAGGTCGTGCAGGTCCGGCGTGTAGGTGGTTTCGACCGACAAGGACTTGCGGATCCGGTCCGGCTGCACCGCGCGCTCGTCGAGGCCGCGACACAGCCGGTGCAGGCTGGCGCCGAAGCTGCCGAATTCACGGGTGAGATCGGCTACGCTCCAGCTGCGCAGGTCACCGCAGGTGTGCACGCCGAGCCGGTTGAGCTTGCCTGCAGTGACCTTGCCGACGCCGAAGATCTTGTTCACCGGCAGCGCGGCGACGAAGGCATCCACATCCTGCGGGCGGACGACGAACTGACCATCGGGCTTGTTCCAGTCGCTCGCCACCTTGGCGATGAACTTGTTGGGGGCGATCCCGGCCGAGGCGGTGATGCCGACTTCGTCGCGAATGCGGGCGCGGATTTCCTGCGCCATCAGCGTCGCCGAGCCGCGACAGCGATCCACGCCGCTGACGTCGAGATAGGCCTCGTCGAGCGACAGCGGCTCGACCAGCGCGGTGTACCCGCGATAGATGGCGAGAATCCGCTGCGAAGCGGCACGGTAGCGCTCGAAGTCGGGCGGCAGCAGGATCAGCCCGGGGCATCGCTGCAGCGCCCGCGCGGTCGGCATCGCCGAATGCACGCCGAAGGCGCGCGCCTCGTAGTTGCAGGTGGCGATCACGCCGCGCGTCTCGGCCCGCCCCCCGACCGCCAGCGGGCGCCCGCGCAGCGAAGGGTCGTCGCGCATCTCGACCGCGGCATAGAAACAATCGCAGTCGCAATGGATGATCTTGCGCGTGGTCATGCTCACACCGGGTGCCCTCCGGCATCGCGGCGCGCTCCGGCCCGGTCCGCATCCATGCCCCGGTAGGACGGCCCGCCCATGACTTCACCCCGTGCCGCAAACGGCAAGGGCGTGCCGGCGCGGACGGCGCCCCGGCACGCCTTTAACCGTTTACTCGAACTCGGCCGCGCGCTTGACCCGGCGCTGGCGCACCGCCTCGGCGAGAATGTCGAGCACCTGCACACTGTCTTCCCAGCCGATGCAGGCATCGGTGATGCTCTTGCCGTACTCGAGCTCCTTGCCCGGCATCAGGTCCTGGCGCCCTTCCTTGAGGTGGGACTCGACCATCACCCCCATGATCCGCTCATCGCCGGCAGCCATCTGGGCGGCGGTATCCTTCGCCACCTCGATCTGCAGCCGGTGCTGCTTGCGGCTGTTGGCGTGGGAAAAATCGATCATCACCTTCGAGCAGACGCTGGCAGCGGCCAGCTCCTTGCTTGCGACATCGACGCTCGCGGCGTCGTAGTTCGGCTCCTTGCCGCCGCGCAGGATCACGTGGCAGTCCTCGTTGCCGCGGGTGGACACGATCGCCGAATGGCCGGCCTTGGTCACCGACAGGAAGTGGTGCGGCGCCTGCGCGGCCTTGATCGCATCGACCGCGATGCGCAGGTTGCCGTCGGTGCCGTTCTTGAAGCCGACCGGACACGACAGGCCGGAAGCGAGTTCGCGGTGCACCTGGCTTTCGGTGGTGCGCGCGCCGATTGCCCCCCAGGCGATCAGATCGGCGATGTACTGCGGCGTGATCATGTCGAGGAACTCGGTGCCCGCCGGCAGGCCGAGTTCGTTGATTTCCCACAGCAGCTTGCGCGCGAGGCGCACGCCCTCGTTGATGCGGAAGCTGTTGTCGAGGTAAGGATCATTGATCAGCCCCTTCCAGCCCACCGTGGTGCGCGGCTTCTCGAAATACACCCGCATCACCACGAGGAGGTCGTCCTTGAGCCGGTCGGCCTCGACCTTGAGCTTGTTCGCATAATCGATCGCAGCCGCGGCATCGTGGATCGAGCATGGCCCGATCACCACCAGCAGACGGTCGTCGGCGCCATAAAGGATGCGGTGGATACCCTGGCGCGCCTCGTAGGCGACTGCCGCGGCCTTCGGCGTGGCCGGAAACTCGCGCAACACGTGCACCGGCGGCACGAGTTCCTTGATTTCCTGGATGCGGACGTCGTCGATGTGGATCTTCATGGAGGCGGGCATGCTCGAACTCTACGTCAAGGCTGGAAGAAGCTTCCGATTCTAGCCCAAAGCACGGCACGGCTGGGTTTGTCGCCGGCGATCGTACGCCTCGGAAGTCGTCCTGTTTGCGGCCTCCTGCCCTGTTTTCGGCGTCTTTTCGGATACCGGGCATCATCAGCGGAATAAGACTCGGTAAAAACAGTCAAACCACCGTAGCTTTACAGAACAGCCCCCACAGAGGCCCGCCGCCATGCTGATCAAGCCCCCTCCCGAGCTCCCCCCGTCCGAGATCACGCCGCGCAAGCTGTTCGAGGCGCGGCGCAGCTTCCTCGCCCACACCGCCCTCGGCCTGACCGCGGGCGCCGCCCTCTGGCACGGCCTGCCGGTGCACGCGGCGAGCCGCCTGGATGGCCGGCCTTCGCCGCACTCGACGACCGAGCCGCTCACCGCACACAAGGCGGTGACGGGCTACAACAACTTCTACGAATTCGGCACCGACAAGGCCGACCCCGCGCGCCACGCGGCGAAGATGCAGGTCCGCCCGTGGACGCTGCGCGTCGAAGGCCTCGCCGCCCGCCCGCGCAGCTTCGACCTCGACGATGTGCTGAAGCTGGCGCCGCTGGAGGAGCGCATCTACCGCCTGCGCTGCGTCGAAGGCTGGTCGATGGTGATTCCATGGCTGGGCTTTCCCCTGGCCGCCGTGCTGAAGGAAGTCGAACCGCTGGGCAGTGCGAAATACGTCGAGTTCGTCAGCCATTACGACCCGGCGATCATGCTCCGGCGGCCGGTCCTCGACTGGCCCTACCGCGAAGGCCTGCGCCTGGACGAAGCCCTGCATCCGCTGACGATCCTGGCCCTGGGGCTGTACGGCGAAGCGCTGCCGAACCAGAACGGCGCCCCGCTGCGCCTGGTCGTGCCGTGGAAGTACGGCTTCAAGAGCGCGAAGTCGATCGTCGCCATCCGCCTCGTCGAGCACCAGCCCGCCACCGCATGGAACCTGGCGGCACCGCAGGAGTACGGCTTCTACTCCAACGTCAACCCGCAGGTCGCCCACCCGCGCTGGAGCCAGGCCAGCGAGCGCCGCATCGGCGAACTGCGCAAGCGCCCGACGCTGATGTTCAACGGCTACGCCGAACAGGTCGCCGGCCTCTACCGGGGCATGGATCTGGCAAAGGAGTTCTGAACCGGAGCCTTTCCCCCGGACCGTTTCCCGCCCCAGGGCCCGCCGCTCCACCTTCGCCCTCTCTTTCTTTTCGTTTACCCGCCCGCCGCCATGCCACTTCTTCCACCTTCGCTGCGAATGCCTTCCGCACGCCGGATCTCGTCGATCAAGGCGCTGCTTTTCGTGCTCTGCCTGATCCCCGCCGCACGGCTCGCCCTCGGCTGGCAGGCCGACACCCTCGGCGCCAACCCGGTCGAGACCCTCACCCGCGACAGCGGCGAGTGGGCGCTGCGCTTTCTGCTGCTGACCCTCACGGTGACGCCGCTGCGCCGCCTCAGCGGCCTGCACTGGCTGCTGCGCCTGCGCCGCATGCTGGGGCTGTACGCCTTCGCCTACGCCGCGGCGCACTTCGCCCTCTACCTGTGGCTGGACCAGTTCTTCGACTGGGGCGCGATCGCCCGCGACCTCCTCGAGCGCCCGTTCATCAGCGTCGGTTTCGCCGCCTTCGTGCTGCTGCTGCCGCTCGCTGCCACCTCCAACGCCTTCGCCATCGGCCGTCTCGGCGGCCGCCGCTGGCAGGCGCTGCACCGCGCGGTGTACGGCATCGCGATCCTCGCGGTGATGCATTTCTGGTGGTTGGTGAAAGCCGACCTGCGTGAACCGCTGCTCTACGCTGCGATCCTGGCCGTGCTGCTGGGCCTGCGTGCATGGTGGCGCGAACAGGAGCGCCGCCGCCAGCTGTCGGTGCCGCCGCCGGCGAAGCACCTCGAGCGCCCGCTGATCCGGATCATGCCGAAGTAGCCCGAGGCGAGACCGCCAGCCGCCATAGCGAAGTGACTTCGGCGGCACGCGCGGCGTGCAGCGCATCGCCGGCGTCGGCGGCCTTGCGGTGGCGCGGACGGATGTCCTCGCGGCCGGCCACCTCCAGCCCGGCCGCTTCGATCCAGCCGAGCAGTTCGGCGCGCGTGCGCAGGCCGAGGTGCTCGGCGAGATCCGACAGGATCAGCCAGCCCTCGCCGTCCGCCTCCAGATGCGCCGCCAGCCCGGCGAGAAAGCCGCGCAGCATGCGGCTGTCGGGGTCGTACACCGCGTGCTCGATCGCCGCCCCCGGCCTGGCCGGGACCCAGGGCGGATTGCACACCACCAGCGGCGCGCGCCCGGGCGGAAAGAGATCGGCGTGCACCAGCTCGACGCCACCGGCCAGCCCCAGGCGGTCGAGGTTTTCACGGGCGCAGCCCAGCGCCCGCGCATCCTGATCGGTGGCCACGACCCGGGCCACCCCCCGCCGCGCGAGCAGGGCGGCGATCACCCCGGAGCCGGTACCGATGTCGAACGCCAGCCGTGGCGACGGCAGGGGAACGCGTGCGACCAGGTCCAGGTATTCGCCGCGGAGCGGCGAGAACACCCCGTACCAGGGATGGATGTGCGCCTCCAGCGCCGGCACCCACACGCCTTTGCGCCGCCACTCATGCGCCCCGATCAGGCCGAGCAGCTCGCGCAGGGAGATCACGAACGGCGCCGCGGGGAGGTCCGCATCGGGGGTGCCGGCAATCGCTTCGGCCACGGCTTCGGCGACGTCCGGTGCCCGCCGAAACGGAATACGCGTTGCGCTCTCGACGGGGATCAGCAACATCCCCAGCGCGCGCGCACGCTGGGCCTGGGCCATGCGGTGCAGGTGGAAGGCCTCGGCCGCCGCAGCCGGTTCGCGGGCACGCTTGCGCGGACGGGCGGCGGCGCGTCGGCCCATGGCCTGGAGCAGCTGGCGGGCGTTGTGGTAGTCGCCCCGCCACAGCAGGGCGGTGCCCTCGCAGGCGAGCCGCCAGGCAGCGTCGGCCGTCATCGTGTCGTCCGCCACCACCACCCGTTTCGGCGGCGCCTGGCCGCTCTCGGAGCGCCAGCGCGCGCTGCGGACCGCACCGTCTTCAGTCCACGTCAGGCAGGAACTCCGGGCCGCGGAACCGGCCGCCGTGCGCGCCATTTCCTCGCACCCTGCATCGCCCGCGGCCGCAGGCGCGGTGTGGCGAGTGCCCGCGACCGTGCCCGCCAGGCCAGCATGCACCGCACCGTCCCGCCGCCGGGGGCTCAAGCCTGTTTCGTCCGGATCGCGTGCTTGGGGCGGAAGGCCTTGATCACCGCTTCGTCGGTTTCGATGTAGGGCCCGCCGATGAGATCGATGCAGTAGGGCACGGCGGCGAAGATGCCGACGTGGCGCACCGCGCCGTCGGCGTCGCGCACGCCTTCGAGGGTCTCGCGGATCGATTTGGGCTGGCCGGGCAGGTTGATGATCAGGCAGCGGCCGCGGATCACCGCGACCTGGCGCGACAGGATCGCGGTGGGGACGAAGTTCAGGCTGATGCGGCGCATCTCCTCGCCGAAACCGGGCATTTCCTTGTCGCCGACTGCGAGCGTGGCCTCGGGAGTCAGGTCGCGCGGCGCCGGGCCGGTGCCACCGGTGGTCAGCACCAGGCCGCAGCCGGCCTCATCGGCCAGTTCGACCAGGGTGCGCTCGATCAGCGGGCGCTCGTCCGGAATCAGCCGCGTCTCGGCGCTCCACGGCGAGATCAGCGCCCTGCCCAGCCAGTCCTGCAGCGCGGGGATGCCTTGATCTTCGTAAGTGCCTTCGGAGGCGCGGTCGCTGATCGACACCAGGCCGATGCGGATGGGTTCGCTCATGGGTTCAGTCTCGTCGTCGGTGGATCACAGGGGTGCAGCAGCAGGCATGCGGCGAAGGCCGCAGCGGCCGGCGCGTGCGCCCGCTTCATTCGCCCGCAGTCTCGCCCGGGGCGGTCGCCACGCCCGGGGCCCCTTCCCCGGCCTCTTCCGCGGCGGCGTCCTGCGCTTCCTGCAGTTCGCGCAGCACGCGGAAGATCTCGCGAAAGGACTTTGGCGGCTTGCCGGCCTCGCGCTCCTTGAGTGCGTTGCGGCGCAGCGTGCGCAGGTATTGCAGATCGGCGCCGGGCCAGGATTCGGCGATGCTGCCGATGACTTTCTCGTCCTCGAGCAGATCGCTGCGCAAGCGCTCGAGGCGGTGCATCTTCGCCACTTCGGCGGCTGAATTCCCGGCGAAGATCTCGAGCTGGGCCTGGATCGGCGCCGGGTCGATCTTGCGCATCAGCTTGCCGATGTACTGCATCTGGCGCCGCCGCGCTTCCATCTTGAAGCCTTGCGCGGCGCGGATGGCGTCGTACAGCACATCGGGCAGCGGCACTTTCTTCAGGCGCTCGGCGGACAGCGCGACGAGTTGTTCGCCCAGGTCCTGCAGTGCGTGCATTTCGCGCTTGCGACTGCTTTTGCTTGCTGGCTCGACGAAATCGTCCTCGTCCGGCACGGCGGGATGGGGGGAATGGCGTGAATCGGAGCGCATTGCGTGCATGGGGGGCTGGCGTGATCGGAGTAAGATTATAGCCTTTGCACGCACACGACCCCTCCATGTCCGATCAAGGCTTTTCCTTCACCCAGGCGCAGCTCGCCGAAATTGCCACCGACATCCTGAAGCACGCCAAACAAGGCGGCGCCTCGGCCTGCGAGACCGACGTTTCGGAAGGCTTCGGCCAGTCGGTCGCAGTGCGCCGGAGCGAAGTCGATACCATCGAGTACAACCGCGACAAGGGCGTCGGCGTCACCGTCTATCTGGGCCAGCAGCGCGGCTATGCGAGCACCTCCGATTTCTCCAAGAAGGCGCTGCAGGCCACGGTCGACGCCGCACTGTCGATCGCCCGCTTCACCGCCCCCGACCCCTGCGCCGGACTGGCGGATGCGGCGCTGATGGCGCGCGCGCAGGACATGCCCGACCTCGACCTCTTCCACCCGTGGAAGATCGACATCGACACCGCGATCGAACTCGCCCGCCGCTGCGAGGACGCCGCCTTCGCGGTGAGCCCGAAAATCCGCAACTCGGAAGGGGCCAACACCTCGATCCAGCAGTCGCACTTCGTTTCCGCCAACAGCCACGGCTTTCTCGGCGGCTACGCGACCACCCGCCACGGCCTGTCGTGCTCGGTGATCGCCGGCGACAGCGACGACAGCGACGATAGCGACGGCATGCAGCGCGAATTCTGGTACGACTCGCGGCGCGATCCGGCCGAACTGATGGCGGCGGAAGAAATCGGCCGCATCGCCGGCGAGCGCGCGATCGCCCGGCTGGGGGCGAGGCAGATCCGCACCTGCGAAGTGCCGGTGATCTTCGAAGCTCCGCTCGCGGTCTCGCTGCTCGGCAACTTCACGCAGGCCGTCAGTGGCGGCTCGCTGTACCGCAAATCGAGCTTCCTGCTCGACAGCCTGGGGCAGTCCGTGTTCTCCCCCGTGGTCAGCATCTCCGAGCGCCCGCACCTGAAAAAAGCCTTCGGCTCCAGCCCCTTCGACAGCGACGGCGTCGCCACCCGCGACCGTGAAGTGGTCATCGACGGCGTACTCCAGGGCTACTTCCTGTCCGCCTACTCGGCGCGCAAGCTGGGCATGCAGACCACCGCCAACGCCGGCGGCTCACACAACCTGCGGGTGAAGCCGGGGGCGCAGGATCTCGCCGGACTGATCCGGCAGATGGACCGCGGCCTGCTCGTCACCGAACTGCTCGGCCACGGGGTCAATTACGTCACCGGCGACTACTCGCGCGGTGCCGCCGGCTTCTGGGTGGAAAAGGGTCGCATCAAGCATGCAGTCGAGGAAGTCACCATCGCCGGCAACCTGCGCGACATGTTCCGCGGCATCGTCGCGGTCGGCAACGACGCCCTGCCGCGCGGGGCCAAGATGTGCGGCTCGCTGCTGATCGACAACATGAAAGTGGCCGGGCGCTGAGCCCGGCGGTCGTGCCCCTGAAGGGGGCCTATAATCGGCCCCCGATATTCACCTCAAGACACAAGGAGAAACCGTGGAGCGTCGTTCCTTTCTCAAGAAAGCCGGTGCCGGCCTTGCCGCTGGCGCGGCTGCCGGGGTGGCCTCGAGTACCGTGTCCGCCGCACCGGCCGTGCACACCGGCCTGCCCGCAATCAAATGGCGGATGACCTCGAGCTTCCCGAAGAGCGTCGACACCTTGTTCGGCAGCGCCGAGATGCTCGCCAACCGCGTGCGTGAGATCACCGGCGGCAAGTTCGACATCCGCATCCACGCCCCGGGCGAGATCGTCCCCGCGCTGATGGCGCTCGACGCGGTGCAACAGAACACGGTCGAAATGTGCCACACCTGCTCCTACTACTACGTCGGCAAGGACAAGGCCTTCGGTTTCGGCACCGCCATCCCCTTCGGCCTCAACGCGCGCCAGATGGACGCCTGGATCATCGCCGGCAACGGCCAGCAGCTGCTCGACGAGTTCTACGCCAACTACAACCTCTACTCCTTCCTCGGCGGCAACACCGGGGTGCAGATGGGCGGCTGGTACCGCAAGCAGATCAGCACCGTGGACGACATCAAGGGGCTGAAGATCCGCATCGCCGGCCTCGGTGGCGAGATCCTGTCGCGCATGGGCGCGGTGCCGCAACAGCTCGGCGGCGGTGACATCTACACTTCGCTGGAAAAGGGCACGATCGACGCCGCCGAATGGGTCGCCCCCTACGACGACGAAAAGCTCGGCCTGTACAAGGTGGCGCCCTACTATTATTCGCCGGGCTGGTGGGAGCCAGGCCCGGTGGTGCATTTCTTCGTCAACCGCCAGGAGTGGGACAAACTGCCGAAGGAATACCAGGCCGCATTCCGCGCCGCCTCGCGCGAAGCCCACATCCTGATGACATCGACTTACGACCACAAGAACCCCCAGGCCCTTGCCCGCCTGCTCGGCCAGGGCGTGAAGCTGCAGGGCTTCTCCAACGAGATCATGAAAAAAGCCTACGACGTATCACGCGAGCTGTACGCCGAAGAAGCGGCGAAGAACCCCGCGTGGGCGAAGATCTACGCCGACTTCGACAAATACCGCAAGTCGCAGAACGCCTGGTTCGGTGTCGCCGAAGCCGGCTTCGACCGCTTCATGCAGTCGGTGCGCTAAGCGCACGCGCACCCGCCCGAAAGCCACGCCCGCCGTATCGACGAGACCCCTGCGGGGGTCTCGCCGTTTCCGCTGCACACGAACGGGCCGGCACTTTGCAGGAGGCCACCTCCCCATGACCAACAATTCCGCCTGCCGTATCTGCCTGATCCGCCACGGCGAAACGGCGTGGAATACCGAACGCCGGCTGCAGGGCCATATCGACGTCCCGCTCAACGACACCGGCCTCGCCCAGGCCGAAGCCGCCGCACGCCGTCTCGCCGGACAGGGCTTCGCCGCGCTCTACAGCAGCGATCTGCAGCGTGCGCGCCAGACCGCTGCCGCGATCGCGTGTCACCATGGACTCGGCGCCGAACCCGAGCACAGGCTGCGAGAACGCCATTACGGGCTTTTCCAGGGTCTGACCTACGAAGAGGCGGAACACCGCCACCCCGAGCTCTACCGTCGCTTCAAGGCGCGCGACGCCACCTTTGCCTTCCCGGAGAGCGGCGAGAGCCTGCACGATTTCGCCGCCCGGGTGCATACGGCACTGGCCGACATCGCCCGGCGTCACGGCGGCGAGCAGGTGCTGGTCGTCACCCATGGCGGGGTGCTCGACATCGCCCACCGTCTCGCCACCGGCACGGCTCTCGCCGCACCGCGCACCTTCCCGATTCCGAATGCAGCCCTGAACTGGATCGAGCACCAGGACGGCAGCTGGCGCCTGCTTGCATGGGCGGACGAAAGCCATCTACGGGGATCACTGGACGAATTACCCAACGCCTGAAAACCGGCGGAACACCCGAAAAACGCCCGTATTCATGACAAACGGAATAAAAATAAGGGTTTTCCGCGGTTTTCGCCAGCCCGCCCAAGCTCCCTATAATCGCGCCGTTCATTCAAACACCCCGTGAGGAGACACAATGGAACGTCGTAAATTCCTGCAAGGCGCCGGCATGGCCGGCATCCTCGCCGCAGGCACTGCCCCGGCGATCGTGCACGCCCAGCAGCAGATCCGCTGGCGCCTCGCCTCCAGCTTCCCGAAGTCGCTCGACACCCTGTACGGCGGCGCCGAGACCTTCGCCAGGAACGTCAGCGAGGCCACCGGCGGCAAGTTCACCGTCAGCGTCCATGCGGCGGGTGAACTGGTGCCGGCCTTCGGCGTCGTCGATGCGCTGCAGCAGGACACCATCGAGTGCGCCCACACCGCGCCCTACTACTTCTTCGGCAAGGACGAGTCCTTCGCCCTCGACTGCGCCATCCCCTTCGGCATGAACGCGCGCCAGATGGCGGCCTGGATGCACCACGGCAACGGCCTCAAGCTGCTGCGCGAGTTCTACGCCCAGTTCAACATCGTGAACTTCGTGATGGGCAACTCCGGGGCGCAGATGGGCGGCTGGTACCGCAAGGAAATCAAATCGGTCAAGGATCTCGAAGGCCTCAAGATCCGCATCGGGGGCTTCGCCGGCCGCGTCATCACCAAGCTCGGCGCGGTGCCGCAGAACATTCCCGCGGGCGAGATCTACCAGGCGCTCGAGAAGGGCACGGTGGATGCGGCGGAATGGATCGGCCCCTACGACGATCTGCGCCTGGGCCTGCACAAGGTCGCGAAGAACTACTACTACCCGGCGTGGTGGGAAGGCAGCACCCAGTTCTCGCTGCTGGTCAACGCCAAGGCGTTCAACGGCCTCTCCGGCGAATACAAGGCGATCGTGCGCCAGGCCGCTTCCGACGCCCACATCGATGTGCTCTCGCGCTACGACGCACACAACCCGAGTTCGCTCAAGCAACTGATCGCCGAGGGTGCCAAGCTGCAGCGCCTGCCCAAGGACGTCATGGACGCCGCGTTCAAGGCCTCGCGCGAGGTTTACGCCGACCTGAACGACAAGAACCCGAACTGGAAGAAGATCTACGGCGACTACTCGCGCTTCCTCGCCGACGCTTACCAGTGGGAAGGCGTCGCCGAAGGCAGCTACAACCAGTACATGTCGGCGCAGAAACTATAATCCGCTCAGGCGCCCGGCCATTTCGGCCGGGCGCCTGCCGACCATTTGCAGACGATTCTGGCATCACCCCCTTGCCGAGCGCGCATTCCGATCCGCTCGGCTTTTTTGTGGTCATTCAGTTCCAGGTAACTCCAATGGGAACGCTCCTCGGTTTCTCCCGCATCATCGACGCCGTCAGCCGCCTGGTCGGCAGATCGGTGATCTGGCTCATCCTCGCCGCGACCCTGATCAGCGCCGCCAATGCGGTCGCGCGCAAGGCCTTCAACATCGGCTCGAACGCCTTTCTCGAAATCCAGTGGTACCTGTTCGCCGGCGTATTCATGCTCGGCGCCGGCTACGCCCTCCTGCAGAACGCCCATGTACGCATCGACGTGATCGCCAACAAGCTGGGCAGCCGGATGCGCAACCTGGTCGATGTGATCGGCATCGTCGTCTTCCTGCTGCCGCTGTGCTACTTCATGATCACTTATTCGTGGCCGGTGGTCGCCGGCGCCTATGCCTCCGGCGAGATGTCCTCCAATGCCGGTGGCCTGATCCGCTGGCCCGTGTACGCCCTCGTTCCGGCCGGCTTCGCGCTGCTTGCGCTGCAGGCGATCTCCGAACTGATCAAGCGCATCGCCTTCCTCCGCGGCCTGGGCCCCGACAGCATCGCGCATGACGGGCACAACGACGCCGAGGACCACATCCACGCCACCCTCGGCGACGCCTCTCCGAACAACGCCGCCGGCGAGCCCAAGAAATGATCGAATTCGTCACCGCCAACATCGCCCCGATCATGTTCGGGGTGGTCGTCCTCTTCCTCCTGTCGGGCTTTCCGGTCGCCTTTTCGCTCGCGTCCTGCGGCCTGTTCTTCGGCTTCATCGGCCTCGAGCTGGGCATCATCCCGGCAACGCTGTTCCAGGCCCTGCCGCTGCGGGTGTTCGGCATCATGCAGAACGACACCCTGCTGGCAATCCCGTTCTTCACCCTGATGGGCCTGATCCTCGAGCGCAGCGGCATGGCCGAGGATCTGCTCGAGACGGTCGGCCAGGTGTTCGGGCCGATCCGCGGCGGCCTCGCCCTGGCCGTGATCTTCGTCGGCGCGCTGCTGGCGGCGACGACCGGCGTGGTCGCCGCCTCGGTGATCTCGATGGGGCTGATCTCGCTGCCGATCATGCTGCGCTACGGCTACAGCCGCCCGATCGCAACCGGTGTGATCACCGCCTCCGGCACCCTCGCCCAGGCCATCCCGCCCTCGCTGGTGCTGATCGTCATGGCCGACCAGCTCGGGCGCAGCGTCGGCGACATGTACAAGGGCGCGATGATTCCGGCGCTGGCGCTGGTCGCGCTCTACGCCCTGCTCATCATCGGTCTGGCGATCTTCAGGCCCAAGATGGTGCCCGCACTGCCCCCCGAAGCGCTGAGCTACCGCGAACCGAACGGAAACTCCGGCCTGCGTTCGCTCGGTGTGCTGGCACTGCTGGTTACCACGGCCTCGATCGTGCTCGGGCAGAACTACGGGGCGGTGCTGGAATATCTGAAGGGGTCCGAGACCCCCACGCCGGCGCTCGACGAAACGGTCGTCGTCGCACTGACCTTCGGCACCTTCCTGGCGCTGATTCTCGCCATCGCCAACCACCTGCTCAGGCTCGGCCTGCTGTCGCGCATCGCCGAGCGGGTGACCTTCGTGCTGATTCCCCCGCTCGCCCTGATCTTCCTCGTGCTCGGCACCATCTTCCTCGGTGTCGCGACGCCGACCGAAGGCGGCGCGATGGGCGCGACCGGCGCGCTGATCATGGCATTGATGCGCCGCCGGCTCGATTTCAAGACCCTGATCCAGGGCCTCGAATCGACCGCACGGCTGTCGATCTTCGTGATGTTCATCCTGATCGGCTCGACCGTCTTCAGCTTCATCTTCACCGCGGTGGATGGCCAGATCTGGGTCGAGCACCTGTTCGACAAGCTGCCGGGCGGCCAACTCGGCTTCCTGCTGTTCGTGAACGTGGTGATCTTCTTCCTCGGCTTCTTCCTCGACTTCTTCGAGATCGCCTTCATCCTGCTGCCGCTGCTGGCGCCGGTCGCCGAGAAGCTCGGGATCGACCTGATCTGGTTCGGCGTGATCATCGCCCTGAACCTGCAGACCTCGTTCCTGACGCCTCCGTTCGGCTTTGCCCTGTTCTACCTGCGCAGCGTCGCGCCGGGTGCGTCCTACCTCGACCGCATCACCAACAAGCGCATCGAGGGCATCAAGACCACCGACATCTATCGCGGCTCGGTCGCGTTCGTGCTCATCCAGATCGTCATGGTCGCCCTCGTCATCGCCTTTCCGCAGCTGGTCACCGGCGGCCTCGACGAGAAGGCCGAGATCGACCTCGACACGATCAGGATCGAGATTCCCACCGACGCCGGCGGCGGCTGGGGCGAGGAGAAGAAGGACGGCTGGTAAGCCGGGCTCCAGCCTCACAACCAGGCGCACACCCGGCGGGTGTGCGTCTTTTTTTGCGCAGCGCCGCACGTGCTAAACTTCGCGCTCGAAATCAACCCTTTCCGAGTCTGCCTCCATGTTCTCCGCGCAAGACACCCTCGCCAAGGTCGATCCCGAACTGTGGTCCGCCGTTCAGGCTGAAAACCGCCGTCAGGAAGATCACATCGAGCTGATCGCCTCCGAAAACTACGTCTCCCATGCGGTGATGGAAGCCCAGGGCTCCCAGCTCACCAACAAGTATGCCGAGGGCTATCCGGGCAAGCGCTACTACGGCGGCTGCGAGCATGTCGACGTCGCCGAGCAGCTCGCCATCGACCGTCTCAAGGCCTTGTTCGGCGCCGAAGCCGCCAACGTCCAGCCGAACTCCGGCTCGCAGGCCAACCAGGCGGTGCTGATGGCCTTCGCCAAGCCCGGCGACACGATCATGGGGATGAGCCTGGCCGAAGGCGGCCACCTCACCCACGGCATGCCGCTGAACATGTCGGGCAAGTGGTTCAACGTCGTCGCCTACGGCCTCGACGACAAGGAAGAGATCGACTACGCGGCGATGGAGCGCCTGGCCCACGAGCACAGGCCGAAGATCATCATCGCCGGCGCCTCCGCCTACTCGCTGCGCATCGACTTCGAGCGCTTCGCCAAGGTCGCAAAAGACATCGGCGCGATCTTCTGGGTCGACATGGCGCACTACGCCGGCCTCATCGCCGCCGGCTTCTACCCCAACCCGGTACCGCACGCCGACGTCGTCACCTCGACCACCCACAAGACCCTGCGCGGCCCGCGCGGCGGCATCATCCTGATGAAGGCCGAACACGAGAAGGCGCTCAACTCGGCAATCTTCCCCGGCCTGCAGGGCGGTCCGCTGATGCACGTGATCGCCGCCAAGGCGGTCGCCTTCAAGGAAGCCGCCACGCCCGGGTTCCGCAACTATCAGGAACAAGTCATCGCCAACGCCCGGGTGATGGCACGCGTGCTCGGCGAGGAGCGCGGGCTGCGGATCATCTCCGGACGCACCGAAAGCCATGTGTTCCTCGTCGACCTGCGCCCGAAGAAGATCACCGGCAAGGCCGCCGAGGCGGTGCTGGGCAGCGCCCACATCACGGTCAACAAGAACTCGATTCCGAACGACCCGGAAAAGCCCTTCGTCACCTCGGGCATCCGGATCGGCTCGCCGGCGATGACCACCCGCGGCTTCACCGAAATCGAGGCCGAGAAGATCGCCCACCTGATCGCCGACGTGCTTGATGCGCCGGAAGACCCCGCGGTGATCGAACGCGTGCGCGGCCAGGTCGCCGCACTGTGCGCGAAATTCCCGGTATACGGCAAGTAAGCCGCCCGCCGGGGCGGGCCGCGGACTGGCCCGCCCCGCTCGCGATGCCCCTCCGGCCATGAAATGCCCCTTCTGTGGCGATCCCAACACCCAGGTCACCGACACCCGCGAGAACGAGGACGGTGACGTCGTCCGCCGCCGCCGGCGCTGCGTGAAGTGCGACAAGCGCTTCACCACCTACGAGCGCATCGACCTCAAGATGCCGCACATCGTCAAGCGCAACGGCAACCGCAGCGAGTTCGACCATACCAAACTCGCCGGCAGCATGAAGCTGGCGCTGCGCAAGCGCCCGGTGACGATGGAGGCGATCGAAGCCGCGGTCGATCGCATCGAGGCGAAGCTGCTGTCGCTGGGCGAGCAGGAAGTTCCCAGCGAGAAGGTCGGCGAACTGGTGATGAAGGAGCTGAAGAAGCTCGACAAGGTGGCCTATATCCGCTTCGCCTCGGTGTATCGCAACTTTGCCGACGTCGACGAATTCTCCGAAGTGATCCGCGAGGTGCAGGCGCGGCCGCGCCGCAACCGCGGCCCGCAGACCTCCACCCCGTCCGAAGATGACCTTTTCGGCAACTGACCATGGCGCGATGGCGCGCGCGCTCGCCCTGGCAGCGCGCGGGCTGGAGACCACCGCACCCAACCCGCGGGTCGGCTGCGTGCTGGTTCGGGACGGTGAAATCGTCGGCGAAGGCTGGCACCGGCGCGCCGGCGAAGCGCACGCCGAAATCCACGCCCTGGAGCAGGCCGGCGAGCACGCCCGCGGCGCGACCGCCTACGTCACGCTGGAACCCTGCTCCCACTTCGGCCGCACGCCGCCTTGCGCCGACGCGCTCATCGGTGCCGGAGTCGCCCGCGTGGTCGCGGCGATGGAAGATCCCAATCCACTGGTCGCCGGGCGCGGCATGGCGCGCCTGCGCGCCGCGGGCATCGTCACCGCACACGGCTTGATGGAAAACGAGGCCCACGAACTCAATATCGGGTTCGTTTCGCGCATGACCCGGGGCCGGCCCTGGCTGCGCCTGAAAGCGGCCGCCACCCTCGATGGCAAGACCGCGCTCAACAACGGCGTCAGCCAGTGGATCACCGGCCCCGATGCGCGGCGTGACGGCCACCGCTGGCGCGCACGCGCCTGCGCCGTCCTTACCGGCATCGGCACGGTGCGCGCGGACGACCCTCGGCTCAGCGTGCGCGATGTGCCCTGCGAGCGTCAGCCGCTGCGGGTTCTGATCGACGCCCGCCTCGACGTTTCGACGAAGGCGCGCATCGTCAACGGCGAACCGATCCTGATCGCAACGGCGTGCGAAGATCGCGCGCGCAGCGCACCGCTGCTCGAGCGCGGGCATCAGGTAGTGATCCTGCCCGACGCTGCCGGCAAGGTCGCCCTGCCCGCGCTGATGCGCGAACTGGGGCGACGCGGCGTGAACGAGGTCCACGCCGAGGCCGGCTTCAGGCTCAACGGTTCACTGCTGCGCGAAGGCTGTGTGGACGAGCTGCTGCTCTACCTCGCACCGATGCTCGCCGGCGATGCGGCGCGGGGGCTGTTCAACCTGCCCGAGCTGCACACGCTCGAGGCCGCGACACGGCTGGAGCTCCGCGACCTGCGCATGATCGGCGCGGACCTGCGCCTGATCGCGCGCCTGCGCCCCGCCTGAGGGGATCTTCAACGCAGGCTGGCGCCGCACACGGTGCAGCCCGGATCCCGCCCGAAGGCGACGCTGCGCCATTCCATCGACAGGCCATCGAGCAGCAGCAGGCGGCCATCGAGCGAGGTGCCGCAGCCCATGATCAGCTTCAGTGCCTCGGCCGCCTGGGTAGTGCCGATCATGCCGACGATGGGCGCAAACACCCCCATCACCGCGCAGCGCACCTCCTCGAGGTCTTCGGCTTCCGGAAACAGGCAGTGATAGCAGGCGCTCTCGGGCCTGCGCAGGTCGAACACCGAAACCTGGCCGTCGAAACGGATCGCCGCCCCGGACACGAGCGGCTTGCGATGAGCCACGCAGGCGCGATTGACCGCATGCCGGGTGGCGAAGTTGTCGCTGCAGTCGAGGACGACGTCGGCCGCGGCGACCTGCTCGTCGAGTGCTCGCCCTTCCAGGCGCGCCTGCAGCGGCTCGATCCGGGTCAGCGGGTTCAGGCGATGGAGCGTGGCACGGGCCGATTCGACCTTGGGCGCGCCGATCATCTCGGTCGAATGCATGATCTGGCGCTGCAGATTGGTCAGATCGACCGTGTCATGGTCGGCGATCGCGATCGTGCCCACCCCGCCCGCTGCCAGATACATCGCCGCGGGCGAGCCCAGCCCGCCCGCACCGACGATCAGCACGCGCGCATCGAGTAGCGCCTGCTGGCCTTCGACGCCGATTTCGGGCAGCAGGATATGCCGGCTGTAGCGCAGGAGCTGATCGTCGTCCATGAAATCCTATTTGTATTCGCGCAGGTCGGGGGGGGTGTCGTCGTGATCGCCGTGGATGTGATGGTTCCAGGCCTGGATATAGACTTCGTTGGACTGCTTGATCAGGCGCTCGGGCGAAAGCAGGTTGTGGCGCTGGGTTTCCTCGGAGAAATAGACCAACGCGCGCGCGAGGCGGACATAGAGCGAATTCTCGAGCGCGAACCCGGCCTCGCGCAGCGCATCCTCGAGCGCCTCGAGCGAGTATTCGAGCACGGAGTAGCGCACGATCAGCGCCAGGGGGTCAGCGCCATGCTCGACTTCGAGCCCTTTCAGCAGGCGCAGCGCGATCCACGCCCGTTCGATCTGCCCCGGCGGCGCCGGCCTGAACCGGATCTCGCGCTCCTTGACGATGCCGGCGCCATGGACAGGATGGTCATGATGCCTGCCAGCCAGCTTGTAAGCGGTTTCCCGACGCATCACGCCCCTCCCTGTGCGGTCATTCCGCGATCTTGCCCGGGATGACCGGAAGCCCCTTGAGGTGATTGAGTGCCTGGTGCAACTGATGATCGTCGTCCCCGGCAAGCTCGAAACGGGCCGGCTCGCCTTCGTCGTCGCCAGCCGCGGGGCGGGGCTGCGCCGCGGCCGCCTTGCGTTCGGCCTCCGGGTCCTTGTCATTGCCGAGATGGCCCTGCAGGTCGGCCTCGCGCACGCGGCGGCTGGAACCATTGGCGCTTTCCTCGACGACGACGTCGGGTTCGATCCCCTTGGCCTGGATCGAGCGCCCGCTGGGGGTGTAGTAACGCGCGGTGGTGAGCTTGATCGCCGTGCTGTTGTTGAGCGGCAGGATGGTCTGCACCGACCCCTTGCCGAAGGTCTGCGTCCCCATCACCGTCGCCCGCTTGTGATCCTGCAACGCCCCGGCGACGATTTCCGACGCCGAAGCCGAGCCCGCATTGACCAGCACCACCATCGGCACCTCCTTGGCACCGGCAGGCAGGCGGCGGAGGAAGTCGTCGCGCGTCCCGCGCAGGTAATCCGCCGCCGCCGCGCGGTATTCGCGCTTGGCGTCTTCGGTACGGCCATCGGTCGACACCACCAAGGTGTCGGTGGGCAGGAAGGCAGCGGCGACACCGACGGCACCGTGCAGCAGGCCGCCGGGGTCGTTGCGCAAATCGAGCACCAGGCCCTGCAGCGGCCCCTCGCCCGCAAGCTTGGCGAAGTGATCCACCACCGATGCCGCGGTGTTTTCCTGGAACTGGGCCACGCGCAGGTAGGCGTAGCCGGGCTCGATCATCTTCGAGCGCACGCTCTGCACCTTGATCACTTCGCGGGTCAGGGTGATCACGATCGGGCGCGTCTCGCCCTTGCGCATGATCGTCAGCGTGATGTCGGTACGCGGCTTGCCCCGCATGCGCTTGACCGCGTCGCTCAGGCTCATGCCCTTGACCGGCGTGTCGTCGAGCTTGACGATCAGGTCACCCGCCTTCACCCCTGCGCGGAAAGCCGGCGTATCCTCGATCGGCGAGATCACCTTGACGAAGCCGTCTTCCATGCCGACTTCGATCCCCAGCCCGCCGAATTCGCCCTGGGTGCCCACCTGCAGATCCTTGAACGCCTCGGCGTCGAGATAGGCCGAATGCGGGTCCAGCCCGGACAACATGCCACTGATCGAGTCGGTGATCAGCTTCTTGTCTTCCACCGGCTCGACATAGCCCTGCTTGATCGCGTTGAACACGTCGGCATAGGCGCGCAACTCCTCCACAGGCAGAGGGACCTGGGTACTGCGGTCCGCATTGGCGGAAAAATTGAGGCTGATCATGATTCCGGCGAACACGCCGGTCATCACGAGACCGAACTGCTTCAGCTTGCTGCGCATGAGAACTCCATTGATCCACCGGCTGCCGTGCCGGCAATGCCACCGGACTAGTCGAGGCGGACCCATTTGAGCGGGTCCTGAGGCTGTCCCTGGTGACGTATTTCGAAGTATAAACCCGATTCCCCGCCGCCTCCGTCACTGCCCACGCTGGCAATCGCATCCCCGCCACCGACCTGTTCGCCGAGTTCCTTGAGCAAGGCATCGTTGTTGCCGTAGATCGACAGGTAATCGCCGCCGTGGTCGATGATGATCAGGTTTCCATAGCCGCGCAGCCAGTCGGAAAACACGACTTCGCCCCCGGCAATGGCGCGTACATCGGCCCCCACCGCAGCCCGAATGAAAACCCCCTTCCACGTCGTACCGCCTTCGGCCCTTGGAGCACCGAAGCGGCCGACGAGTTCACCGCGCACCGGAAAGTGCATCTGGCCACGCAACTGGGAAAAACGCACGCCGGTGGGGGTGGGGCCAGCCGCGCTGCGCACCTCGCCCACCACCGCTTCGGCCCGGCGCGGCGGCGGCGCAGCAGCGGGAGCACGCGCCTGCCGCGCCTGCTCCTCGGCGGCACGGCGCTCTGCCGCTCTGCGCTCGGCCAGCTGGCGCGCCGCCTCGCGCGCCGCCGCCGCGCGCGCGCGCTGGACGAGCACATCGATCACCTTGGCGAGGCGCTGTTCGTCCTGTTGCAGCGTGCTGACCTGGCGCTTTTGCGCCTGCAATTCGTCGGCGATCGACGCCAGCGCCCGTTTGCGCTCGAGCTGCACCACTTCCAGCTCGGCACGCTGCGCGCGCTGCTCGCCCGCAAGCGCCAGCATGCGGTCACGGTGGGAGCGGAGCTCTTCGCGCCGGCGCGTGAGTTCGGCCAGGTCGGCGCGCAAGGATTCGATCACCGCAACGCGGGCACGACCGAGATGCTCCAGATAATGGGCATCGCGCGCGAGCTGGTTGGGGTCGCGGGCAGACAGCATGGGGGCCACGCCATCGGCCGCGCCATGAACGTAATACCGCCGCAGCCACTGCGCCAGCTCGTCGCGGCGTCCATCGATGCGTGCCTGGCTGTCGCGCTGTGCGGCTTCGAGCCGGGCCAGCTGCCGTTCCGCATCCTTGCGTTCGGTTTCGAGCGCAGCAAGCCGGCGCGTCACGCGCGACACTGCACGCTCGGCCTCGGCCAGCGCGGTGGCCGCCGACGAGCGCCGTGACTCGGTGCGGACCATATCCTGCCGGAGGTCATGAATGCGCCTCTTGAGATCGTCCAGCCCCTGGCGGCGCTCGGCGATCTCACCCGCATCCTGGGCACTGGCGGACAGCCCCAAGGCTGCGCCCAGGAACGCGAAACCGAACGCGAGAACCACCCGACGCCATCGATCCAGCATCAAACCCGCCCCCGGCCGACGGGCGCTCAGACCGTGCCCTGACTGGCTGCCAGCGCCTCGGCGAGACCCCGCCCGAGCCCCCCGGCGGAGCGGCACCCCCGGCGCCCCTTATCCCGGGCCGATTCACCGCAACGAAGCAGAACGATCTTGTACATGAAGCGCCATTCCAGTCAGAGGGCAAAACAGCGGGGGAGAACGCAGCCGAGCGCACCTGCCCCGAAACCGCCCGAGGGCACGGCTGCAGCGATACGCATTCATAGAACGCAGTATTTTATACTATCGCTTTTGCCCGCACCGACCCCACTGTGAACAACGATCACAACTTCGCGCTCATCGACAAGCACGAGCACATCGAAACCGCTGCGCGCGCGCTCAAGGCGATCGCCCACCCGCTGCGCCTGAAGATCCTGTGCGTGCTCGGTGAAGGCGAAGTCTGCGTCCAGGACATCGTCGATGCGGTCGGCACTTCGCAGAGCAACATCTCCCAGCATCTCGCCATCCTGCGCGACAAGGGCGTGCTGCAGACCCGCAAGGACGCCAACCGCGTTTACTATCGGGTCGGCGACCAGCGCACGCTCCAGCTCATCGTGCTGATGCGCGAAGTGTTCTGCGGCGCGGATGCGGATCGAAGCTGACTCCGCCCCCCACTTCCCACCCCCTAACCCGGAGCACATCCTTTCGTGGAATTCCTGCAACAGAACTGGTACTGGGCTGCCCTCGCGGCCGCCAGCGGCGCCTGGCTGATGGCCGACCTGATCCGCAACCGCGGCGACAAGAGCCAGCTTTCGCCGCTCGAGGCCACCTTGCTGATCAATCGCGAGGACGCCATCGTCATCGACATACGCGATCCGGGCGAATATGCCCAGGGCCACGTCCCCAACGCCCGCCACATTCCCGCGGGCGAACTGGCCCGCCGCAGCGGTGAGCTGGAAAAGTGGAAAAACCAGCCGCTGATCCTGTGCTGCGCCACCGGTGCGCGCTCGAACTCGGCACTCCAAACGCTCCGCCAGGCCGGCTTCGACAAGCTCTACAACCTGCGCGGCGGCATGATGGAATGGCAGAAGGCCGGCCAGCCGACCAGCCGCAAGAGGAAATGAGCATGTCGCCGCAAATCCGCATGTATGCCACCGCTACCTGCCCCTATTGCATCCGTGCCGAGCAGCTGCTGCGGGACAAGGGCGTGGCCAGCCTGGACAAGATCCGGGTCGATCTCGAACCCGCCCGCCGCGATGAAATGACCACCCTCAGCGGACGGCGGACGGTTCCCCAGATCTTCATTGGCGACTACCATGTCGGGGGGTGCGACGATCTTTACGCGCTGGACCGCACCGGCCAGCTCGATGCGCTGCTGCGTGGCGAGCCGGCCTGAACCGGTTCCGGCCCGCCCCCGTCGCTCCCGTCCTGTCACCTCCATCGCGGCCCGGCGTCATTGCCTGGTCGACTCCCACCGATTTCCACTCTCACTGGCTTTCCTTCCATGTCCGAAAACACCCAACCCGTATTCTCGATCGAAAAGCTCTACGTCAAGGATCTCTCGCTCGAAGTGCCGGGCGCGCCGCAGATCTTTCTCGAGCGCGAAGCCCCCCAGGTCAACGTTCAGCTGCGCACTGCGGGGCAGCCGGTCGATGAGGGCGTCTACGAAGTCACCCTGACCGTCACCGTGACCGCCCAGATCGGCGAAGAGCGCACCCTGTTCCTGGTCGAGGTCGCCCAGGCCGGCATCTTCCAGATCCGCAACATCCCCGCGGCCGATCTCGAGCCGGTGATGATGATCGGCTGCCCGAACATCCTCTTCCCCTACGCCCGCGAAGCGATCTCCGACGCCGTCACTCGCGCCGGCTTCCAGCCGGTGCTGCTGTCGCCGGTGAATTTCGAATCGCTCTACCAGGCCCAAAGCCAGCAGGCGGCCGAGCACGCCGCAGGCGAAGTGCCGATCCAGTGAGTCCGCGCTCATGAACAGCGCCCACCGCTCCTTCGCAACGAAGCTGGCCAGTGCTCCCGCGCTCGCCCTCGTCCTGCTGGGCGCCCCCGCCGGCCCGGCCCTTTCCCAAGGGATCGAGTTCCGCTCCGCCGGTGCGGCTACCGTGGTACGCGACGCCCCTTCGCCGCAAGGCCGGGCGCTGTTCATGTTGCGCCCGGGGACGCCGGTCGAAGTCGTCATCGCCCAGGACGGCTGGCTGCGGGTACGGGAATCCGGCGGCACGCTGAGCTGGGTCGAACGCAGCGCCCTCGGCACGCGCCGCACCGTGATGATCACTGTGGAGCGTGCGACCATTCGCCGCGCGCCCCGCGAGGATGCCCCGCCGAGCTTCGAAGCGGTGCGCAACGTCGTCCTCGAGCTGCTCGAGCCACCTGCACTGGGCTGGGCCCGGGTCCGTCACACCGACGGCCTCGAAGGCTTCGTGCGCGCCGCCGAGGTATGGGGCCTGTGAGCTGCAACATCACGGTATTCGGCGCCGGCGCCTGGGGCACCGCCCTCGCCCAGGCCCTGTCCACCACCCACACGGTCAGGCTGTGGGCACGCGACCGCCAGCACCTGGGCGAGATCGCCCGCACCCGCGAAAACCGCCGCTATCTGCCCGGCGTGCAGTTGCACCCCGCCCTGGAATTCGAAGCCGACTTCCCTGCCGCAGCCCAGGGCGCGGACCTGCACCTCGTCGTCACCCCGCTTTCCGGCCTGCGCGACACCGCACGCGGGCTGCGCGAGCAGTCTCCGGGCACTCCCCTGCTCTGGGCATGCAAGGGCTTCGAAGCCGGTAGCGGCCGCCTGCCGCACGAGATCGCGGCCGAAGAACTCGGCGTCGGTGCACCCTGCGGCGTGCTCACCGGCCCCAGCTTCGCCGCCGAAGTCGCGCGCGGCCTGCCGGCCGCCATCACGCTCGCCGCCAGCGACACCGCGTTCGCCCACCACTGGGTAAATGCGCTGCACCAGCCGCGCCTGCGCCTCTATGCCAACACCGACCTGGTCGGCTGCGAAATCGGCGGCGCGGTGAAGAACGTCATCGCGATCGCCGCCGGGGTGTCCGACGGCATGGGCTTCGGCCTCAACGCCCGCGCCGCGTTGATCACCCGCGGCCTGGCCGAGATCGCCCGCCTCGCCGAAGCGCTCGGCGGGCGCAGCGAGACCCTGATGGGACTGGCCGGCATGGGCGACCTGCTCCTGACCTGCACCGGCGATCTGTCGCGCAACCGCCGCGTCGGCCTCGCACTGGCCGAAGGCAAAAGTCTGGACCACATCCTGCACGAACTCGGCCACGTCGCCGAAGGGGTGCCTACCGCCCGCGAAGTCGTCCGTCAGGCGCACCGCCACGGCGTCGAAATGCCGATCTGCGAAGCGATCGACGCACTGCTGCATCATGGCCTGAGCGCACGCAACGCGGTCGAGCAGTTGCTGGCCCGCGAGCCCCGCCACGAATGATCGACACCGTGCCGGTGCCGTCGGACTACAGTCCGGCGGCACCGGCAAAATCGTGCTGGCGCCAGGCTTCGTAGACCACCACCGCCACCGCGTTCGACAGGTTCACGCTGCGATTGGTGGGACGCATCGGAATCCGCAGCCTCATCCCCGGCTCAAGGGCCTGCACCACGTCCTCGGGCAGGCCCCGGCTTTCCGGCCCGAACAGCAGCGCATCCCCTTCCCGGTAGTCGACCGCATCATGGCGCCGGCTGCCGCGCGTGGTGAGCGCGAACATGCGCCGCCCGGCCAGCGCCTGGCGGCAGCGGATCCAGTCCGGATGCACGGTGACACAGGTCAGGTCGTGATAATCCAGCCCGGCCCGGGCAAGCTGCTTGTCCGACAGGTCGAAGCCGAGCGGCGCCACCAGGTGGAGCCTGCAACCGGTGTTCGCTGCAAGGCGGATGATGTTGCCGGTATTGGGGGGAATTTCAGGCTGGTAGAGGACGATTTCGAACATCGGGAAAGCGGGCGAGCTCCGTTGCGCCCGGACCAGGCATCGGGCCGGCGCACTGGGGGGCGTGGATGAAGGAGGGGCGCCGCCGCGACAGTGGCGCCCGGCAGCGCGCAACTGTACCG
Source organism: Thauera chlorobenzoica (assembly GCF_001922305.1). Classification (NCBI taxonomy): domain Bacteria; kingdom Pseudomonadati; phylum Pseudomonadota; class Betaproteobacteria; order Rhodocyclales; family Zoogloeaceae; genus Thauera; species Thauera chlorobenzoica. Next base: position 3,581,314 of record NZ_CP018839.1, read on the forward strand.
CAGCAGGCCGCGCTCAGTAAGGGGCGGGCGTGCGCGCGACGACCAGGTTCCCCACCCAGGCCGCACCCCGTTGCTTCAGACAGCGGGCGAGCGCATCCAGGGTTGCACCGGTGGTCATCACGTCATCGACCACGATCACCCGCCGCCCGCCCAGTTCGGCACTGCATGCGAATGCGCCGTGCGGGTTGCGCAGGCGCGCTGCGCGCCCGAGGCCGGCCTGGGCAGGAAGGTTGCGGGTCTTGCCGACCAGCGAAAGCGCCAGCGGCAGGCCACGCGCGCGCGCGAACGGCCGCGCAAGTTCCACTGCCTGGTTGAAGCCGCGCTCAGCCAGACGCCGCGGGTGAACAGGCATCGGCAGGACGAGATCGGCGCTCGCGCCGAAATCCCCCGCTCTCGCCGCCAGCTCGGCGGCGAAAAAGTCCGACAGCGCCAGCCGGTGGCGATACTTGAGCGCATGCACCATCGCATCGACCGGAAAGGCGAAGTCATACAGCGCGCGCGTCGCATCGTAAGCCGGCCCCTCGCGCAGGCAGGCGCCGCAGGGACCTTCGCCAAGCGCCGGCAGCGCGCACTGCGGGCAGGCCGTGCCAGGCCGCCGCGGCAGGGCGGCGGCGCATGCCGCGCACAGCGCCTCGCGCCCCGCCTCGTTGCCACACACGAAGCAGTCCTGCGGCACCGCGAAGTCGGCGACGCGCGACAGCAGCAAAGGAATGAATCGCACGGCGTTTGACAACATTTCAGGGGATGGAAGAACATGTGGGCTCCGTAATTACAGCCCGGAACGCCTGAAATGACAATGACTTCTGCCGCCCTCGACCGCCAGCCCCCGGCAGCCCCTGCAACCGCCGAGCGCAAGCGGTGGACCGTTGCCGAAGTGCAGGCCCTGTTCGAGCTGCCCTTCTTCGAACTGATGTACCGCGCCCAGCAGGTTCACCGCGAGCATTTCGACCCGCACGCGGTCCAGCGGTCCACCCTGCTGTCGATCAAGACCGGCGGCTGCTCGGAAGACTGCGGCTACTGTTCCCAGTCGGCACGCCACGACACCGGCCTCGAGCGCGAGCGCCTGATGGCGCTCGGCCAGGTGCTGGAAAACGCCCGTGCCGCGAAGGCCCGCGGCGCGACCCGGTTCTGCATGGGCGCCGCCTGGCGCGGACCGAAGGACAAGGATCTCGAGCCGGTGCTGGAGATGGTGCGCGAGGTCAAGAAACTCGGCCTGCAGACCTGCGTGACCCTGGGCATGCTCAAGGACGGCCAGGCCGAGCAGCTCGCCGAAGCCGGGCTCGATTACTACAACCACAACCTCGACACCGCGCCCGATTTCTACGGCCAGGTGATCACCACCCACTCCCTGCAGGACCGCCTCGACACCCTCGACAAGGTGCGCGGCGTCGGCATCAACGTCTGCAGCGGCGGCATTGTCGGCATGGGCGAGAGCCGCCCCCAGCGCGCCGCACTGATCGCCCAACTCGCCAACCTGCCGACTCCGCCCGAATCGGTGCCGATCAACAACCTGGTGCAGATTCCCGGCACGCCGCTGGCCGGCGCCGGCCAGCTCGACCCGTTCGAGTTCGTGCGCACCGTCGCCGCGGCCCGCATCACCATGCCGCAAAGCTTCGTGCGCCTGTCCGCCGGCCGCGAGCAGATGAGCGACGAACTGCAGGCGTTGTGCTTCATGGCCGGCGCCAACTCGATGTTCTACGGCGAGCGCCTGCTCACCACCGACAACCCCGACGCCGACCGCGATGATCGCCTGTTCGAGCGCCTCGGCCTGCGCGCGGTCTGAACCCGGCGACGATGCGCGAAGAGCACGCCCCGCACCACTCCGACAGTAGTTTCAGCCTCGACCGAACCCTACTGCGGCGGCGCTTCGAACGCGCTGCCGCAGCCGACGACGACACCGAGCTGCTGGCACGCGAGATCGCCCGGCGCATGGATGAGCGCCTCGATTACATCCGCGTTGCCCCCGGGCGCGTTCTCGACCTCGGCTGCGGCACCGGTGCCGACCTGGCGCGACTGGCCGGGCGCTTCCCCGAGGCCATGCTCCTCGCCGCCGACTTCGCCCCGGCAATGGTCGCACGCGCCAAAACCCGCCCATGCCCCGCGGCACGGCAGTCCGGCCTGCTCCGCCGCCTGCTCGGCGGAGGGCGCGAAGCCCCACCCGGCGTCGTCGCCGATGCCACCGCACTGCCGCTGGCGCGCGCGAGCCTCGGCCTGGTGTGGTCCAACCTGATGCTGCCGGCAATCGACGACCCGCTGCCGGTATTCAGGGAAATCCACCGCGTGCTCGAGACCGGCGGCCTGCTGATGTTCTCCACCCTCGGCCCCGACACCTTGCGCGAACTGCGTGCCGCCCTGCCCGCGCACGCGGGCGAGCGGGTGCACCGCTTCATCGACATGCACGACCTGGGCGACGCGCTGATTGCGGCCGGCTTTGCCGATCCGGTCATGGACATGGAAATGCTCACCCTGACCTACACCGGGTTCGACGCGCTGCTCCACGACCTGCGCGCCAGCGGCGCCAGCAACGCCGCGCGCAACCGCCCGCGCGGACTATCGGGGCGCGACGGGTGGGCACAGGCGCGCGCCGCCTACGACCGGCTGCGCCGCGACGGCCGACTGCCGGCCACCTTCGAGATCATCCAGGGCCATGCCTGGAAGGCCGCACCGAAAACCACCGAGGATGGGCGCAGCATCATGCGCTTCCAGCCGCGTCCGGCAGCACAAAGCCCGGATGACTGAATCCCTGGCCCCACGATCGCCCTGACAGGGAGAGCGCCGTTCCAGCCGGTGGCGCCACACGCCCCTGCTCGCACGCTCCCGCTTCTCGACCACCCCCGTTCCGGCGCCCCCATGCCCCTTTCCCCCGTCTGGCTGTTCGACCTCGACAACACCCTGCACGACGCCCGCCCGCACATCTTTCCGCACATCAACCGCAGCATGACGGCCTACCTCGAGCGCCACCTCGGCCTCGCCCCGGATGAGGCCAACACCCTGCGCGCCCATTACTGGCGACGCTACGGCGCCACCCTGCTCGGGCTGATGCGCCACCACGGCACGGACCCGGATCATTTCCTCGTCGAAACCCACCGCTTCGAGCGCCTGCACGAGATGCTCGTGTTCGAGCGTGCACTGCGCGCGATGCTGCGCCGTCTGCCCGGACGCAAGATCGTATTTTCCAACGCCCCCCGGCACTACGCCGAGGCGGTGCTGGAAATCATGGGGATACGCCGGCTGTTCGAAGAGGTGGTCGGCATCGAAGGCCTGGGCTACCAGCCCAAGCCCGGCATCCACGCCTACCGCAGGCTGCTGCACGAGCGGCGGCTGAACCCGGCACGCTGCGTGATGCTCGAGGATTCGGCCGCGAACCTGCGCACCGCCAAGCGCCTCGGAATGCGCACGGTGCTGGTCGGCCGCGGGCTGCGCAGGCCGGCCTACGTGGATGTGAAAATCGCCTCGATCCTCGACCTGCGCAGCCAGCTCGGCCGCCTCGTGCGGTAGCGGAAGTTCCCTCTTCGGGCGAGGCCGGAGCGCCTACGCAGACGCCGCCGGAAACCGGACGCGAGGCGCCGGACAGGTATCGCCGCACCCGCGGCTCAGGCGCCCGCCTTCAGCCAGCCTGCCGCGTCGAGAGCGTAGTAGGTCAGGATGCCATCTGCGCCGGCGCGCTTGAACGCCAGCAGCGCTTCCAGCGCGCAGGCCCGCTCATCCAGCCAGCCGTTGGCGGCCGCGGCCTTGAGCATCGCGTACTCGCCGCTCACCTGATAGACGTAAGTCGGCACTTCGAGCTCGCGCTTGACCCGGCGCACGATGTCCAGATAGGGCATGCCCGGCTTCACCATGAACATGTCGGCGCCCTCGGCGATGTCGAGGGCGACTTCGCGGATCGCCTCGTCGCTGTTGGCCGGATCCATCTGATAGGTGTACTTGTTGCCCTGGCCCAGGTTTCCGGCCGAACCCACGGCATCACGGAACGGCCCATAGAAACTCGACGCGTATTTCGCCGAATAGGCCAGGATGCGGGTGTGGATGTGGCCGGCGCGATCGAGCTCGGCGCGGATGCGGCCGATCCGTCCGTCCATCATGTCCGACGGCGCGACCACGTCGGCACCGGCACGTGCATGGCACAGAGCCTGCTTCGCCAGCGCTTCGAGGGTCTCGTCGTTCATCACGTAGCCGCGCGGATCGTCCGGATCGATCAGGCCGTCCTGACCGTGGCTGGTGTAGGGGTCGAGAGCGACATCGGTGATCACCCCCAGTTCGGGGAAGCGCGCCTTCAGCGCCTGCACCGTGCGCGGCACCAGGCCGTCCGGGTTCCAGGCCTCTTCCGCGCCGGGCGTCTTGCCGCCCGCATCGATGACCGGAAACAACGCCAGCGCCGGCACCCCGAGCGCGAGCGCGCGCTCGGCCAGGTGCAGCAGGCGGTCGATGGAGACGCGTTCGACACCGGGCATCGAGGGCACTGCCTCGACACGCCCCGCGCCCTCGAGCACGAACACCGGGTAGATCAGGTCGTCTGCGGTAAGCACGTGCTCACGCATCAGACGGCGGGAAAAATCATCGCGCCGCATACGCCGCATGCGGATCGCGGGAAAGGCTCCGGTGGGTCGCATCATCTTCTCGTGTATCGGTTGGGAACCGGCCATCGGGCCGTCGACTGCCTGAGGCGGCGGCGGCTCAACGCATCGCGCCGCCGACGGGCGAAACAAGCAGAAATGCTTTCGCCCGGAACTTTCGGCAAACCAGGTCTATCTTAATATACAGATGGCTCCGCCCCCCCGGCTGGGCCATCTCCCGCTTCACCTCCCTGAGCGGGTGCCTCACGCCCGGTGAGGCTTTTTCGACCCCCGACTACATCCCCTCGTCGGGGGTCTTTGTTTTTGCGCTCACCGATGCCGCGGGCGCCTGGGTCAGGCTTTGCCCTGGCGGGCGGGCGCTGCGATCAGCCAGGGAGAGCTCCGCGCGCTCGGCGGCGTCACCGCCGAGCCAGCCGCCGATGACGCGCTCGGCCTCCTCCACCCCGCTCTTCTTCAGGCTGGAAAACAGCTGCACGGTAATGTGCTCCCCGAACGGCGCAAGCTGCCGGCGCACATCCTGAAGAACAGCCGCTGCGGGGCCGCGCGAGAGCTTGTCGCTCTTGGTCAGCAACACATGGATCGGCCGTCCGGAAGGCGCGAACCAGTCGATCAGCTGGCGATCGAGCACCGTCAACGGGCGGCGCGAATCCATGATCAGTACCAGGCCGACCAGACTCTCGCGCCTTTTCAGATAGACCTCGATCAGGCCCTGCCATTCGCGGCGGATCTTTTCCGGCACCGCCGCGTAGCCGTAGCCAGGCAGATCGACGAGCAAGGCGCCATTGTTGAGGCGGAAGAAATTGATCAGCTGGGTGCGGCCCGGGGTCTTCGATACGAACGCCAGCCGCACATGCCCGACGAGGGTGTTGATCGCGCTCGACTTGCCGGCATTGGAACGCCCGGCGAAAGCGATTTCCGCTCCCGAGGGCGGTGGCAGGCCGGAAGGCTTGGCGATCGAAATTTCGAATTGTGCGTTGCGGAACAAGGGCATGAAAGAAAGGCCGGGAAGGCCGCTGGCTGCGGGAGAGCGGGCATCGCATCGCGCAACGCCGCGTTGATGGGATAGAATACCGCGTTTGAAACAATCACTCACGGCTTTCCGAGGACACCATGATCAAGCGTTCCCTGCTGCTCTCGTCGCTGCTGCTGCTTGCCGGCAGCCTTCAGGCCCAGGACCCGGCCTCCGAGCTCGCCAAGGCAAAACAGACCGCTGAAACGCTCTGCGCCGCCTGTCACGGTGCGGACGGCAACAGCCAGCTCCCGGCCAACCCGAAGCTCGCGGGTCAGCACCAGGACTACCTGTTCAAGCAGCTGCGCGAATTCAAGGGCTGGAACGGCGCCACCCCGGTACGTGAGAACGCGGTCATGTCGGCGATGGTCGCCGGCCTCGAAGAAAACGACATGCGCGCGCTGGCAAGCTATTTCGGCGCTTTCGAGCAGCAGTCCGAAGCGGCGAAGAGCATGGACACCGCCGAACTGGGCCAGCAGATCTGGCGCGCCGGCATTGCCGCCAAGGGCGTCCCCGCCTGCGCCGCCTGCCATGGCCCCGCCGGTGCCGGCATGCCTGCCCAGTACCCCCGCCTGTCGGGCCAGTTCGCCGAATACACCGAAGCCCAGATGAAGGCATTCCGCGACGGAATCCGCCACAACGATCCGAACAGCATGATGCGCACGGTCGCCCTGAAGATGACCGATCCGGAAATCAAGGCCGTGGCGGATTACGCGGCCGGGCTGCGCTGAGCGCCGGCCACCGTGCCCGCCCCCGGGGGCGGACGACGACCGGCCGCCACATTCCCGACCGGCCGCCATTTTCCGGACCCCTGCCCATGACCCAAGCCTCTTCCAACGCCACCAACAGCCGCAACTTCCTCGGCGTCGACGAGGCGCGCGCAGCCATCCTCGACGGGCTTTCGCCGATCTCCGGTTGGGAGCGCGTCGCAGTGCGCGCCGCGCTCGGCCGCGTGCTCGCCGAGGACGTGATCGCCCCCTACAACGTTCCCGCCCACGACAACTCGGCGATGGACGGCTACGCGGTGCGCGCCCAGGACCTCGCCACCGCCACCGAGACGGCGCTGGCGATCGTCGGCACCGCCTTCGCCGGGCGGCCGTTCTCCGGCATCGTCGGCGCCGGACAGGCGGTGCGGATCATGACCGGCGCCTCGATTCCGCAGGGCGCCGACACCGTCGTCGTCCAGGAAGTGGCGCGCCGCGAGCACGACCGCGTATTCATCCCCGCCGGGCAGAAAAAAGGGCAGAACCTGCGCCGCGCCGGCGAAGACCTCGCCGAAGGCGGGGTCGCACTCGCCGCCGGCACCCGCTGCGGCCCGGCCGAACTCGGCCTGATCGCCTCGCTCGGGATCGCCGAAGTCGTCGTCCGCCGGCCGCTACGCGTCGCCTTCTTTTCCACCGGCGACGAAATCGCCTCGATCGGCCGCCCGCTCGGCCCCGGCGAAGTCTACGACAGCAACCGCTACACCCTTTTCGGCGCGCTCTCGCGGCTGGGCTGCGAGTTGCTCGACATGGGTGTCGTCCCCGACCGCCCCGAGGCGCTCGAGGCCGCCTTCCGCGACGCCGCACAGACGGCCGACGTCGTCATCACCAGCGGCGGAGTCTCGGTCGGCGAGGCCGACTTCATCCGCGAGATGATGGCGCGCCTGGGCGAAGTCGCGTTCTGGAAGCTGGCGATCAAACCCGGCCGGCCGATGGCGTTCGGCCGCATCGGTGGCGCCGTGCTGTTCGGCCTGCCGGGCAACCCGGTGGCGGTGATGGTCACCTTCTACCAGTTCGTGCACGACGCCCTGCTCAAGCTGATGGGGGTCAGCCCGCTGCCGCCGGCCGAGCGCTTCCCGGCGCGCGCCGACTTCAGCCTGCGCAAGCAGCCCGGCCGCACCGAATACCTGCGCGGACGCCTGCGGCGCGCCCCCGACGCCCTCTCCGTGGCACTCGCCGGCGCCCAGGGCTCGGGCGTGCTCAGTTCGATGTCGGAAGCCGACTGCTTCGTCGTGGTGGCGGAAGAGTGCACCGCGGTGCAGCCCGGTGACACGGTCCTCGTTCAACCTTTCCACGGCCTGATGTGACACCGGTCGCAGCCCGCAGGCAGACACGCCCATGACCCAGGACGAACTCAAGAAAGCCGCGGCGCTGGCCGCACTCGACTACATCGTGGACGGCAGCATCGTCGGCGTCGGCACCGGCTCCACGGTGAACCACTTCATCGACGGCCTCGCCGGCCTCCGCAGCCGGATCCGTGGCGCCGTCTCCAGCTCCGAAGCCAGCTCGCAGCGGCTCGCCGCCCACGGCATCGAGGTGTTCGACCTCAACGGCATCGAATCGCTGCCGGTCTACGTGGACGGCGCCGACGAGATCGACCACGGCTTCGCCATGATCAAGGGCGGCGGCGGCGCACTGACGCGCGAGAAGATCGTCGCTGCGGTGTCCGAACGCTTCGTCTGCATCTGCGACGCCAGCAAGCGCGTCGACGTCCTTGGCCGCTTTCCGCTGCCGGTCGAAGTCATCCCGATGGCGTGCACCCATGTCGCCCGCGAACTGCGCCGGCTCGGCGGCGAGGCGAAGCCGCGCGCCGGCTTCGTCACCGACAACGGCAACCTGATCCTCGACGTCCACGGCCTGTCGATCACCGACCCGGTGGCGCTGGAGCGCAGCATCAACCAGATCGTCGGCGTGGTCACCAACGGCCTCTTCGCCGAACGCGGCGCCGACGTGCTGCTGCTCGCCGGCGGGAACGGCGTGGAACGGCTCGAACGCGCTCCAGCACAATAGCCGGGCGAACAGCGGCGTCACCGGCCAGCGACGCGGCGCGCAACAAAACCTTAACAATCATCTGTTAGCCTGCAAGCCCTCCCGACTGGACTCCTGGCAACAATGACGGAACACACGCTGAAGCAGTTCGATATCGAGCTGGACGAGATCCGCCGCGGCGTCCTGCAGATGGGCGGCATGGTCGAAGCCCAGTTCACCAAGGCGCTGGAAGGATTGCGCAGCGGCGACATGGCCTCAATCGAAACCGCCATCGAGGCCGACAAATCAGTCAATCTCGAGCAGCTCAGGCTCGATGACGCCTGCACTCACGTCATCGCCAGGCATCAGCCGACAGCCCGCGATCTGCGCCTGCTGCTGACGGTGATCAAGGCCGTATCCGACCTCGAGCGCGTCGGCGACGAAGCCAAGAAGATCGCCAAGGCGGCCCGACGCCTGCACGCGAACGGTGCCTCCTCCACCCCGAAAGTCGGACTCAGCCACACCGCTCAGCTGGCGCTCGAGATGCTGCGCTCCGCCCTCGACGGCTTCGCTCGCAACGACGCCGGGGGGATCGACGAAATCAAGCGCAAGGACGGCGAGGTCGACAGTGATTTCAAGGGCATCACGCGCCAGCTGATCACCTACATGGTGGAGGACCCGCGCACCATCACCAGCAGCCTGGAGCTGCTGTTCATCGCCAAGGCGATCGAGCGCATCGGAGACCATGCGCTGAACATCGCCGAACATGTGGTCTATATGGTGAGCGGCGAAGACGTGCGCTTTGCCAAAGCCCAGTCCACCGCGGATGAAAGACGCTGAAGCCTGCCTGTAGCCGCCTTGGCGCGGACATCACCGCGCAGGCGCTGAAGACAGGAAAGGGATGGCTGCACGCCATCCCTTTCCTGTCTGGCGGGGACCGGAACCCCGCCGCTGTCCTGCTCCGCCCTTGTTACTGGCTGGGCGGCACATAGCCGGAGACCTGGTCGGCGCCCCCTTCGAAGAAGTGCTTTTCCATCTGCTCGGCCAGATACTTGCGCGCCCGCGGCTCCATCAGGTTGAGGCGGTTCTCGTTGATCAGCATGGTCTGGTACTTGACCCACTGCTGCCACGCTTCTTTCGACACGTTGTCGAAAATCCGCTTGCCGAGCGCGCCCGGGACCGGGGGCAGGTCGAGGCCTTCGGCCTCGCGTCCGAGTTTGACGCAGTTCACCATGCGAGCCATGTTGCTATCCTTTTGCTGTCGGGTTCATCGAGACTTTGAGCGCGCATTTTAGCCGATTCGGCCGTGCCCGCCCGCCGCATCACAGTGCCTTGACGAACACCTTCGAGCGGCGCTGCAGGTTGTAGAGCTCGCGCTTCTTGCGCGGCAGGGCCTCGGGGCCGATTTCGTTGAAGCCGCGTTCGCGGAACCAGTGCGCGGTGCGGGTGGTGAGCACGAACAGGCGCTCGAGCCGCTGCAGCCGCGCGCGCCGCTCGATGCGGCGCAGCAGCTGGTCGCCAAGACCGGCCCGGCGATACTCGTGGGTCACCGCCAGGCAGGCCAGCTCGGCGGCATTGTCCTCGCTGAACGGGTAGAGCGCAGCGCAACCGACCAGCACCCCGTCATGCTCGACGACGCTGAAGCGCTCGATTTCCTGCTCGAGCAGTTCGCGCCCGCGGCGCACCAGGGTGCCGTCGGCCTCCATCGGCGAAATCAGCGCCACCAACGCGGCGACGTCGTCCACCGTCGCCTCGCGCAGACGGAACAGCGGGTCGCGCGCAACCACCGTGCCGACCCCGGCGTGGGTGAAGAACTCGAGCAGGAGACCGCCGTCGAGGTCGTGGTCGATCAGATGGCAGCGCGCCACCCCCTTGCGCACCGCGCGGATCGCACACGGCAGGAACAGGTGCAGGTCCTCGGTCAGCCCTTCGCCGGTGTCGAGCTTGGCCTGCGCCTCGTCGGCGGTGACCGACTCGACGAGCTGGCCCTCGGCGTCGAGCAGGCCGGGCGCATCGCACAGGTAGATCAGCTTCTCGGCCTTCAGCGCCACCGCCACCGCCTCGGCCACCTCCTCCATCGCCAGATTGAAGATCTCGCCCGCCGGCGACACCCCGAGCGGCGTGATCAGCACCACGTTCTGCTGGTCGAGGTCGGCGTTGATTTCCTCGGCGATGATCTTGCGCACCGCACCGGTGTATTGGTAATCGACCCCATCGACCACCCCGACCGGGCGCGCGGTGATGAAGTTGCCGCCGGTGACGCGGATGTAGCTGCCCGCCATCGGCGTGTTGGGCAGGCCCTGGGAGAGCAGCGCCTCGACTTCGACGCGGGTCACCGCCATCGCCGATTTCACGCACTCGAGCGCCTCGACGTCGGTCACCCGCAGGCCGTGGTGAAAACGCGGCGCCAGCCCGCGGCGGGCCAGCTCGGTGTCGATCTGCGGACGGGCACCATGCACCAGCACCAGGCGGATGCCCAGCGCCGCGAGCAGGTTGCAGTCGTAGGCCAGGCTCTGCGCGCGCGCGCCGGCGGCGACCTCGCCACCGAAACCGACGACGAAGGTGCGCCCCCGGAAGGCATGGATGTAGGGCGCCGCGCCGCGCACCCAGGCGACGAAACGCGCCGTCGCGTCATCGACCCGGGGCACGCGCGCCGCGCCCGAAGGCGGCGCAGAGGAAGGGGGCGTGGAGCTGGATTCGGTGTTCACATTCACACATTCACCACTGCGGCATCGACCGGGCAAAGGCACGGCCGGGGACTGGATCGAATGCCGGGATTCTAGCCCGAATGCACGCCCCGGTTCGCGCCCGCCCCGCCACCGGGCTCATCCGAGCGCTGCTTCGAGGCGTTCGCAGATCGTGCGCAGGACCTTGATCCGGGCGAAATGCTTGTCGTCGGCCTCGACCAGGGTCCAGGGCGCATATTCGGTACTGGTGCGATCGACCATGTCGCACACTGCACGGCTGTAGTCGTCCCACTTGTCGCGGTTGCGCCAGTCTTCCTCACTGATCTTGAAGCGCTTGTGCGGTTGGGCTTCCCGCTCCTGAAAGCGCACCAGCTGTTCGTCCCTGCCAACCGCCAGCCAGAACTTCACCACCACCGCCCCGGCCGCCACGAGCTGATCCTCGAAATCGTTGATCTCGGCGTAGGCCCGCATCCAGTCGGCCTCGGAGCAGAACCCTTCGATCCGTTCGACCAGCACGCGGCCGTACCAGGAGCGGTCGAACACGACGACCTTGCCGCGCGGCGGCAGATGCCGCCAGAAGCGCCACAGGTAGGGCTGGGCACGCTCTTCCTCGGTGGGAGCGGCAATCGGCACGATGCGGTACTGGCGTGCATCGAGGGCGCCGACCACGCGCCGGATCGCCCCGCCCTTGCCGGCCGCGTCCATGCCTTCGAACACCAGCACCAGCGCACGCCGGCGAAAGGCCGCCGAGCACGACAGCAAGGCCAGCCGGCCCTGCAGCGGCTCGAGCAGCTCGTCGTACTCCTTGCGCTTCATGTCCTGGCGCACCAAGGTATCGAGCACGTTGACCCGGTCGATGCGCGGCGGCAGCGGCGCCACCGACAGGCGCGCCATCCAGTGCTGGCTTGCCGCATCGAGGCGGCGGCGCAGCGCGGCGAGCAGGGTGCGGCCGGCAAACAGCGCGCGATAGCTCGGGTCCGAGCCATCGACGATCAGCCACGGCGCCTCGCCGGTGCTGGTGGTGCGCAGCACATGGCCCGCCACTTCACGGTAGCGGTCGTAGCGCGCATAAAAGCGCCAGTCGCGCGCAGTGACCCGCCAGCGCGTGCGTTCGTCCTTTTCCAGCTCCCGCAGGCGCTTCTTCTGCGCCGCCTTCGACAGATGGAACCAGAACTTGATCAGCAGCACGCCCTCGTGCGCGAGCATGGTCTCGAAGCGGCGGATCTCGTCCAGGCGCTGGTCCAGTTCGGCCTTCTTGCAGCTGCGCTCGACACGCTCGCGGATGGGCTGGGCGTACCAGTTGTTGAACAGCACGCCGATCTTGCCGCGCGGCGGCAGCGCACGCCAGAAGCGCCACATGAACGGACGCTCGGCCTCTTCCGCGGTCGGCGCGTCGAACGCCCAGGACTGGATGTGGCGCGGGTCCATCCACTCGTTGAGCAGGTTCACCGTCTCGCTCTTGCCCGCGCCATCGACGCCGTTGATCAGCACCACGACGGCGAACTGGCCAAGCTCGAGCAGATCGAACTGGGCGTCCAGAAGTTCGGCGCGCAGGCCGGGCACCGCCGCATCGTAGTCCTCCTTCGTGGTGCAGTGGCCGAGTTCGGCGGATTCGAACATGCGATGGACTCCTTCGTCGATCTGCGACCGTCGGCACCGAGCCGCGAAAACGGCGCGGACGCGGCCTTCAGAAATCGCCCCAGCGTGCCTGCACCACCGCAAGCGCGGCCAGGCCGGCGGTTTCGGTGCGCAGCACGCGCGGCCCCAGGCTCACGCGCTGGCAGCCGGCGGCATCGGCCGTAGCCAGTTCGGCTTCGCTCCAGCCGCCTTCCGGGCCGACCAGCAGGTGCACGCCGGTCGGTGGCCGCAGGGCGTCGGCAAAGCCACTCGCCCCGCCCGGCGCGAGCAGGTAGTTGCGGGCGTCGCGCTGGCTCGCCAGCCAGTGCCCCAGCGCCTGCACCGGCCGCACTTCGGGAATGCGGTTGCGCCCGCACTGCTCGCACGCCGACACCGCCACCTGCTGCCAGTGCGCCACGCGCTTGTCGGCGCGCTCGCCGCCAAGGCGCAGCACCGAGCGCTCGGCCTGCACCGGCTGGATCGCGGCCACACCCAGCTCGACCGCCTTCTGCACGATCCAGTCCATCTTGTCGCCGGCCGCCAGCGCCTGCACCAGCACGACCTGCAGCGGCGACTCGCGATCGGCCGCGCTGCGTTCGCCGAGCACGGCCACGGCCGTCTTGCCGCGCACCACCAGGCGCGCGGCGGCCTCGCCCCCCGCGCCGTCGAACAGGGTCAGCGCCTCGCCCTCGCGCAGCCGCAGCACGCGCAGGGCATGGTGGGCGAGCGCCTCGGGCAGCACCACTTCGCCCCCCGCAGGAAGGCGATCCGGAAAGTGGAAACGTGAAATCATCGTAAGATTATAGGCCCGAGTACCGCCCACCCGACCGGCAAGGAGTCCGTCATGCCCACCGCCTCGCAGCGCCTCGCGCGCGCCCGAGCGCTCGAATCCCTGGTGCGCGACATCGCGCGCGAGGAAATCCTGCCGCGCTACCTGAAGTCCTCGCGCAGCCGCAAGGCCGATGGCTCGCTGTTTACCGAGGCCGACCTCATCTCCCAGCGCCGCTTTTCCGAAGCGCTGCCGCAGCTGCTGCCGGGCGCGGTGCTCGGCGAAGAGATGAGCGCCGCCGAACAGGCCGTGCTCTGGAACGAAGGCGGGCGCGGCCTGTGGTGCATCGACCCCATCGACGGCACCACCAATTTTGCCAACGGCATTCCGCTGTTCGCCGTCTCGATCGCCTACCTGATCAACCACCAGCCAGTGCTCGGCGTCGTCTACAACCCGATCACCGACGAATCCTTCTACGCCGCCCGCGGCGCCGGCGCCTTCCTCAACGGCACCGAGCTGCCGCTGCGCCCGAGCGCGGCCTCGCTCCACGACGCCGTCGCCGGAGTGGACTTCAAGCGCATCAGCCACCATCTCGGCGACGAGCTCGCGGTGCGCCCTCCCTACTATTCCCAGCGCAACTTCGGTTCGAGCGCGCTCGAATGGTGCTTCGTTGCCGCCGGCCGCCTCGATGTCTATCTGCATGGCGGGCAGATGCTGTGGGACTACGCCGCGGGCTGCCTGATCCTCGCCGAGGCCGGCGGCCAGGCCGAAGCGCTCGACGGCGGGACGCTGATGTCGGGACCGGCAATCAAGCGCGGGGTCATCACCGCGGCCAGCCCGGCGCTGTTTACCGAATGGTCAGCCTGGGTGAAGGGGCATTCCTGACGCGCCCCGCCTCCAGCCCGCTTTTCCGCCCCCTGCGGCGGCCCCACCACCGCGCCGATCCGACAAGCGCACGCCTCCGGCGGAGACCACCATGTCCATGAAGCACCCGATCATCGCCGTCACCGGCTCATCCGGCGCCGGCACCACCACGGTCAAACACACCTTCGAGGCGATCTTCCAGCGCGAAAGCGTCAACGCCGCGATCGTCGAAGGCGACAGCTTCCACCGCTACACCCGGGCGGAAATGAAAGCCCTGATCGAGGACGCCGAGCGCACCCACCAGCGCGGCATCAGCCATTTCGGCCCGGAGGCGAATCTGCTCGCCGAGCTCGAAAGCCTGTTCCGCGCCTACGGCGAATCGGCCACCGGGCGGCGGCGCTACTATATCCACAACGAAGCCGAGTCGATGCGCTGGAACCTGCCGATGGGCACGTTCACCGAATGGGAAGACCTGCCGGTGGGCACCGACTGCCTGTTCTACGAAGGCCTGCACGGCGCCCTGGTTACCGACGAAGTCGACGTCGCCCGCCATGTGGATCTGCTGATCGGCGTGGTGCCGACGATCAACCTCGAATGGATCCAGAAGCTGCACCGCGACACCAAGCTCCGTGGCTACACCGCCGAGGCGGTGCAGGACACCATCCTGCGCCGGATGCACGACTACGTGCATCACATCGTGCCCCAGTTCGCCCGCACCCACATCAACTTCCAGCGCGTGCCGGTGGTCGACACTTCGAATCCCTTCATCGCCACCAGCGTCCCCACCCAGGACGAGTCGATGGTGGTGATCCGCTTCAAGGACCCGCGCGGCGTCGACTTCCCCTATCTGTTGCGCATGATCCACGATTCGTTCATGAGCCGCGCCAACACCATCGTCATCCCGGGGGGGAAGCTCGACCTGGCGATGCAGCTGATCCTGACGCCGCTGATCTGGAAGCTGATGGAACGCCGCCGGCAGTGGGTGTGAGCCGCCCTCACCACAGGTAGAACATCGTCACCCACGGCAGCACCGCGCCGGCCGTCGCCACCGCGAAGGCGGCGAAGGCCGCGCCGCGGCGGGCCGCGGACGGCGGCGCACGGCGCAGCTGCAGGGCGGCGAGGACGAGGCTGGCCGCGGTAGCCAGCGCGAGCAGCCCGCCGCGCCAGAGCGGCAGCGCCGGAATCACCACGCCTTCGGCCGCGAGCAGGGTCACGGTCAGCGCCGACAGGCCCAGAAACACGCCGACGCCACCGAGCGGAATCAGCGCGTAGGCCAGGCGCAGGTGCGCCCGCGCCTCGCCCAGGGCAAAGCCGGCCACGCGCAGCCACAGGCTGATCCAGCCGCCGATGAGGAGCGCGGCGGCGCCGATGTAGGCGAGGATCATCAGGCCGTCAAGCCAGGTGAACACATCGCTCGCTTCCGGGTAATGGGTCAGCAGCCACCACGGAATGTCGCTGTCGAAGAGGGCGAAGGCCTCGCGCTCGATCAGCCACTCGGCCACCGCGAGCTTGGCGCGCACGAACCAGGGCGAAGCCGACCACTGGAAGGCGCCGATTGCGGTGCCGATGACGCCGAACACGAGCAGGCGCACTTCCCAGGGCTGGACCTCGGCGCCGCGCAGGCGCGCGACTTCGCTGCCGGGCAGGCGCGCGGCGAGGTTCACCGCGCCGCGATGGCCAGCGCAGCGCCCGCACATGTGGCAGTCGGAGGCGCTTTCCATGCGGCGGATGTCGACCAGCGGCGCGCAGTCGACCGCCCCCGCCGTGCGCGCCGGCGCGGCCTCCCAGGCGGCGCGGTCGGTGCGGAAATGCATCGGGGCGAGGCGCGCGAGGAGGCCGAACACGCCGCTCACCGGGCACAGGTGGCGACACCAGACACGCTTGCCGCGCCCATAGACGAGGCCGACCGCGACCGCGGCGACGGTCGAACCACCAAGCACCAGCAGCGCCGCCTGGGCGTATTCATACACGCTGACCAGTTGCCCATAGACGGTGGTGAGGACGAAGGCGACGAAAGGCCAGCCCCCCCACTTGATCCAGCGCGGCACCGGACGGCCGAGGCCGACGCGCGAAGCCTGCTCGGCGAGAAAGCCTTCCGGACACAGCACGCCGCACCACACCCGCCCCATCAGCATCATCGACAGCAGCACGAACGGCCACCACAGGCCCCAGAACACGAACTGTGCGAACAGGGTCAGGTCGTCCCACAGGCGGGCACCGGAATCGGGCAGCGGCAGGAAGGCGGGGGTGACGACGAGGAACAGGTACACCGCCAGCACCGCCCACTGGAGGCCGACGATCGAGCCGCGATGGCGGCGCATCGCCTCACCGAGACGGGCAAGCACGGGGGGCCGGCGCGGCGCCGGCGCAGACGCGGTGCTACCGCTCATCGCCTCCTCCTTGCACCGGGAGCCTGCCCGGCAGGGCGCCAGCCGGACGCCACCGCTCGGCGCGCCTCGCTCACCGGACGACCCTCCTGTCGCTACGCGACCTCCTCCCCGGGGGAGGCGAGCGCGTCCCTTCGGGCGGCCGTGCGGGCGCGCTCATGCCACCCTCCGCCGCTGCAGGCGGCCGAGCGCAGCGACCAGCAGCCAGTAGCCGCCCCACGCGCACAGCGCCATCAGCGAGGGCTGCGAACGGTAGCCGGCGAAGGCGCTGGCGATACCGCCGAGCGTGCCGCCATCGTCGAGCAGCGCCGAGCTGTCCCACACCGGCTCGAGCAGCGGCGGCAGCCATTCGAGGTTGATCAGGCGCTCCACGCCCGCGACCAGCAGGCCGGCGGCAAGCAGCAGCAGCACCAGCTCGCTGGCGCGGAAGAACACCCGCTGCGGCAGCCAGTGCGCACCGCGCTGGATCAGCCAGGCGGTCAGCAGCGCCAGCACGAAACCGATGCCGGCGCCGGCGAGCATGCCGTTGAGCGCCGCGCCCGACTGCTCGAGGCCGAGCCCGTAGAGGAACAGCACCGTCTCCGCGCCCTCGCGCCCGACCGCGATCGCCGCCAGCAGCGCCACCGACAGTCCGCCCGCATTCTCCGCCGCACGCGCGAGGCCGGCCTCGAGCTCGCGTTTGATGTGGCGGCCGTGGGCGCGCATCCACAGCACCATGTGGGTGATCAGGCCGGCGGCGAGGATCACGATCGCGGCCTGGAACAGCTCCAGCGCATCGCCGGCGAGCTGGCTGCTCAGACCAAGCATGGCGAGCGCGAGCACGCCGGCGAGCACCAGCCCGCCGCCGACCCCTGCCCACAGGTGGCGCACCCCGATGCGGCCGTCGCCGCGCGCGCCGATCCAGGCGTAGAGGATGCTGATCACCAGGATCGCTTCGACGCTTTCGCGCCAGACGATGAACAATGCATTACCCATGGTTCGTGCTCTCGACCGTACTCGTTATTTGTAGATGCCGCGTGCTCCGCGCCGGCCCAGCTCAGCGCGCGATGAACTGGCCCTTCGCGGTGTCGGGATGGAACTCGCCGAAGAAGGGATAGGTGCCGGCCTTGAGCGGCGGGTAAATCGTCGTGCGGGTGACGCCGGGGCCGACGACGAGCTCCTTGAACGGGCGCGTGGTCTCGAACTCTTCCGGGCCGGCATTGCGGTTGATCAGGCGCAGGCGGAAACGGGTGCCGGCCGGCACTTCGATGGTTTCGGGGGTGAAGCGGCCGTTCTCGGCGACGACCTCGAAGGTGGGCATCTCGGCATGCGCCGCGAGCGGCGCGACGAGCAAGATGGCGGCGAAGGCCGCTGCGGACAGGCGGACAGGATTCATGATCTCGATAGGGGCACGCTGAATGGCGAAAAACCCCGCCCGGCACGAAGCGGGGCGGGGCAAAAGAGGCGCAGGTTATCAGAACGCATACAGTCCGCGCAGACCGAACACCGTCACCGATTCCGCATCGGGGTTGGCCGCGGCCCGCCGGATGTACTGCAGATCGGGCGTCAGCGACAGCTGCGGGTTCACCTGCCAGCGGTAGTAGAGCTCGGCGACCTGCTCGGCGCCGCGGGCGTCGTAGCCGAAATCGGGCGACAGCGGCGCTTCGGCACGGAACTCGTCGCTCGCGCGCAGCCAGGCCCAGGCCAGGCCGACGCCGTCGGCACCACGACCCCAGGCATTGCCGGTGAGCTCGCCGCCCACGGTCAGCGCACGGTCGAAGGCGGCCTTGCCCGAGCTCGCACGGCCATAGCGGGCGAACAGGGTGAGGTCTTCATGCACGCGCTGGTCGACGCTCAGCCCCCAGCCGGTGGTGGCATCGACACTGCCGTCGAAGCCCTCGTACTGGCCGTTGCGCCAGGCATAGAGGCGGTAGTTGCCGTCGAAGCCCTGGTTCTTGCGCCCGTACTCGAGCTGACCGATGACGAAGGGCTTGGTGAAGCTGCGCCCGAACTTCGCCCCCTCGCCGGCACCGAACGCCGCCACCGAAGCCTGCCACCAGTCCGGCGCGGCGCGCTCGTTGCGGTAGGCCAGGCGCAGCCCGGGGCTGAAGCCGTAGTCGTCGGCGCCGACCGCACCGCCCGAGTCGAGCAGCGGGTTATGCACGAAGACGTTGTTGAGGAACTTCTCCGCCTCGTTGTCGGCAATCGCGTTCTGGTCGAAGAATACGAAAGGGTCCATCTTGCCCACGGTGAGCTGCAGGCTGTGCGGCGTGTTCGGGTGCGTACCGAGCGGCGTCGTCAGCTGGTACCAGGCCTGGGCGACGATCGCGTAGCTGTCCTGCGAACCGGCACCGCCCTGGAAGGCGAGACTGTTGTAGGCGCCGGTGAAGGCCGGATTGGCCTCGGGCAGGCCTTCGCCCTCCTGGCCGACGCGCAGCTGGGCGAAGAACTCGCCCGTACCGGCGCCGATGTCGCCTGCAGGCAGGGTGATGCCGAGATCGCCGCGCCACGACAGCAGCGACACGTCCTTGCCGTCGGCATTGGCGTCGCCGTCGATGCGCTGCGCCACTGCGGCGACGCTGGCCTCGACCGCGATGCCGTCGAGCGCTTCGGCCAGGCGGGTGGGCGCGCCGATCGCCTGGGTCTTGGCCTCGACCGCCTTCAGGCGGGTCACGAGCTCGGGTTCGCGGGCGCTGATGCGGTCGCTCTCGAGGCCGGCGGCGACTTCCTTGCTGGCCTGCTCGAGCGCGGCGACGCGCTGTGCAAGCGCGGGGGCCGGCGCGGGCGCGGCGAGGCGCGCCTCGAGCTCGCTGTTGCGCTTTTCGAGCTTCTCGACCCGCTCGGCGAGCCGGCGCAGCTCGGCGAGCAGCTTGTTCTCGGTCGGCGTCGCCGCCTGCGCCGCGCCGCCAGCGGCGGCGAGCAGCGCGGCGGCGAGCGCCGTGCGGGCAATGCGCGGGGGCGCCATCTCAGTAGCCGCCCTTCTTGCCGATGCCGACATAGGTGAATTCGTTTTCCACCTCGAAAGGCTTGAACCACGGCCGCACCCCGGTGGCGCGGTCGGTGTGGCGGCCGAAGTGGTTGCCGTGCCCCTCGCCCGGCGGCAGGATCGTGTACTTGACCTTGTACTTGCCGGGACCGTCGAGCTTGATGTTGTCGCCATAGTGCGGACCGTCGCTCGCCACCATCGGCATGAAATCTCCGGCCTGCTTCCAGTCGCTGCCGACCTTGGCGATCTCGAACTTCACCGTCAGGTAGGGAATCCAGCTGCCTTCCTCAAAACCGTTCGGGTTGTCGGCGAGCGCACGGATGTCGGCCTCGATATGGATGTCCGACTCGCTCGCCTTCTTCATCATACCGTCCGGCTCCATCTCGATCGGCTGCAGATAGACCGCGGCGACTTCCATGCCGAAGCGCTGCTGCGGCGTGCCGATCGGGTACTCGAGGGCGTGGGCTGAGGTCACCGCGGCAAGCAGCGCGGCCGCGGCAAAGGAACGGCGGAAAATCATTGGTGTTTTCTCCCTGAGACGATGAATCGAAAGAGGCCTCCCCGCCGTGCCACGACCGAGCCTGTCCGGGCGGGCTTGCGGCACCTGCACACATGATGGGTGACACCCTCGCGGCGACAAGCGGAAAAGCAGGTGGCGCTACCTGACAACGTCGTTAATGATAATCGCAATCATTTGTGCCTTGTAAATATTTTTACCTCCATTCCGTCGCGAGCAGGCGCGATTCATGCACATCGGCGCACAGCACGCGTGCCGGCGAAACAGATCCACGGGAGACAGGCTCCCATCACACCTTGATGCTGCGCCGCAGCACTAGCAACCGGCCGGGCTTTTCAGGGATAATTGCGGTTTTTCGATGGTGGCCTCCGGCCCGAGAACAGCATGCAGCCGACCCGCAACGTCAAAGCTCCGGTCTTCAACCCCGTCACCGGTGCGATCCGCGCCCTCGCGATGGATGCCGTGCAACAGGCCAACTCCGGCCACCCGGGCGCGCCGATGGGCATGGCCGAGATCGCCGAAGTGCTGTGGCGCCATCATCTGCGCCACAATCCGGCGAACCCGAAGTGGGCCGACAGAGACCGCTTCGTGCTCTCCAACGGCCACGGCTCGATGCTGATCTACGCGCTGCTCCACCTCACCGGCTACGAGCTGCCGATCGAGGAGCTCAAGCGCTTCCGCCAGTTGCACAGCAAGACCCCCGGCCACCCCGAATACGGCTACGCCCCCGGCATCGAGACCACCACCGGCCCGCTCGGCCAGGGCATCACCAACGCGGTCGGCATGGCGCTGGCAGAGAAGGTCCTCGCCGCCGAGTTCAACCGCCCGGGCCACGAGGTCGTCAATCACAACACCTACGTCTTCCTCGGCGACGGCTGCCTGATGGAAGGCATCTCGCACGAGGCCTGCTCGCTCGCCGGCACCTGGGGCCTCTCCAAGCTCGTCGCCTTCTACGACGACAACAACATCTCGATCGACGGCCACGTCGACGGCTGGTTCACCGACGACACCCCGAAGCGCTTCGAAGCCTATGGCTGGCAGGTGATCCGCGACGTCCAGGGCCACGACCCGGCCGCGATCGAAGCCGCGATCGAGCAGGCGAAGGCCAATACCACCCAGCCCACGCTGATCTGCTGCAAGACCATCATCGGCGCCGGCGCCCCCAACAAGCAGGACAGCCACGACGTGCACGGCGCCCCGCTGGGCGCCGCCGAAATCGCCGCCGCGCGCGAGCACATCGGCTGGAACCACCCACCGTTCGAGATCCCCGCCGACGTCTATGCGGCGTGGGATGCGCGCAGCAAGGGCGCCGCGCTCGAAGCGCAGTGGAACGCCGGCTTCGCCGCCTACCGCGCCGCCCACCCCGAGCTCGCCGCCGAGTTCGAGCGCCGCATGGCCGGCGCGCTGCCCGCCGACTGGGACGCCCACGTCGCCGCAGTGCTCGCCGGGGTCACCGACAAGGCCGAGACCATCGCCACCCGCAAGGCCAGCCAGAACAGCATCGAAGCCTACGCCCCGAAGCTGCCCGAGCTGCTCGGCGGCTCGGCCGACCTCGCCGGCTCCAACCTCACCCTGTGGTCGGGCGCGAAGGGCGTGAGCAAGACCAGCGGCGGCAACTACGTGTATTACGGCGTGCGCGAATTCGGCATGGCGGCGATCGCCAACGGTATCAGTCTGCACGGCGGCCTGATCCCCTACACCGCCACCTTCCTGATGTTCAGCGAGTACGCGCGCAACGCCCTGCGCATGGCCGCGCTGATGAAGGTGCGCCAGATCTTCGTGTTCACCCACGATTCGATCGGCCTCGGTGAGGACGGCCCCACCCACCAGCCGGTGGAGCAGACCGCCTCCCTGCGCCTGATCCCCAACATGGACGTGTGGCGCCCGTGCGACACCACCGAATCGGCGGTGGCCTGGGCGAACGCGATCGAGCGCCGCGACGGCCCCACCGCGATGTGCTTCTCGCGCCAGAACCTGCCCTTCCAGGCGCGCACGGCGGAGCAGATCGCGGCGATCCGCAAAGGCGGCTACGTGCTGTCGGAGGCCCCGGCCAACGTCAATGGCGGCAAGGTGCAGGCGGTGATCCTCGCCACCGGCTCCGAGGTCGCGCTCGCGGTCGCGGCGCAGAAGACGCTGGCCGAGCAAGGCCTCGCGGTGCGCGTGGTGTCGATGCCCTCGACCAACGTCTTCGACCGCCAGGACGCCGCGTACAAGGCGGGCGTGCTGCCCGCCGGCCTGCCGCGCATCGCGGTCGAGGCCGGCAGCACCGACGGCTGGTACAAGTACGTCGGGCTGGAGGGCCGCGTCATCGGCCTCGACCGCTTCGGCGAATCGGCGCCGGCGGGCGAGCTGTTCAAGTATTTCGGCATCACCGCGGAGGCGGTGGTGCAGGCAGTGAAGTCGGTGCTCTGACGACAGCCCGGCGCCGGAGCGGCTCCGCAAGCGGACCGCTCCCGCTGCACATCAGGGCGTAGTCCGGCACCGGCCGGCAGGGCATCGGCAACGATAAACACCCGGTTTTCCACCGTTATTCCACGGAGAAGTATCGATGAGCATCAAGGTCGCCATCAACGGTTTCGGTCGTATCGGTCGCTGCACGCTGCGCGCCATCTACGAGCAGGGCCTGCAGAACGAATTCGAAGTGGTCGCCATCAACGCCTCCGGCGATCTGGCCACCAACGCCCACCTGCTCAAGTACGACACCACCCACGGCCGCTTCGCCACCCCGGTCGACACCGAGGGCGAGAACGTCATCATCATCGACGGGAAGAAGATCCCGTTCTACTCGACCAAGGACCCGAAGGGCGTCGACTGGGGCCGCCACGGCGTGGACGTGCTGCTCGAATGCACCGGCGCCTACACCACCAAGGCCAAGGCCCAGGCCCTGCTCGACCAGGGCGCCCGCCGCGTGCTGATCTCGGCCCCGGGCGGTGACGACGTGGACACCACCATCGTCATGGGGGTGAACGAAGAAGTGCTGCGCGCCGGCATGACCGTGGTCTCCAACGCCTCGTGCACCACCAACTGCCTGGCGCCGGTGGCCAAGATCCTGGCCGACAGCGTCGGCATCAAGCAGGGCCTGATGACCACCATCCACGCCTACACCAACGACCAGGTCACCGTGGACGTGCGCCACAAGGACCTGCGCCGCGCCCGTGCCGCCGCCGCCAACATCATCCCGACCAAGACCGGCGCCGCCAAGGCCGTCGGCCTGGTGCTGCCGCAGCTCGCCGGCAAGGTCGACGGCTTCGCGCTGCGCGTGCCCACGATCAACGTCTCGCTGGTCGACCTCACCTTCACCGCCGAGCGCGCCACCACCAAGGAAGAGATCAACGCGCTGATGACCGCCGCGGCCAACGGCCCGCTGAAGGGCATCCTCGCGGTCAACACCGAGCCGCTGGTGTCCTCCGACTTCAACCACACCACGGTGTCCTCGACCTTCGACGCCACCCAGACCCGCGTCATCCAGGGCGCGGACGGCTCGGTGCTGGTCAAGGTGCTGGCCTGGTACGACAACGAGTGGGGCTACTCCTGCCGCATGCTCGACGCCGCGCGCGCCTTCCATAACGCCAAGTAAGCGCCCAGCAATACCGACATCCAGTCGAACCGACGCCCTGCCCCGCAGGGCGTTTTTCCAGGACCGAGCGAATCATGCAAGTCAATAAACTCACCGACCTCGACGTGCGCGCCAAGAAGGTGTTCATCCGCGCCGACCTCAACGTGCCGCAGGACGAAGCCGGCAACATCACCGAGGACACCCGCATCCGCGCCTCCATCCCGTCGATCCGCTACTGCCTCGACAACGGCGCCGCGGTGATGGTCACCTCCCATCTGGGCCGTCCCACCGAAGGCACGGTCGGCCCCGACGACACCCTCGCGCCGGTGGCGGTGCGCCTCGGCCAGCTCCTCGACAAGCCGGTGCGCCTGATCCAGGACTGGGTCGACGGCGGCTTCGAGGTCAAGCCGGGCGAAGTCGTGCTGCTCGAGAACTGCCGCTGCAACAAGGGCGAGAAGAAGGACAACGAGGAACTGGCGCAGAAGATGGCCGCGCTGTGCGACATCTACGTCAATGACGCCTTCGGCACCGCCCACCGCGCCGAAGCCACCACCCACGGCATCGCCCGCTTCGCGCCGGTGGCCTGCGCCGGCATCCTGATGGGCGCCGAGATCGACGCCCTGTCCAAAGCCACCGAAAACCCGGCACGCCCGCTGGTGGCGATCGTCGGCGGCGCCAAGGTATCGACCAAGCTCACCATCCTCAAGACCCTGGCGGAGAAGGTCGACCAGCTCATCGTCGGCGGCGGCATCGCCAACACCTTCCTCCTTGCCGCCGGCAAGCGCATCGGCGAATCGCTCGCCGAGCCCGAGATGGTGCGCGAGGCGCAGCAGGTGATGGACCTCATGAAGGCGCGCGGCGCCGAAGTGCCGCTGCCGGTGGACGTGGTGGTCGCCGACGAGGTCTCGGCGCTGGCCCGCGCCAACCGCATCCCGGTCGACGAGGTCGGCCCCCACGACCGCATCCTCGATTTCGGCCCGAAGAGCTCGGTGCGCCTCGCCGACATCATCGCCCACGCCGGCACCGTGGTCTGGAACGGCCCCGTGGGCGTCTTCGAGTACGCCCAGTTCGCCGGCGGGACCAAGATGATGGCCTCGGCGATCGCCCACTCCGAGGCGTTCTCGATCGCCGGCGGCGGCGACACCCTGGCCGCGATCGGGAAGTTCGACATCGCCCGCGACGTCGGCTACATCTCCACCGGCGGCGGCGCCTTCCTCGAGTTCCTCGAAGGCAAGACCCTGCCCGCGATCGCCGCGCTGGAACAACGCTACAGCGCCTGATTCCACCCCGCTCCGCCCCGATGGCCGCCAGGGGCGGCCATTTTCATGCCGGCTGCGGATTAGAATGTCGGGCCATCGCCCACCCTGCACCCATCCGCCAGACCGCCTCCGGAGATTCCATGCCCCGCCACACCAAGATCGTCGCCACCCTCGGCCCCGCCTCTTCCGACCCGCAAGTCCTCGAACGCATGGTCCATGCCGGCGTCGACGTGGTGCGCATGAACTTCTCCCACGGCAAGGCCGAAGACCACATCGCCCGCGCCGCGGCGATCCGCGAAGCCTCGGCGCTGGCCGGCCGCCCGGTCGGCATCCTCGCCGACCTGCAGGGGCCGAAGATCCGCGTCGGCAAATTCGCCGAAGGCCGCATCGTGCTGGTGCGCGACATGCCCTTCATCCTCGATTCGCGCTGCGAGCTGGGCAACGCCGAGCGCGTCGGCCTCGACTACAAGGACCTGCCCAAGGACGTCAAGGCGGGCGACGTGCTGCTGCTCGACGACGGCCGCCTCAAGCTCGGGGTGACCCGGGTGCTCGGCCACGAGATCCACACCGTGGTCAAGGTCGGCGGCGAGCTCTCCAACAACAAGGGCATCAACCGCCAGGGCGGCGGCCTCACCGCGCCGGCGCTCACCGCCAAGGACATGGACGACATCCGCACCGCGGCGCAGATCGGGGTCGATTTCGTCGCCGTCTCCTTCCCCAAGAGCGCGGCCGACATGTACATGGCCCGCCAGCTGATCCGCGCCGCCGGCGGCGAGTCCTTGCTGATCGCCAAGATCGAACGCACCGAAGCGGTGGCCAACCTCGACGAGATCCTCGACGCCTCCGACGGCATCATGGTGGCGCGCGGCGACCTCGCGGTCGAGGTCGGCGACGCCGCAGTGCCGGCGCTGCAGAAGAAGATGATCCGCGCCGCGCGCGACCGCAACAAGCTCACCATCACCGCCACCCAGATGATGGAGTCGATGATCACCAGCCCGGTGCCGACCCGCGCCGAAGTCTCCGACGTCGCCAACGCCGTGCTCGACGGCACCGACGCGGTGATGCTGTCGGCCGAGACCGCCGCCGGAAACTATCCGGTCGAAGTCATCGAGGCGATGAGCCGGGTCTGCCTGGAGGCGGAGAAGTCCTACGATACCGGGCTCGACCGCGAGATGCTCGACCGCGTGTTCACCCGCATCGACCAGTCGATCGCGATGGCGGCGATCTGGACCGCCTACCACCTCAAGGTCAAGGCCATCGCCTCGCTCACCCAGACCGGCTCGACCGCGCTGTGGATGAGCCGCCTGATCGCCGGCGTGTCGATCTATGCGCTCACCCCGGAAGTCTCTGCCCGCAACCAGATGACGCTGTACCGCGAAGTCTACCCGCTGCTGATGAGCCAGACTCACCAGGACCGCGACGTGCTGCTGTGGGAAGCCGAGCAGGTGCTGCTCGAGCAGGGCGTGGTCGACTACGGCGACCTGATCGTGCTCACCATCGGCGAGCCGATCGGCGCCTCCGGCGGCACCAACACCCTGAAGATCGTGCGCGTCGGCGAACATCACCGCCCCGGCACGCTCGACGATCCGGTCTGAACGCTGCGGCCCGCGCCATCCGCACCCGGACCAAGGCTAAAATAAACACTTTCGAACCACCCCGAGCGCCGCGCCGCCGCGCGCGCCTCCCCGGAGAATCCCCATGCCCCTCGTTTCCATGCGCCAGCTGCTCGACCACGCCGCCGAACACAGCTACGGCCTGCCCGCCTTCAACGTGAACAACCTCGAGCAGGTCCAGGCCATCATGGAAGCCGCGGCCGAATGCGACAGCCCGGTGATCATGCAGGCCTCGGCCGGGGCGCGCAAATACGCCGGCGAGGCTTTCCTGCGCCACCTCATCGACGCCGCCGTCGAAGCCTATCCGAACATCCCGGTGGTGATGCACCAGGACCACGGCCAGAGCCCCGCGGTGTGCATGGCGGCGATCCGCTCGGGCTTTTCCAGCGTGATGATGGACGGCTCGCTGCTGGAAGACGGCAAGACCCCGTCCTCCTACGAGTACAACGTCGCCGTCACCCGCGAGGTGGTGAAGTTCTCCCACGCCATCGGCGTCACCGTCGAGGCCGAGCTCGGCTGCCTGGGCTCGCTCGAGACCGGCCAGGCCGGCGAGGAAGACGGCGTCGGTGCCGAAGGCACGCTCGATCACTCGCAGCTGCTGACCGACCCCGACCAGGCCGCCGATTTCGTCCGCCAGACCGACTGCGACGCGCTCGCGATCGCCATCGGCACCAGCCACGGCGCCTACAAGTTCAGCCGCAAGCCTACCGGCGACATCCTCGCCATCGACCGCATCAAGGCCATCCACACCCGCATCCCCAACACCCACCTGGTGATGCACGGCTCGTCCAGCGTGCCGCAGGAGCTACTCGAAATCATCCGCCAGTACGGCGGCGACATGAAGGAAACCTACGGCGTGCCGGTCGAGGAGATCGTCCAGGGGATCAAGTACGGCGTGCGCAAGATCAACATCGACACCGATATCCGCCTCGCGATGACCGGCGCGGTGCGCAAGTTCCTGGCCGAAAACCCGTCCAAGTTCGACCCGCGCGAATTTCTCAAGCCGGCACGCGAGGCTGCCAGGCTGGTGTGCAAGGCGCGTTTCGAAGCCTTCGGCTGCGCCGGTATGGCCTCGAAGATCAGGCCGGTATCGCTGGATAAAATCGCCGCTCGCTACCAAGCCGGCGAACTGAGCCAGGTCGTGCGCTGAGCGCCCCCCGCCGGCTACAAGCCGCCGCCGCGGCTGCCGCGCCCGTCACCGACCGGTCGACATCATGGCAGCCGCAGCCGATGCGCGCTCAGCGTGCCAATCCCCGCGCCAGATCTTCCTTCAGATCCTCGATATCCTCGAGGCCGACTGCGATCCGCAGCAGGCCCTCGCCAATCCCCGCGGCGGCCCGTGCCTCGGCGCTGATGCGGCCGTGGGTGGTGGTGGCCGGATGCGTGATCGTGCTCTTGGTGTCACCCAGGTTCGCGGTGATCGAGATCAGACGCGTTGCATCGACCACCTTCCACGCCGCATCGCGTCCGCCCTCGAGCTCGAAGCTCAGGATTGCGCCACCGCTCTTTTGCTGGCGCATCGCCAGCTCGTGCTGCGGATGCGAGGCAAGCCCGGGGTAATGCACCCGCGCCACACCGGCTTGCGACTCCAGCCAGCGCGCCAGCTCCAGCGCGCTCGCCGACTGCGCCTCCATGCGGATACGCAGGGTTTCCAGCCCTTTCAGGATCACCCAGGCGTTGAACGGCGACAGCGTCGGTCCTGCGGTGCGCAGGAACTTGAACACCTCGTCGGTCACCGCCTTGCTGCCGGCGATGGCGCCGCCCAGCACCCGCCCCTGGCCGTCGAGGTACTTGGTCGCCGAATGCACCACCACGTCGGCCCCCAGCGCCAGCGGGCGCTGCAACACCGGCGTGCAGAAACAGTTGTCCACCGCGAGCAGCGCCCCCGCCTCGTGCGCGATCGTCGCCACGGCGGCGATATCGACCACCTCGGTGAGCGGATTCGACGGCGTCTCGATGAAGAACAGCTTCGTGCGCGGGCGCAGGGCGTCGCGATAGGCATCGAGTTCGGTCGCGGGCACGAAACTCGTCTCGATGCCGAACTTCGCCAGGATGCCGCCGAACAGCTGCTGGGTGGCGCCGAACAGCCCGTTGGAGGCGACGATGTGATCTCCCGCCTGCAGGGTCGCCATCGCCAGCGACAGGATCGCCGACATCCCCGAAGCGGTCGCAACGCAGGCTTGTGCACCTTCGAGCGCGGCGAGCCGGGTCTGCATCGCGCTGACGGTGGGGTTGGAGAAGCGGGCGTAGACATAGCCCTCCTCGGCACCGGAAAAACGCGCCGCGGCCTGGGCCGCACTGTCGAACACGAAGCTGGAAGTGAGGTACATGGCCTCGCCGTGTTCGCCGAACTGGGTGCGTTCGGTTCCGGCACGTACGGCGAGGGTGTCGGGGCGGAAGGCCTGCTCGTCAGGAAGAGTCATGGTCGTGGTCGGGATGAGGGTCTTGATCGAGGGCGGGCAGCGCACCTCAGCGTTCGCCACCGGAAGCCAGGTTCAGATCGAGCTGGCCGCCGTCGTCATCGCCGTCGCCGCTGTCGGGCCTGGCCGGCTTGGCTGCGCCGCGCTGGTTCTCGACGCCGTTGAGATATTCGGTGGTGATGTCGCCAGTGATGTAGCTGCCATCAAAGCAGGACGTTTCGAAGAACCTGAGCGCAGGATTGAGCGCGCGAACCGAAGCCTTGAGATCGTCCAGGTCCTGGTAGATCAAGCCGTCGGCGCCGATCTCGCGGCAGATCTCCTCGTCGCTGCGGTCGGAGGCGATCAGTTCGGCACGGGTCGGCATGTCGATGCCATAGACATTGGCGTGGCGCACCGGCGGCGCCGCCGAAGCCAGATAGACCTTCGTCGCCCCCGCTTCGCGCGCCATGTTGACGATTTCCCTGCTGGTCGTGCCGCGCACGATCGAGTCGTCGACCAGCAGCACGCTCTTGCCCTTGAATTCCTGGTGGATGGTGTTGAGCTTCTGGCGCACCGACTTCTTGCGCGTGGCCTGGCCCGGCATGATGAAAGTGCGGCCGATGTAGCGGTTCTTGACGAAGCCTTCGCGGAACGGCAGGCCCAGGCGCTGCGCCATCTGCATCGCCGAAGGACGGCTGGAATCGGGGATCGGGATGACCACGTCGATGTGCACGTGCGGCATCGTCCGCTTCATCCGGTCGGCGAGGAATTCACCCATCTTCATCCGCGATTCGTACACCGAAACGCCGTCGATGATCGAATCCGGCCGCGCCAGATAGACGAACTCGAACATGCAGGGCGCATGGACCGTGCTGTCCGCGCACTGCCGGCTGTGGAAATGGCCGGCGGTGTCGATCAGCACCGCTTCGCCGGGCGCGATGTCGCGCACCAGCTTGTAGCCGAGCACGTCGACTGCCACCGATTCCGAAGCGACCAGCCATTCACAGCCAGCCCCGGTGTCGTTGCGCCCGATCACCAGCGGGCGGATGCCGTACGGATCGCGAAAGGCGAGCAGGCCGTAGCCGGAGATCATCACCACCACCGCATAGGCGCCGCGGCAACGCCGGTGCACCTCGGCAACCGCGCGGAAAACCGCGTCCTCGTCGAGCTTGAGCCCCTTGCAGGCGGCCTGCAGCTCATGGGCGAGCACGTTGAGCAGGACTTCGGAGTCGCTGCTGGTGTTGATATGGCGCAGGTCGGAGAGGAACATCTCGCGCTTGAGTGCTTCCGAGTTCGTCAGGTTGCCGTTGTGCGCCAGCAGCAGGCCGAAAGGCGAATTGACGTAGAACGGCTGCGCTTCGGCGGCATTGTAGGCCGAGCCGGCGGTGGGATAGCGCACGTGGCCGATCCCCCAGTTGCCCTGCAGATTGCGCATGTTGCGGGTGCGGAACACGTCGCGCACCAGGCCCGACCCCTTGTGCATGTGGAAGCGCCCACCTTCCGAGGTGGCGATGCCTGCGGCATCCTGACCGCGGTGCTGCAATACCTGCAGCCCGTCGTACAGCAGCTGATTGACCGGTGAGGTGGCTACGACCCCGAGAATTCCGCACATGGAAGTTACGCCTATCTGAATCGAATCTTGTCGGCTACCGCATCGGGCAGCCAGGGTTTTACCGCAAGGACCGCCGACTCCATCGGCGCCGAAAACAATGCCTGTGTCCACCACGGCTCACGCGACACGCCCGCGAGTCCGCCGATCAGCACCACCACGCAGGCGACCGCCAGGCCGCGCGCGACCCCGAACAGGGCACCGAAAAAGCGGTCGGTTGCCCCCAGCCCTGCGGCTCGCAGCAGCTCACGCAGCAGATAACGCAGCAACGCCGCCAGCAGCAGCACGCCGACCACCACCAGCGCAGCGCCGGCCACCTGGCGCCACATCGGCTCTGCGATCATCGCGGAAAACACGCTCGCCGCCTGTTCGTTATAGCGCCATGCGGCGAACAGCGCCGCCACCCAGGCGAGCACGGCCATCACTTCGCTGACCAGCCCGCGCCACATGCCGACTGCGGCAGACAGGGCCAGGATTCCGAGAAAGACGTAATCGAATACAGTCATCGTCACCGCTCAGCGCGCCTGCAGCACGGCCTGGTGGCCGCCCGCCTTGAGGCGGGTCGCTACCGCCTCGGCGGCGGATCGTCCCGGCACCGGCCCGACCCGGACCCGGGTCACGCTGCCCACCACCTCGGTATAGGCAGGAAAGCCCTTCGCCTTGAGCTCGTCGGCCAGACGCGCCGCCTTCGCCGCCTCGCTGAACGCACCGACCTGGACGACGAAGGACTCACCGCGCGGCGGCACCGGCTGGCCGCTGAGGATCGCCCGCACCCGGGCCTCCTCTTCGGCAGATACGGCAGGAAGCGGACCCGCCTCGGGTGCCGGGCGCACGGGCGCTTCCGGTTTGGGTGTGGGAGTCGGTGCGGGAGTCGGCGCAGGCCTTGGCGCCGGTGCCGGCGGGGAGTCGGCGGCCGGCGCCGGCTTGTCGCCGGGGGCGGCAACGCCGTCCTCTTCTTCCGGCGGCGGAGCGATGTCGACGGGCGGCGGGGCCATCGCGAGCGGACGCTGCAGCCCGGTAGCGGCCTCCCGGTCGGGGATGGTGATCTGGATGTCCTGGACCGCGGAGTGCGGCTCCTGATCCATCGTCATCGGCAGCACGATCGCCGCCAGCAGCGCCAGCGCAATGGCGCCAACCAGCCGCCGCCGCGCACGCTTCTTGATTTCCAGATTGTCTGCGTCGCTCACCGGAGAACCTCACCCGTGCCGCGCAGCCCTGAGCGCTGCAAGCACGTCCGCCACCGTCAGGAAGGAACCGAAGGCGACGATTCTATCACCCTCGGCAGCGCGCTCCTGCGCTGCAACAAACGCTTGCGCAGGCGACGGAAAACAATCGATGTCGCCCTGGCCGCCGGCCGCGCGCACCCGCTCGGCCAGCGCCTGCGCCGACAGCCCCCGCGCCCCGGGCAGATCCGTCAGCAGCCAGTGCTCGACCCGGCCGGCCATCCGCGCCACCACGCCAGCGACATCCTTGTCGCCGAGCATGCCCAGCACCGCCCAGGTTTCGGGATAAAACCCCATGTTGCCGAGATTTTCCGCGAGCACGCCGGCGGCTTGCGGGTTGTGCGCGACATCGAGCACCACCGTCGGCCGCCCCGGCAGCACCTGGAAGCGCCCCGGCACGTCAACCAGCATCAAGCCCTGGCGAACGTGCTGCATCGACACCGGCAGGCGCTCCCGCAGACATTCGAGCGCGGTCAGCACGGCGGCGGCGTTGAGCAGCTGGTTGGCCCCGCGCAGCGCCGGGTAAGCCAGCCCGCCGCGCCTGAGCAGCGCACCCTGGGCGGCAGGCTGCGCATAGCGCCAGTAACCCCACTGCTGGCGGTCGCCGCCGAAGCCGAAGTCCCGCCCACTGACCCACAGTTCGGCACCGATCGCACGCGCATGTTCGAGCAGGCTGGCCGGCGGCTGGGGGTCGCCGCATACCGCAGGCCGGCCACCGCGGAAAATGCCGGCCTTTTCGAAGCCGATCTTCTCGCGCGTGTCGCCGAGATACTCCATATGGTCCATCGCCACGCTGGTGACGATCGCACAGTCGGCGTCGAACACGTTGACCGCGTCCAGGCGCCCGCCCAAGCCGACTTCGAGGATGATCACGTCCGGACGCGCGGCGGCGAACACCGCCCAGGCGGCGAGGGTACCGTGCTCGAAGTAGGTCAGCTCGGTGTCGCCGCGCGCCGCCTCGACCGCGGTGAACGCGGCGACCAGTCGCGCATCGTCGGCGTCCCGCCCGTCGATGCGCACGCGCTCGTTGTAGCGCAGCAGGTGGGGCGAGGTGTAGCAGCCGACCCGGTAGCCGGCAGCGAGCAGGATGCTCTCGAGCATCGCGCAGCACGAACCCTTGCCGTTGGTGCCGCCGACGGTGATCAATACCGCCTCCGATGGCGCACCCATCGCCGCCCGCACCGCACGCACGCGCTCGAGGCCGAGCTCGATGCGCTGCCCGTGGCGCTGTTCGAGGAGGTCGAGCCAACCGGCCAGTGTGTCCGGCAACAACGGCCGTTCGGCGCCGCGAGGCATCAGGCGGCAACCACGTCGGCAGGGTGGCGGGCCAGCATCGCGAGCAGTGCGGCCAGCCGGTCGCGCATCTCGCGCCGGTCGACGATGATATCGACCGCGCCTTTTTCGAGCAGGAACTCCGCGCGCTGGAACCCTTCCGGAAGCTTCTCGCGCACCGTCTGCTCGATCACCCGCGGCCCGGCGAAACCGATCAGGGCCCCGGGCTCGGCGACCACGACGTCGCCCATGAAGGCGAAGCTGGCCGACACGCCGCCCATGGTGGGGTCGGTCAGCACGGTCACGAAAGGCAGGCGGCGCTCGGCCAGACGGGTGATCGAGGCCGTGGTCTTGGCCATCTGCATCAGGGACAGCAGGCCTTCCTGCATGCGCGCGCCGCCCGACGCGGTGATGCAGATGAACGGCAGGCGCTGCTCGTAGGCTTCGCGCGCACCGCGCACGAAGCGCTCGCCCACCACCGAGCCCATCGAACCGCCGAGGAATTCGAACTCGAAGCAGGCCACCACCACCGGCAGGGTCTTGATCGCGCCGCGCATCACCACCATCGCGTCGGCCTCGCCGGTGTCGGCAGCGGCGGCCGCCAGGCGCTCGGGATACTTGCGCGAATCCTTGAACTTCAGCGCGTCGACCGGGGTGACTCCGGCGCCGATCTCGATGCGCTCTTCCGCATCGAGGAGGATGTCCAGGCGCCGCCGTGCGCGCAGCCGGTGATGGTGGCCGCACTTGGGGCAGACGCCAAGGTTGCCGTCGAGATCGGCGCGGTACAGCACCGCCTCGCAGCCCTCGCACTTGCTCCATACGCCTTCCGGGATCGACTTGTTGCGCGCCGATGCCTGGCCACGCTTGATCCGCGGCGGCAGCAATTTCTGCAGCCAGCTCATTGTGCCTCTCCTTTTGCCGGCGCGAGCCCATCGAGCGCAGCACGGATGCCCCGCATGAAGGCGGTGACGCAGGCCACTTCCGCGCCCGGGTTGTTTTCGATTTCCTCGATGATGCGGCTGCCGATCACGACCGCGTCGGCGACCGCGCCGATGCGCCGTGCGCTCTCGGCGTCGCGAATGCCGAAGCCGACCCCGACCGGCATGCCGACCGCGGCACGGATCTGCGGGATGCGCCGTGCCACTTCATCGACGTCGAGCTTGCCGCTGCCGGTCACCCCCTTCAGCGACACGTAGTAGATGTAGCCGCTGCCGGCGCGGGCGACATCGGCGAAGCGCTGCGCGGACGAGGTCGGCGCGAGCAGGAAGATCGGATCCAGCCCGCCGGCCTTGGCCGTCGCAGCGAAGGCGACGCATTCCTCGGGCGGATAATCGACCACGAGCACGCCGTCGACGCCGGCCGCGACGGCCTCGGCGACGAAGCGCTCGGCACCCATGGCTTCGATCGGGTTGGCATAGCCCATCAGCACCACCGGGGTGGTGACATCGGTGGCGCGGAAGGTGCGCACGATGTCGAGCACCTTGCGCAGGCTCATGCCCTGGGCGAGCGCACGCTCGGAGGCGCGCTGGATCGTCGGGCCGTCGGCCATCGGATCGGAGAACGGCACACCGAGCTCGATGATGTCGGCGCCGCCTTCGACCAGCGCATGCATCAGCGGCAAGGTCAGCCCGGGGGCGGGAAAACCGGCGGTCACGAAGGGGATGAGCGCCTTGCGGCCACCGGCCTGCAGGCGCTGGAAAACGGTATGGATTGTCGACATGTCTCGATCACGCTGCGGGCCGCAGAAGCGGCCCGCTCGGGTTCAGAACTGGAGGCCGGAACGCTCGGCGACGGTGTGCATGTCCTTGTCGCCACGCCCGGACAGATTGACAAGCAGAATGCGGTCCTGCGGCAAGGTCGGTGCCAGCCTGGCCGCGTGGGCCAGCGCATGCGAGGACTCGAGCGCCGGGATGATGCCTTCGAGCCGGCACAGGTCGTGGAAGGCCTGCAGGGCTTCGGCATCGGTCACGCCGACGTACTCCGCACGGGCAGAGTCCTTCAGCCAGGCATGCTCGGGGCCGACGCCCGGGTAGTCGAGGCCGGCGGAGATCGAATGGGTCTCGATGATCTGGCCGTCCTCGTCCTGCAGCAGGTAGGTGCGGTTGCCGTGCAACACGCCCGGGCGGCCCGCCGTCAGCGACGCCGCGTGGTGGCCGCTGTCGAGGCCCTCGCCCGCCGCCTCGACGCCGACGAGCTTGACGCCGGGCATGTCGAGGTAGGGGTGGAAGATGCCCATCGCGTTGGAGCCACCGCCGACGCAGGCGATGACGTAATCGGGCTGGCGGCCGGCCATCTCGGGCATCTGCACCAGGCATTCCTTGCCGATCACGGCCTGGAAGTCGCGCACCATCATCGGGTAGGGATGGGGGCCGGCGACCGTGCCGATGATGTAGAACGTGTCGGCGATGTGGGTGACCCAGTCGCGCATCGCTTCGTTGAGCGCGTCCTTCAGCGTCTTCGAGCCCGAGTCCACCGGGACCACGGTGGCGCCGAGCAGCTTCATGCGGTAGACGTTGGCGGCCTGGCGCTTGACGTCCTCCGCGCCCATGTAGACCACGCACTCCATGCCGTAGCGCGCGGCGACGGTGGCGGTGGCGACCCCGTGCTGGCCGGCGCCGGTCTCGGCGATCACGCGCTGCTTGCCCATGCGGCGGGCGACCAGCGCCTGGCCGATGCAGTTGTTCACCTTGTGCGCGCCGGTGTGGTTGAGGTCTTCGCGCTTGAGGTAGATCTGGGCGCCGCCGAGCAGGCCGGACCAGCGTCTGGCGTGGTAGATCGGGCTCGGACGGCCGACGTAGTGCTTGAGTTCGTATTCGAACTCGGCGACGAAGGCGGGATCGTTCTGGCACGCGGCGTAGGCCTCGCGCAGTTCGGCCAGCGCCGGCATCAGGGTTTCGGCGACGAACACGCCGCCATAGGGGCCGAAATGCCCGCTGGCATCGGGAAACTGGTAAGACGTATCAGCCATCTGCATCTCGAACTCCGGCGATGAACGCGGCGATCTTGGCCGCATCCTTGATTCCCCTGGCACTTTCCACTCCGCTCGATACGTCCACCGCCCACGGGCGAACGCGGCGGACCGCCTCGGCGACGTTGTCCGCATCCAGGCCGCCGGACAGCACCAGCGGCCGCCCGAAGCCCTGTGGGATCAGCGACCAGTCGAAAGTCTTGCCTCCGCCGCCGTAGCCGTCGACGAAGGCGTCGACCAGGATGCCGCGGGCGCGCGGATGCGAAAGGGCGAATTCTAGCAGATCGACTCCCGCCCGCATCCTCGCCGCCTTGATCCAGGGCAGGCCGTAGCGGGCGCAGTCGGCTTCGCGCTCGTCGCCGTGGAACTGCAGCAGCTGCAGGGGTACGCGTGCGAGCACCGCCTCGACCTCGGCCGGTGCGGGATTGACGAACAGGCCGACCGCGGTCACGAACGGCGGCAGCAAGGCGGCAAGCTCGGCCGCACGGTCGACATCGACCGCCCGCGGGCTGGGGGGATAGAAGACGAAGCCGATCGCATCGGCGCCGTTTTGGACGGCCGCACGCACGTCTTGCGCCCGCGTCAGGCCGCAGATCTTGATTCGGGTACGGGACATTCAGGCGAGAGGAAGCTGGGGCAGCGCGATGATACGCCCATCACCTGGCAGCGACCAGCGCGGCGGGTAGCTCACCCCGCACAGGTAGAGGCCGTCGGGAGCGAAGGTCGGTGCGGCGCGGGCGCGATCGCGCGCTTGCAGCAGTTCGCCCATCCAGGAGGGCGGGTAACGTCCCTTGCCGACATAGACCAGGGCGCCGACCAGGTTACGGATCATGTGGTGGAGAAAGCCGTTGGCGCGGAAATCAAACAGCAGGTAGTCGCCCTGGCGCCCGACCCGGGCCTCGTGCATCACCCGCACCGGCGTCTTCGACTGGCAGCCGGCGGCCCGGAACGAGGAAAAGTCGTGGGTTCCGACCAGGCAGGCGGCAGCCTCGGCCATCCACGCCAGGTCGAGCGGCAGATGGAACCAGCCCACCCGCCCCGCCAGCAGGGCCGGCCGGGTCGGGGCGTTGTGCAGGATGTAGCGGTACTGGCGCTCGGTGGCGAGATAGCGCGCATGGAATGCCCGGTCGGCCTGCGCCGACCAGCGCACCACCACCGTCGCCGGAAGCAGGGCGTTGACCCCGCGCACCCAGGCCGACAGCGGGCGTTGCGCGCAGGTATCGAAGTGCACCACCTGGACGCTTGCATGGACCCCGGTGTCGGTGCGCCCGGCGCAGTGCAGCCGCACCGGCGCGGCGGCGATCTTCCCGAGCGCGGCCTCCAGCACATCCTGCACGGTGCGCCCGTGCGCCTGGCTTTGCCAGCCGCAGAACGCGTCCCCCGCATATTCGAGCCCGAGCACGATCCGCTTCATCCCAGGCTCCACCAGAACAGCATCCCGAACACCCCGAGCGCGACCACGGCGTCGGTCCGGCTCAGGCGCTCGCGCTGCAGCAGCACCGAGGGGTTGTCCGAGCCCGTCGACTCGTCTTCCAGCCACTCTTTCCAGTGCATCGGCTTGTGCCCGCGGGGCGACGCATCGACATAGCGCAGCACCAGCAGCAGGCGCAGCGCCAGCCGCTCCGGCGGCACCCCGATCAGGCGCAGGGGGCGACTGAGCGCGTACAGGCCACCGATCAGGCGCGCCAGGGGAAGGTGTTCGAGGAGCAAGGCGACCGCGCACACGACCGCCACCAGCCGGGCGCCGTGCAACAGGGCGAGGGCGCTTCCCTCACGACTGGGCCCCACCCGCGGCCAGTCGAGCAGGAGCGCCTCGCCCGGCGTAAACCAGGCGAACAGGATCACGATCGCCAGCAGCAGCAGCCGGATCCGGCGCAACAGGCGAAGGCTGCGCACGCGCGCGAACAGCAAGGCGGCGGCCGCACACGACAGCACCGCAGGCCAGAGGGCGGCAGA
Organism: Thauera chlorobenzoica; assembly: GCF_001922305.1. NCBI lineage: Bacteria > Pseudomonadati > Pseudomonadota > Betaproteobacteria > Rhodocyclales > Zoogloeaceae > Thauera > Thauera chlorobenzoica. Next base: position 3,619,287 of record NZ_CP018839.1, read on the forward strand.
AGGCAGGACCTGGATCGAGGCCACGGCGGCGAGCCAGAGCAGCAGGATGAGACCGGAATGCATGTCGTTGAGCGCAAAAAGGGGGGCGGGCGGCCGTTTCGCAGCCGCCCTGCGGCGCCATATCAGTTCAGACCAGAGAGCATTTCGCGCGCGGCGGCCTGCTGCGCCGCCGACCCTTCGCCAATGACTTCCTGGAGCAGCTCGATCGCTCCTTCCCTGTCGCCCATTTCCTCGTATGCCCGTGCCAGCTCGAGCTTGGTTTCGGTTCCGTCATCGGCGCCATACGAGGGAGCAACGGCAAGGTCGGCGCCGGCATCTGCCGCAGCCTCGCCGGCGTCGGGGATTTCCGTCACCGAAATGCCAGCTTCATCGAGTTCGTCGAGTTCGAGATCGATCGCACTCAGATCGAGTCCGGGCGCGGCATCCGCCGGCACGGCGGCGGGCGCAGGCTCATCGAGACCGAAATCGAAAGCGGGCGCAGTGCTGGCGCGGCCCGCTTCCCCCAGGCCGGATGCGAAAGCCGGCGCGAAGCCCGCCCCGCGGTTCGCTGTCGACCCCGGGCGCTCCTCGTCGAACACGCCGCCAGCCTCATCCGGGCACACCACCGTGGCGTCCATGTCGACCGCCCAGGGCTGCGGCGCATCCAGCTCGAGATCGGGCAACTCGAAATCGAGCGGTGCGCCAGGTTCAGCGCCCTCGGGGTAATCCTGCGCGCTGCGGTCGCGCCCGGCCGGATCGGCGTCCTCGGCGCCGGCGCCAAAATCGAGATCGAAATCGAATGCCAGCCCGGCCTCCTCCTGCACTGCAGCGGCCGAATCGGTCTGCACCGACGCTTCAGGAGCACGCCCGCCCCCAGCTGCGGGCGCGGCGGGCGCCGGCTCGGCAAAAGGCGCGGAACCGACCGCCTCCGCGCCCCCCGGCTGCGCCACTCCAGCGGCGGACCTCGCCTGATCAGCGGACGCCTCCGGCAGCGTGGCGGGAGGCATTCCGCCTCCCGCCTCCGCGGCGCTGCGGCTCGCGGCGCCAGGCGCTCCACCATGCTCCGCGTGCACACCCGGCGGGGGCACCGGCACGGTGAAATCGAGCGCATGCGGAATGGCAGCCTCCTGATGCGCCCCGGAAGCCTCATCGGCCGCGCCCTGCGATGCATGAAGCACCCCGCCCAGCACCACCGCAGCAGGCGCTCCGCCCGCCCCGCCCCGCCCGTCCGTCCTCGCCCCTGCCGGCGGCGCCACAGGCTCTTCGGCGCGCGGCTCCTGGTAACGCGGATTCTTCGGGTCGAGCTTGCGCCCCAGCGTCGCAGCCTTCTCCCACTCCCGGCCGTGGCCGGCGGTAAGGGCGAACAGCTTGCGTTCCACGTCCTCGAACCGGGACGAATCGCCGCGCAGGGCATAGATCTCGAGCAGCTTCAGGTGGATCGCGGCGCGCTTCGGGTCTGTCTTGAGCGCATCCTGAAGGATTTCCTCCGCCTGCGCGTCACGGCCATACGCCATATACACATCGGCTTCGGCAACGGGGTCCACGCCTTCATCGGTATCGATCGACGACAGCCCCGACTGGCCGAAATCAGTATTCATGATGCTCGCGGCCAGCCCCGCATCCTGCCCGTCACTGCCGGCAAAAGCGGCGTCCTCCACCCCGTCCTCCCTCGCTCCGGCGACCCGCTGCGCGGCTTGCCTGCGCCGCTGCCTGAGTCCCGCGTACGCCAGCAGCAGCACCAGAATGGCAGCACCACCGAGCAGCAGTTTCGAGTTTCCAAGCACGGTTTCAAGCACGCCGGGCTCATTGCCGGCAGCAGGCGGCAGCGCGGCGCGCTGGGCGGGGGGCGGTGCGGCCTGCGGCACGCCAGCCACCTCGGCACCAGCCGCAGCCGGTTGCGCATTCAGGCCGCGGCCAACCTGCCCTTCCCGGGCACTCGGCGCAGCCGGTGCCGCCTGCTCCTGCAAGCGGCCCATGGTCCCGTCTTGCAGCTCGAGCAGGCGCTGCAGGCCGCGGATGCTGTTTTCAAGCAGGGCAAGGCGGGCGGCGGCCTCGTCGAGCGAGCGCTCGCGCGAGCCCAGCTCCTCCTCGAGCGCCTGCAGGCGCTGTTCGGCCTCACCCGCACCGGCAAGGCGGCTGCGGGATACACGCAGCTGGTCGGCGCTGTCCTCGCCGGGGGCGGGCGCATCCACCCGGGGCACGATACGCCCCGCGCCCGCCTGCTCATCGGCAGGCGCGGGCACCGGCGCACGGTCTTCCACCGCAGCAGCGAGGCCGCGCCGGTAGGCGTCGAAATCGGCCGCCTGGGCGCGGATTTCGCGCTGCGCCTGTTCGGTGCCGAGCGCCCGCACCGCGCTGGGCGCGGGCAGGCTCAGCACCGAGCCGGCGCGCAAACGGTTGATATTGCCCCCGGCGAAGGCGTCGGGATTGGTGCGATGGAGCGCCACCAACATCTGATCGAGCGTCATCCCCGGCTGAAGATGAGCGCTGGCAATGCGGTAGAGCGTATCGCCCCGGTTCACCACATAGGTCGATGGCGGCGCGCTCCCGGAGGGGGCGGAGCGGGGCGCGGACGGGGACACGGATTCGGCCGCGGGGGACGACGGGCGCTGCACCGGCAGCACCGCGGGAGGATCGACGGCCGCAGTGGCAAGCGCGCCCGGCGTGGCGAAATCGACCGGATCGAGCAGGAAGGTGTATTCGCGCACAAGCCGTCCTGCGGCCCAGTTCAGCTCGACCAGCAAATCGACGAAGGGATCGTCGATCGGACGCTCGCTCGACAGCTGGATCACCGCGCCCGACGCACGCGCATCGACGCTGAGGCGGATGGCGCGGGCTGCGCTGCCATAACCGAGGTCGGCCTGGCGGAAGGCCTCGGGTGAAGCGATCCGGGCACTGAGCGAGCGCAGTTCCTCGGGCGTCGCACTGACCGGGATCTCTGCGCGCAATGGCTGACCCAGGGCGCTGAACACTCGGATCTGCCCCAGTCCCGCCCCATGCACGGCAAAGGGGAGGGCCGCGATGGAAAGGGCGATGAGCGATGCCTTGAACGACCTGGTCATGTTGAATTTCAAACCGCGTTTCCCCCGAAACTGAGCTTTACGGTCAAAGGCGTCATAAACCGGTTTGTGAATCTAGCATCTTCCCGCCCTTCCCGCATTAGCCGGGGCCGGCTCCGGTGTTCCGGTCTCAAGCCAGTGGCAGGCGTGATGCGATGGTCCGTAGTGATGACAAAGGGGGCTTTCGCCCCCCTTTTTGATCTTCTCGATGGAAGAACGCTCAGCGTTCGAGCAGGATGCGCAGCATCCGGCGCAGCGGCTCGGCGGCGCCCCACAGCAGCTGGTCGCCGACGGTGAAGGCGCCGAGGTACTCGGGGCCCATCGCCATCTTGTGCAGGCGCCCGACCGGGACGGTCAGCGTGCCGGTGACCGCGGTCGGGGTGAGTTCGCGCTCGGTGATCTCGCGCTCGTTGGGCACGACCTTCACCCATTGATTGCCGCCGGCGATGATCTCGCTGAGCTCGTCGAGCGGCACGTCCTTGTTGAGCTTGATCGTCAGCGCCTGCGAATGGCAGCGCATCGCGCCGATACGCACGCACAGGCCGTCGATCGGGATCGCGCCCGGGCTGCGGAAGGCCGGGTTGCCGAGGATCTTGTTGCACTCGGCGCCGCCCTTCCACTCTTCCTTGCTCTGGCCGTGCTCGACCGGGACGTCGATCCACGGAATCAGGCTGCCGGCGAGCGGGGTGTTGCGGAAGTTCTTCTTCGGGAAGGCGTCCGAGCGCATGGTCGCGGCGACCTTGCGGTCGATCTCGAGGATCGCCGAGGCCGGGTCGGCGAGCAGGTCCTTGACCGAGTCGTGGATCGTGCCCATCTGGCTGATGAGTTCGCGCATGTTCTGCGCGCCGGCGCCCGAAGCGGCCTGGTAGGTCATCGCCGAGATCCACTCCACCAGGCCGTGGCGGAACAGGCCGCCGAGGCCCATCAGCATCAGCGACACGGTGCAGTTGCCGCCGATCCAGTTGCGCCCGCCCTTGGCGAGCGCGGCGTCGATGACGTTGCGGTTGACCGGGTCGAGGATGATCACCGCGTCGTCGTTCATGCGCAGCGCGGATGCGGCGTCGATCCAGTGGCCGTTCCAGCCGGTGGCGCGCAGCCTGGGGAAGACTTCCTTGGTGTAGTCACCGCCCTGGCAGGTGATGACGATGTCGCAGGCCTTGAGCGCGTCGATGTCGGTCGCGTCCTGCAGCGGCGACGCCGCTTCCTTGCCGCCGAAGGACGGCGCCTTGCCGCCGGCGTTGGAGGTGGAGAAATACACCGGCTCGATGAAGGCGAAGTCGCCCTCTTCCACCATGCGCTGCATCAGCACGGAACCGACCATGCCACGCCAGCCGACCAGACCGACTCGATTCATGTTCATCACTCTCTACAGAAACGTTCTTCGAAAAACCTTTGCAGGTACGACAGCTTACAGTGCCGCGAGCACCGCGTCGCCCATCTCGCGCGTACCGACCTTGTTGGTGCCCGGCTCGAAAATATCGCCGGTGCGATAGCCCTGGGCGAGCACCTTCTTGACCGCGTTCTCGACGCGCTGCGCGGCCGCTTCCTGATTGAAGGTATAGCGCAGCATCATCGCCGCCGACAGGATGGTGGCGAGCGGGTTGGCGAGGTTCTTGCCAGCGATATCGGGCGCCGAGCCGTGCGAAGGCTCGTACAGGCCCTTGTTGTCGGCGTCGAGCGAGGCCGAGGGCAGCATCCCGATCGAACCGGTGAGCATCGAGGCCTCGTCCGACAGGATGTCGCCGAACATGTTGCCGGTGACCATCACGTCGAACTGCTTGGGCGCACGCACGAGCTGCATCGCGGCATTGTCGACCAGCATGTGGCTGAGCTCGACCTCGGGGTAGTCGTTCGCCATCTCGTCGGCGATGTCGCGCCACAGCTGGGTGCACTCGAGCACGTTCATCTTGTCGACCGAGCACAGCTTCTTGCCGCGCTTTTGCGCCGCCTCGAACGCGACCTTGAGGATGCGGCGGATCTCGTACTCGGCGTAGATCATCGTGTTCCAGCCCACGCGCTGCGGCGTGCCCTCGACCTCGCGCGTCTCGATGCCGCGCGGCTGGCCGAAGTAGATGTCGCCGGTCAGCTCGCGCACGATCAGGATGTCCAGGCCGGCGACGATCTCGGGCTTGAGCGAGGAGGCGTTGGCAAGCTCCGGATACAGGATCGCCGGGCGCAGGTTGGCGAACAGGTTCAGATCCTTGCGGATGCCGAGCAGCCCGCGCTCCGGGCGCTGCTCGCGCGGCAGGGCGTCCCACTTCGGGCCGCCGACGGCGCCGAGCAGCACCGCGTCGGCCGCGCGTGCGAGCTTGCGGGTCGCTTCCGGATACGGATTGCCGGTGGCGTCCACCGCACAGCCGCCGAGCAGAGCCTCTTCCATTTCCAGCTTCAGGTCGAGCGCGTCGAGCACGCGCACGGCCTGCGCCATGATCTCGGGGCCGATGCCGTCACCCGGCAGCACGCAAATTTTCATCGAGTCGTTTTCCTTGGTTCAGGCAAAGTAATAGGGGTGTTCGGCGCGACGCCGCTCTTCGAAGGCGCGGATCTTGTCGGCGTGGCGCAGCGTGAGGCCGATGTCGTCCCAGCCGTTGAGCAGGCATTCCTTGCGGAAGGGATCGATATCGAAGGGAATCGACTTGCCGTCGGGGCGGGTGATGGTCTGCGCGGCGAGATCAACCTTGAGGCGATAGCCCGCGCTGGCCTCGCACTGGCAGAACAGCGCGTCGACCTCGGCGGCCTCGAGCTTGACCGGCAAGAGGCCGTTCTTGAAGCTGTTGTTGAAGAAGATGTCGGCGAAGCTGGGTCCGATCAGGACACGGAAACCGTAGTCTTCGAGCGCCCACGGCGCGTGCTCGCGCGAGCTGCCGCAGCCGAAGTTGTCGCGCGTGAGCAGGATCTGCGCGCCCTGGTAGCGCGCCTGGTTGAGCACGAAGTCCGGATTCAGCGGGCGCGCGCTGCAGTCCTGGCCGGGCTCGCCGACGTCGAGGTAGCGCCATTCGTCGAAGGCGTTGGGGCCGAAGCCGCTGCGCTTGATCGACTTCAGGAACTGCTTGGGGATGATCGCGTCGGTATCGACGTTGGCGCGGTCGAGCGGCGCGACCAGGCCGTCGAGCGTGGTGAACGGTTTCATTACTTGACTGCCCTCTGGATGGCCTCGCCACCCTTTTCGATGTCCTTGCCGACGCCCTGCACGGTGTTGCAGGCGATGGAGACGAAGCCGGCGACGAGCGCAGCGGCGATCAGTGCGAGTTTGTTCATGGCATTCTCCGGAATCCGGATGCGGTGCTCAGGCCAGCGTGCGCACGTCGGTGAAGCGCCCGGCCACCGCAGCGGCCGCCGCCATCGCCGGGCTCACCAGGTGGGTCCGCCCGCCCGCGCCCTGACGGCCTTCGAAGTTGCGGTTCGAGGTCGAGGCGCAGCGCTCGCCCGGTTCCAAGCGGTCGGCGTTCATCGCCAGGCACATCGAACAGCCCGGTTCGCGCCACTCGAAGCCGGCGGCGAGAAAGATCTCGTGCAGGCCTTCCGCTTCGGCCTGGCGCTTGACCAGGCCCGAGCCCGGCACCACCAGTACGCGGCGGACGCTGGCCGCCTTGCTGCGCCCTTTCGCCACTGCGGCCGCTTCACGCAGGTCTTCGATGCGCGAGTTGGTGCACGAGCCGATGAAGACCTGATCAACGGCGATCTCGGTGATCGGCGTGTTCGGGGCCAGTCCCATGTATTTCAGCGCGCGCTCGATGCCCTCGCGGCGCACCGGGTCGGCGACCGCGGCGGGGTCGGGGACGCACCCGTCGATGGAAGTGACCATTTCCGGCGAGGTTCCCCAGGTGACCTGGGGCTGGATGTCCTCGGCCCGCAGCTCGACGACCTTGTCGAACTGCGCCCCGTCGTCGCTCTTCAGCGTGCACCAGTAGGCCACGGCCTTGTCCCAGGTTTCGCCCTGCGGCGAGAAGGGGCGATCCTTCAGGTAGGCGATCGTGGTTTCATCGACGCCGACCAGGCCGGCGCGGGCACCGGCCTCGATCGCCATGTTGCAGACCGTCATCCGCCCTTCCATCGACAGCGCGCGGATCGCGCTGCCGCCGAATTCGATCGCATAGCCGGTGCCGCCGGCGGTGCCGATCCGGCCGATGATGGCAAGCACCACGTCCTTGGCGGTGACGCCGCGGCCGAGTTCGCCGTCGACTTTCACCAGCATGGTCTTCGACTTTTTCTGCAGCAGGCACTGGGTGGCGAGCACGTGCTCGACCTCGGAGGTGCCGATACCGTGCGCCAGACAGGCGAAGGCGCCGTGGGTGGATGTGTGCGAGTCGCCACAGACCACGGTCATGCCCGGCAGGGTGGCGCCGTTCTCCGGCCCGATCACGTGCACGATGCCCTGGCGGGCGTCCTTGAACGGGAAGTAGGCCAGCGAGCCGACGGCGCGGATGTTGGCATCGAGCGTCTCGACCTGCTGGCGCGACACCGGATCCTGGATGCCTTGCTCCCAGTGGTCGGTGGGCGTGTTGTGGTCGGCGGTGGCGACGATGGAACTGATCCGCCACGGCTTGCGCCCGGCCAGCTTGAGCCCTTCGAAGGCCTGCGGGCTGGTCACCTCATGCACCAGATGGCGGTCGATGTAGATCAGCGCCGTGCCGTCGGCTTCCTGGTGGACGACATGACTGGACCAGAGCTTTTCGTACAGCGTTTGCGCTTGCATCCGGTGAATTCCACGTCAACAAAAGAGGAAGATTATTTCACAAAGCCCGCAAGACTGAACAGCCGATCGCACATCCGGGTCAGCGCCGGGCGGACTGGTAGAGCGGCATCACCCGCGCGGCGTAGTCGGCAAGATCGCGCTGGCGGTTGGCGTGCGAAGGATGGGTGGACAGCCACTGCGGCGGAGCCCCTGCCGACCGGGTCGCCATCTTGTCCCACAGCGTCACTGCGGCGCGGGGGTCGTAGCCCGCGCGCGCGGCCAGCTCGACGCCGATACGGTCGGCCTCCACTTCATGCTCGCGCGAGTTGGGCAGTTCGAACGTGACCTTGGCCACCGTGCCCATCAGCTCCTGCCCTACCTGCCCCACGCCGAGCAAAGCCCCGGCCACGGAAATCCCCAACCCGGTCGCCATCGATTTCGATACCTGTTCGCGCACATGCTCGCGCAGCGCGTGGGCGATCTCGTGCCCCATCACTGCCGCGATCTCGTCGTCGGTCAGGCGCAGGCGCTCGATCAGACCGGTGTTGATCGCCATCTTCCCTCCCGCCATGCACCAGGCGTTGAGTTCGTCGGATGACAGAACATTGACTTCCCATTGCCAGGACGGCGCATCCTGGCGGAACGCCCGGGTCTGCACCGTCAGCCGCGAGACGATGTGCCGCACGCGCTGGACCGTGGCGGGGTCGCGGTTGAGGGTGTTCTTGCGCCGCGCCTCGGCGAGCAGTTCCTGATACTGCTGGACCGAGGCCTGCTCCACGTCCTGCGCCGACACCATCATCAGCTGCGAACGCTGCACCCCGACCGCACCGCCGCCGGTGGTCTGCACCGTCTGGCAGGCCACCGTGATCGTCGCCGCCAGCAGCGCCGGCAGCATCGTCCCGAACATCTTCTTCATCACCCCAGCTTCTCCTCATTCGATACCGTTCGCATCGTGCCCGCTGGCACTGCGCCAGCCCAGCAACAGCCACAACAACCCGGCGAGCGCGAAAACCGAACCCAGAGTGTAGGTCCATGCGGCGCCGAACGTTTCCCAGGTGTAACCGCTGATCAGGCCGCCGAGCATGCCACCGGCACCGAACGACAAGCTCCCGTACAGCGCCTGCCCGCGGGATTGGAGCCGCCCCGGGAACCACAAGTTCACCACCGCGATCGCCGCCGCATGGTAGGCACCGAACGTCGCACCATGGAGCAGCTGCGCCACCAGCAGGATCTCGAGGCTGTCCGCCCCCCAGCCGATCATCACGAAGCGAAGCACCGCGCAGGCGAAGGCGAAGAGCAGGATCGAACGCAGCGCGAAACGCTTCATGATGCGCGGCATCAGCATGAACACGGCGATTTCGGCGAGTACGCCCAGCGTCCACATCCAGCCCACCAGCGCCTTGCCGTAGCCGTGCTCGACCAGAAAGATCGAGTAGAACACGTACAGCGCACCATGCGCCGCCGACATCAGGAAGCAGGCGCCGAGCAGGGCCTGCACCTGGGGACGGCGCAGGACCTCGCCCAGGCGAGCGGATTCGTGCTGCAGCGGCGGACGCTCGGCCTCGGGCAGGGCCAGCGCACAGGCGAAGATACCGCCCAGGATCGCGGCCGTGGCCCACAGCACGGCCTCGATCGGCACATGGTCGAGCAGATGGCCGAGGGCGAGCACGGCGACGATGAAGCCGACCGAGCCCCAGACCCGGATGCTGCCGTAGCGATGCCCATCGCCCCCCAGGTGCGAGAAGGTGAGCCCTTCGGCAAGCGGCAGGGCGGCGCTCCAGAAAAAAGCCATCAGCGCCATCGCCGCGAACAGCCCGGCGAACTCGGTGGTCATGAAGAACACCGAAAACCCGGCCAGGCTCGCCAGCGCCGACAGACGCACGATCGCCAGACGCATCCCCAGGCGTTCGGCCAGCCAGCCCCACAGATTGGGGGCGAGCACCCGCATCAGCTGCATCAGCGACATCAGCAAGGCGATGTCGGTGGCGGTGAGCGCGATCGACTGCAGATAGAGGGTGAAATACGGCGAGAACGCGCCGACGAAGGCGAAGTAGAAAAAGTAGTACGCCGACAGGCGCCAGTAGGGAATCATCGTCAAGACTGCATTCGAACCCGGATGGAGAAGCGGCGCGGAGCGGCTCCGGGCTCGTGCCCGTGCCCACGGATCGGCGGCACAGCGGCATCATCCGCTGTCACCGCGCTCCTGGCGTCTGCTGCGGGCGGGCCCGGAAAGCCTGCGCGCGGGCCGCAGCGGCAGCTTCAGCGTGGCGAAGGCAGGCGCTGGCTGCCCTGCGGCGCGAGCGCAGCGATCCGCGGCGTGGCCGATGCGACATCGCCGCACTGGGCGCGGTGGCGCAGCGCGTGGTCGATCAGCACCAGCGCCAGCATCGCCTCGGCGATCGGGGTGGCGCGGATGCCGACGCAGGGGTCGTGGCGACCGTGGGTGTTGACGATCACCGGGTTGCCGGCGCGATCGATCGAGCGCCGGTCCAGGCGGATGCTGGAGGTCGGCTTGATCGCGATGCTGGCGAGGATGTCCTGCCCGGTGGAAATCCCGCCGAGCACGCCGCCGGCATGGTTGGAAAGGAAGCCCGCGGGCGTCATCTCGTCGCTGTGCTCGGTGCCATGCTGGATCACCGAGCGGAAGCCGGCGCCGATCTCGACCCCCTTGACCGCGTTGATGCCCATCATCGCCCAGGCGATGTCGGCATCGAGGCGGTCGTACACCGGCTCGCCCCAACCCGCCGGCACGCCGCTGGCGACGACCTCGATGCGGGCGCCGATCGAGTCGCCCGACTTGCGCAGCTCATCCATGTAGGCTTCGAGCTGCGGCACGATCGCGGCATTGGGGGCGAAGAAGGGATTGCCGGCGACTTCGTCCCAGGACACGAAGGGGATCTCGATCGGCCCGAGCGCGCTCATGCAGGCGCGGATCTCGATGCCGTAGCGCTCGCGCAGCCATTTGCGCGCGATCGCGCCGGCGGCAACCCGGACTGCGGTCTCGCGCGCCGACGCCCGGCCGCCGCCACGGTAGTCGCGCAGCCCATATTTCTGCTGGTAGGCATAGTCCGCATGGCCGGGACGGAACGTGTCGGCGATGTTGCCGTAGTCGTGCGAACGCTGGTCCTGGTTGCGGATCAGGAGCGCAATCGGCGTGCCCGTGGTGACGCCCTCGAACACGCCGGAGAGGATTTCCACCGTGTCCGGCTCGCGGCGCTGGGTGACATGGCGCGAGGTGCCGGGCTTGCGCCGGTCGAGTTCGGCCTGGATGTCGGCCGCGCCGAGCGCCAGCCCCGGCGGACAGCCGTCGACCACGCAACCGATCGCCGGGCCGTGGGATTCGCCAAATGAAGTGACGGTGAAGAGCGTGCCGAGAGTGCTGCCGGACATGAGAAGACTCGCCTGTAGGCCGCCGCCGCCATCCCGGGGAAGGCGTGCGCGGCGGCGCGGAAACGTCGGGAAGGAACGCGGCCGAGTTTATCACGGCCCCTTCTCTTCGGCCGGCACACGAAACGGGCATACCCCGCGCCGTCAGTGGAAAAAGCGCTCCAGCCGTTCGAACACCTCGTGCTCGGTGCCGTGCCGGCGCACGGTGAGGACATCTTCGAGCTTTTCGAGCTGGCGAACCATCTGCTCCAGGCGCAGGTCCTCGAACACCAGCAGCCAGATGCGCGAGCGCCGGCCGTCGGATACCGGCATGCACAGGATCCCCTCGACGTTGAAGGCACGGCGGGCAAAGAGATTGCAGATGTGGCTCATCACCCCGGGATGGTTGTTCACGTCCAGCTCGAGGACGACTTTGGCATAGCCCGCCTGGGGCAGGGGGTCGGCAACCTGTTCGATCATCATCAGTCTCCGATCATTTCGGTGTTGGCCGCACCCGGCGGCACCATGGGGTAGACGAACTGCTCGCAGTCGATGCTGGCGTGGATCAGGCACGGCCCCGGCGCGTGCAAGGCCCCGGCCAGGGCCGCACGCGGGTCGTCGGCCTGGTCCAGATCGAGTGCGGCAACGCCGAAACCTTCGGCAATTTTGGCGAAATCAGGCGCGGCGCGGTATTTCGAGGCGAACAGGCGCTTGCCGTAGAAAAAGTGCTGTTGCTGGTGCACCAGGCCAAGCGCGTTGTTGTTCATCAGCACGATCTTGACCTTCAGCCCCTCCTCCGCCAGCGTCGCCAGTTCCTGGATGTTCATCTTGAAGCTGCCGTCGCCGGTAAAGCACACCACGGTGCGTTCGGGTTCGGCCAACGCCGCGCCGATCGCCGCCGGCAGGCCGAAGCCCATCGTCCCCAGCCCGCCGGAAGTCAGCCACTGGCGCGAACGGCGGAAGGGATAGGCCTGCGCAACCCACATCTGGTGCTGGCCGACATCGGTGGCGATGATCGCGCGGTCGTCGAGCGCAGCGGCCACGGCATGGACCAGGCCGTAGTGGCTGCGCACGTCATCCACCCCCGGCAGGCGCATCGGAAACCGCAGCTTCAGGCTTTCCACGTGCGACAGCCAGCGCTTGCGCAAGGCCGGCCTGATGCGCGGCAGCAGGGCTTCGAGCGCCGGGCCGAGACCGGCGTGAATGGCGACATGGGCATTCCGGATCTTGTGCAGTTCGGAGCGGTCGATGTCGATATGCACCACCTTCGCGTTCGGGCAGAACTGCGCGGCGCGGCCAATCGCACGGTCGTCGAAGCGCGCACCGAGGCAGATCAGCAGGTCGGCTTCTTCGAGCACGAAGTTGGTGTAGCGCGCACCGTGCATGCCCAGCATGCCGAGCGACAGCGGATGGTCCATCGGCATCGCACCGAGCGCCATCAGCGTCATCGTCGTCGGCAGCCCGGCCTGCTCGGCGAGGCGCACCGCGAGCGCTGCGGCCGCGCCGTGAATGACGCCGCCGCCCAGGTACAGCACCGGCCGCTCGGCGTCATTGATCCTCTTCGCCGCCGCCTCGACCGCCTCCAGGTCGAGCGCCGGCGGCACGCCGGGCAGCGCCGGCGGCGGCAGTTCGTCGACCGCAACGAGCTGGTTCTGCACATCCTTGGGAACGTCGATCAGCACCGGCCCGGGGCGGCCCGACATCGCGATGCGGAACGCATCGGGGATCACCTGCAGCAGTTCGTGGGCCGAGCGCACCAGATAATTGTGCTTGGTCACCGGCACCGTGATGCCGTAGATATCCACCTCCTGAAAGGCGTCGGTGCCGATCATCGCCTGCGGCACCTGGCCGGTGATGACGACCATCGGAATCGAGTCGAGGCAGGCATCGGCAATCGCGGTCACGAGGTTGGTGGCACCCGGACCGCTGGAGGCGACGCACACCTGCGGCACTCCGCTCACCCGCGCCATGCCCTGCGCGATGAACCCCGCCCCCTGTTCATGGCGGGCGAGCACGTGGCGGATCTGCGCACTGTCCGCGAGGGCATCGTAAAACGGCAGGATGGCGCCGCCGGGAATCCCGGCGATGGTGCGCACGCCCTGGCGCTCGAGAAGGCGCACCATCAGTTGTGCGCCGGTCAGTTGCATCATCTCTTTCTCCTTGACTGCGAAAGTGGCGACCCGACCGGCGATACAAAAGCAAAACCCCCGCCGGCCTGGTGCGCCGACGGGGGTTGGTGTTGCTGCTGTGCCTGAGTGAGCTGTCCCGTTACGACGCGCGCATGCCTACGCCTACTACGCGTACTACCGCTGCGGTACGGGTCGGGGCGAAGGAACAGGCGGACGGGAACATTGCGGCTCGAAGCGGAAAATGTGAGTGAAGCGGTGACCGCAGTTTAATCATGAAAACCTCCCGGGCACAAGCACGTTGTCCGTGCATGCTCAGCTCGCTGCAGGCGTCGAAGCGCTGTCGCGCAGTTCCCTGCGCAGAACCTTGCCGACATTGCTCTTGGGCAGCGCCGTCCTGAACTCCACGTGACGCGGCACCTTGTAGCCGGTCAGGTTGGCCCGGCAGTGGGCGATCACCGCCTCGGCGGTAAGGGCCGGATCCTTGCGCACGACGAACACCTTCACCGCCTCGCCGCTATGCTCGTCGGGCACACCGACCGCCGCCACTTCGAGCACGCCGGGGAGGCTGGCGATGACATCCTCGATCTCGTTCGGGTACACGTTGAAGCCCGACACCAGGACCATGTCCTTCTTGCGGTCGACCAGGGTGATGAAGCCCTTCTCGTCGATCACCGCGATGTCTCCGCTGCGGAGATAGCCGTCGGCGGTGAAGGCGCGCGCGGTTTCCTGCGGGCGGTTCCAGTAGCCCGGCGTGACCTGCGGGCCGCGGATGCAGAGCTCTCCACGCTGCCCCGGCGGCTGCTCCTGGTCGTCGTCGTCGCGGATGCTGATTTCGGTCGAAGGCAGCGGCAGGCCGATGGAGTGGTTGAAGCGCCCGATGTCGAGCGGATTGATCGTGACCGCAGGCGAGGTTTCGGTCAGACCGTAGGCTTCGACCAGGGCCTTGCCGGTCAGCCGGAACCATTTGTCGGCCACCGCCTGCTGTACCGCCATCCCCCCGCCCAGGGTGATCTTCAGCGCGGAGAAATCGAGGCGGGCGAAATCGGGGCTGTTGAGCAGGGCATTGAACAGGGTATTGACGCCGGTGATCACCGTGAAGCGGTGGCGGCGGAGTTCGCCGACGAAGGCGGGAATGTCGCGCGGATTGGGGATCAGCACGTTGGTCGCACCGATCTTGAAAAAAGTGAGGCAGTTCGCGGTCAGGGAGAAGATGTGATAGAGCGGCAGCGCGGTGATGATGATTTCCTCGCCGTCGCGCACGACAGGGCGGATCCAGGCGTGCGCCTGCTGCAAATTGGCGATGATGTTGCGGTGCGTCAGCACCACCCCTTTGGCCACCCCGGTGGTGCCGCCGGTGTACTGCAGATAGGCGATGTCGTCGTGGCCGGTATCGACCGGCTGCAACGGATGCGCCTCTCCCCGGGCCAGCGCCTGCGAGAACCGGATCGCACCATCGATACGCCACGCCGGAACCATCCTCCTGATCCGCCGGACGACGAAATCGGTGATTACGCCTTTGGGAAAACCGAGCATTTCGCCGACGCTGGTGACGATCACCTGTTTCAACGTCAGGTCCGCATGCACCCGCTCGAGCGTGTGGGCGAAGTTCTCGAGGATGACGATCGCCTCGGCGCCCGAGTCGGCGAGTTGATGCGCCAGCTCCCGCGCGGTGTAAAGCGGATTGACATTGACCACCGTGTATCCGCCGCGCAGCGCGCCGAACATCGCGATCGGATACTGCAGCAGGTTCGGCATCATCAGGGCGACGCGCGCGCCCTTGCGCAAACCGAGCGCTCCCTGCAGATACGCCGCGAAGCGGGCCGATCGGGCATCCAGTTCGGCATAGGTGAGCGTACGCCCCATGCAGACATACGCCGTTTGGGCCGAAAAACGCGCGACGCTGCAGGCGAAAAGTTCGCCCAGCGAACGGAATTCGTCGACATCGATTTCGTCCGGCACGCCTGGCGGGTAGCTTTTGAGCCAGATCTTGTCCACGCCCGTCCCTCCCGCCGCGAAAAATTCGCGAAGTGGCCGATGGCAACCAACCTCCCGCGCTTTCGCAGCACCCTTGCAGAACCTGCGTCGTTCTTTGCCTTCGCGCAGTTCACCGCATCCTGCAAGCAGCGGCGAAGGCGCCCGGGATGCGGCGAAACCCGCCGGGGACGGCGGAGCAGCGGCGCGCCGAGGGCATCCGCCCTCACTCGCCCTGTCGCTCGCCCTCTTCCGCTTCCGGCCAGTTGCGGATGTAGTTCTTCAGCATGCGATTCTCGAAGCTTTGCTCTTCCAGCACCGCCTTGGCGACATCATGAAAGCTGACCACGCCAAGGAGGATATATCCGTCCATGACCGGCAGGTAGCGTTGATGGTGCTCCACCATCAAGCGGCGCAACTCGTCCATCTCCATGTCCGGCGAGGCGGCAAACGGGTCCCGGACCATCACGTCCTCGACACTGAGCGCCTGCCAGCCCGCTCCTCCGCGCTGCACCGCCTGCAGCACCTCGCGAAAGGTCAGCATTCCCGTCATCCGCCCGCCGGAAAAGACCACCAGCGAGCCAACATCCTGCTCGTTCATGACTTCGACCGCTTCCGCGACACTTCTGCCGGGCCCGATGGTGAACAGCACCTTACCCTTGATCGCGAGAATCTCGCTCACCAGCATGACGCCCCCTTGCACTCCGTGTTTACCGAACAATCGACTGTGCGCCATCTTAGTGCATTGGCCAGACGAGGCAAAGCGAAACCCCGGCCAACTGCAGGGTCTCAGCGCTTGAGCTCACCGAGCTTGCCTTTTACTTTCGACCAATCCTCGGCATCGGGCAACGCGTCCTTGCGTTCGACGATCGGCTTCCACTGCTTGGCAAGCTCGGCATTGAGGGCGATGAACTGTTGCTGATCCTGAGGCACATCGTCCTCGGCAAAGATGGCCTCGACCGGGCACTCGGCCACGCACAAGGTACAGTCGATGCACTCATCGGGATCGATGACGAGGAAATTCGGCCCTTCCCGGAAGCAGTCCACCGGGCAGACATCGACACAATCGGTATATTTACAGCGGATGCAGCTCTCGGTCACAACGTAAGCCATGATGTTTCTCCTTGGGGATGGCGTTCGCCCGCTTCGCGCGCGAAGCGAATCCGCAATATAGTGCAGCCGTTTGCTTTTTCGCCACGGTCCCGCGCAACAAATAATGGGAGAGGCCGTCAATTTCCTTGACGCGACTGCCGCCTTCGCATAACTTCCTGCTGAACTTCTTCAGGGAGGCGCCTGCCTTCCGCACCCGGTGTGCGCTCTCCGCCACTCCGCCCCCATCCGAGCAGTACCCCCGCGAGCACAGTCCCAGACTCTCGTTGACACCTGCTATCCCTGACGTGAGGAATCATGAGCGAGCATATTCATTATGTGACCGACGGCAACTTCGAAATCGAAGTGCTGCAGTCCCAGATCCCGGTGCTGGTCGATTACTGGGCAGAATGGTGCGGCCCGTGCAAGATGATCGCCCCCATCCTTGACGACGTCGCGAAAGATTACGCCGGCAAGCTCAAGGTCGCCAAGCTCAACATCGACGAAAACCAGGAAACTCCGGCCAAGTACGGCATCCGCGGTATTCCGACGCTGATGCTGTTCAAGGGCGGCAATGTCGAGGCGACCAAAGTGGGCGCCCTTTCCAAATCTCAACTGACCGCCTTCATTGACAGCAACATCTAAGCCGGACCAGGCTCCGGCCCGTTCTCGCGGTTCTTCGCGTGCCCGACGCCGTGGCACGCGCAACCGCGACGGTAATCTCCCCCAGAACACCCCGCCCGAAAACGAACTCTTCGACGTCGAAGGGACGTACGAGGAAACAGCTTCTTCATCCGGTGAATCCGCCGGGCCCGGACTCCATCTGTCGGAGCTCAAGGCCCTCCATGTCAGCGAATTGCTGCAGATGGCGGTCGAAAACGAGATCGAAGGCGCAAACCGGCTGCGGAAACAGGAACTCGTCTTCGCCCTGCTCAAGAACCGGGCCAAGAAGGGCGAGCCGATCTATGGTGACGGCGCGCTCGAAGTCCTGCCCGACGGCTTCGGCTTCCTGCGCTCGCCTGACACCTCGTACCTCGCCGGGACCGACGACATCTACGTCTCGCCCTCGCAGGTCCGGCGGTTCAACCTGCGCACCGGCGACACGATCGAAGGCGAGATCCGCACGCCCAAGGATGGTGAGCGCTACTTCGCCCTGGTCAAGCTCGACCGCATCAACGGCCGCCCGCCTGAAGAGTGCAAGAGCAAGATCCTGTTCGAGAACCTGACTCCGCTGCATCCGCAGGAGTGTCTGAAGCTCGAACGCGAGATCCGCGGCGAGGAAAACATCACCAGCCGCGTGATCGACATGATCGCGCCGATCGGCAAAGGGCAGCGCGGCCTGCTCGTCGCTCCGCCCAAGAGCGGCAAGACGGTCATGCTGCAGCACATCGCCCACGCGATCGCGACGAACCATCCGGACGTCAAGCTGATCGTGCTGCTGATCGACGAGCGCCCGGAAGAAGTGACCGAAATGCTGCGCTCGGTCAAGGGCGAGGTGGTGGCCTCGACCTTCGACGAGCCCGCCACCCGTCACGTCCAGGTCGCCGAAATGGTGATCGAGAAGGCCAAGCGCCTGACCGAGCACAAGTACGACGTGGTGATCCTGCTCGACTCGCTGACCCGCCTCGCCCGCGCCTACAACACCGTGGTACCGGCCTCCGGCAAGGTCCTGACCGGGGGCGTGGACGCCAACGCACTGCAAAAGCCGAAACGCTTCTTCGGTGCGGCACGCAACATCGAGGAAGGCGGCTCGCTGACCATCCTCGCCACCGCGCTGATCGACACTGGCAGTCGCATGGACGACGTGATCTACGAGGAATTCAAGGGCACCGGCAACATGGAGCTCCACCTCGACCGGCGGATGGCAGAAAAGCGCGTCTACCCGGCGATCAACGTCAACCGCTCCGGCACCCGGCGCGAGGAACTGCTGCTGAAGGCCGACGTGCTCCAGAAAGTGTGGATTCTGCGCAAGTTGCTGTACGGCATGGACGACATCGACGCGATGGAGTTTCTCCTCGACAAGATCAAGGCCACCAAGGGCAATGCCGAGTTCTTCGACGCGATGCGTTCGGGGCGCGGCTAGAAAGCCCGGCACTGCAAAACAAAAAACGCCATCAGTCATACGATGGCGTTTTTCTTGGCACTTCCGGCTACACCCTCACTGGCCGTAGTCGTAAAAGCCCTTCCCTGTCTTGCGTCCGAGATACCCGGCCTCCACCATTTCCACCAGCAGCGGAGCGGGACGGTATTTAGGATCCTTGAAGCCCTCGAACAGCACCTGCATCACCGCCAGCTCGACATCCAGGCCAATCAGGTCACCCAGCGCCAGCGGGCCGATCGGATGATTGCAGCCGAGCTTCATCGCCTCATCGATCTCGGCCGCCGTGGCCAGACCTTCGCCGAGGGCGAAAATCGCCTCGTTGATCATCGGACACAACATGCGGTTCACCACAAATCCGGGGCTGTTCTTGATCTGAACCGGAGTCTTGCCGATCGCCCTGGCCACCGCTTCGACTGCGGCATAGGTCTGATCGCTCGTCTGCAGCCCGCGAATGAGTTCAACCAATGCCATCATCGGCACCGGGTTGAAGAAGTGCATGCCGATCACCCGATCCGGGCGCGAAGTCGCCGCAGCGAGCTTGGTAATCGAAATCGACGAGGTGTTGCTGGCGAGAATCGCCCCGCTCTTCATGACGCGGTCGAGATCGGCAAATATCTTGAGCTTGAGTTCCAGATTTTCGGTCGCAGCCTCGATCACCAGATCACAGTCGGCCAGCGCCGATGCTGAACTGGCGGTACCGATCCGGGCCATCGCCGCAGCCTTCTGCTCGGCACTCATCTTGTCCTTCCTGACCAGCCGCTCCAGGCTGGCACTGATGGTATCCAGGCCGCGCTGAATTTGCGGCTGTCCGACATCCATCATGATCACATCCTGCCCTGCAACGGCGAACGCCTGGGTAATGCCATTTCCCATCGTCCCCGCCCCAACGACCCCGATCTTGCCGATAGTCATCCTCGTTTCGCTCCTGTCCAGTTGATCGACGGCGCACCTCAGCGCGGAATGCCGCTCATTCCATACCGGTACGTATGGGCAGGCACTTTATCGGATTAGGCCCGCTCGCACCAGCACTTGACACACATCAACGCCCGCCGCCCATCTTCTCCGTACCACACCGACGCCGAGAACCGGGGTTCGACACTTCACCCCGAATTTCGCCCCTTTTCGGAAAGTGCCTTCAGCACCGGCGCGGGTTTCAAGGCCATGATCGCAAAAGTGCTGTGGTGGCACGTTTGTAACAGCCACCTTCAAACTTAACGAGGCCTTGTGCCTGGGTAAAGTGGCGGCATGCACGTCAAGCTCACCACCTCCGGAGGTCGCCGCTACGTCCAGCTTGTCGAGTCTTATCGCGACGAGGCGGGACGGGTGAAGAAGCGCACCGTCGCCACGCTCGGCCGTGCCGAGCAGGTCGATGGTTCGCTCGACGCGGTGATCAACGGCCTGCTCAAGGTCACCGGCCGCGAACCGATGGGCGCCAAGCCACCGGCGCCGACGGTGTCGTTCGAGTCCGCGCGCTCGCTCGGTAACGTGTGGGCGCTGACCGAGCTGTGGAAGTCGCTCGGGTTCTCGGGGCTGCGTCGGGTGTTCCGGCGCACGCGCCGGAACACGGATGTAGAAGCGCTGATCCGCCTGATGGTGCTCAACCGCCTGTGCGATCCGGAATCCAAGCTCGGCGTGCTGCGCTGGGTACAGACGGTGGCGCTGCCCGACTTCGGGCCGAAGGCGGTCACGCACCAGCAGTTGCTGCGCAGTCTCGATGCCCTGATGGACCACCAGGATGAGGTCGATGCGGTGATCGCCGGGCTGCTGCACCCACTGATCGACCAGGATCTGTCGGTGGTGTTCTACGACCTCACCACGATCCGTAGCGAAGGACTCAGCCAGCAGGCTGGCGACGTGCGCCAGTACGGCATGGCCAAGGAAGGACTGATCGCCCGCCAGTTCATGCTCGGCGTGGTGCAGACCGCCGAGGGGCTGCCGATCTACCACGAGGTGTTCGACGGCAACACGGCCGAGACCCGGACCCTGTTGCCCACGCTCACCAAGGTGCTCGAGCGCTTCCCGTCGGTGCAGCGCCTGGTGCTGGTCGCTGACCGGGGGCTGCTCAGCCTGGACAATCTGGAGGCGCTGAAAGCCGTGCGCCTGGCCAGCGGCAAGCCGCTCGAGTTCATCGTCGCCGTGCCCGGTCGGCGCTACAACGAGTTCATCGAGCTGCTCGAACCCTTCCACGAGCAGCAGTGCGCCACCGCCACGCAGGAAGTGATCGCGGAGCAGGCCTGGAACGAGCTGAGGCTGGTGGTCGCGCACGACCCGGTGGCTGCGGCCACCAAGACCGAGCAGCGCAACGAGCGTATCGACGCGCTGACCCGCCAGGCGGACCAATGGACGGGCAAGCTCACCGAGCAGGATGAAGGCGTGAAGCACCGGGGTCGCAAGCTCTCGGACAGCGGCGCCAAGGCGCGCTTCTACCACGCGGTCAGCGAAGCGCACCTGTCGCGCATCCTCAAGGTGGATCTGGCAGAGGAGCTGTTCAGCTACCACATCGACGACAAGGCGAAGCGCCTTGCCGAAATGATGGACGGCAAGCTGCTGCTGGTCACCAACGCCGAGGGCCTGTCCGCACAGAACGTGATTCAGCGCTACAAGTCGCTCGCCGACATCGAGCGCGGCTTCAAGGTGCTCAAGTCCGAGATCGAGATCGGCCCGGTGTATCACCGCCTGCCCGAGCGGATTCGCGCGCACGCGTCGATCTGCTTCATGGCGCTGATCCTGCATCGGGTCATGCGTAGCCGACTTAAGGCCACCGACGCGGGTTACACGCCCGAGCGCGCGCTCGAGCAACTACAGCGCATCCAGCATCACCGGGTGCGGCTGAACGGCGGCGAGCCGGTGGCGGGAGTGTCGACGCTCAGCACGGAGCAGAACGAGGTGCTTCATGCATTAGGAATCGAAAAGCCAACAGCGCCGGAGCAGTTAGCGCTGTTGTAGTGGCATTTTTGAAAGTGCGCTCTAGCAAAAACAAGCACTTGCGAGCGTAACTGTCGAACTCGGGCGAGAACGGCGTCGGTCACTGAGAGAATCCATCGCAGACATCGACACCACCTGGCAGCCTCCCAGAAGCGGCAAAACGGCAACGCCAGAACGGACCCGCGCGCCCATGGGGCAGCGTGCTGGGCTCACCATGAAAAAAGGAGCCCGAAGGCTCCTTTTTTGGTGGCGGAGTGGACGGGACTCGAACCCGCGACCCCCGGCGTGACAGGCCGGTATTCTAACCGACTGAACTACCACTCCGCGCTGACCTGCACCGGCGTCACTGCCGGCTTCGCCTGCCAGCCGAAGCCGACAAGCCGAAATTGGCGTCCCCACGGGGATTCGAACCCCGGTTATCGCCGTGAAAGGGCGGTGTCCTAGGCCTCTAGACGATGGGGACTACGTACTGCAAACCTTCAGGTTGGTGGAGGTAAGCGGGATCGAACCGCTGACCTCTTGCATGCCATGCAAGCGCTCTCCCAGCTGAGCTATACCCCCACAACGAACTGGCGATTATAGCTTGCACCAAAGCCCACCACAAGCACCCCGGCACTTCAATTTCAGGGCGCAGCAGGCAAAAAAACCTGCTTGAAACTGGCGGAGTGGACGGGACTCGAACCCGCGACCCCCGGCGTGACAGGCCGGTATTCTAACCGACTGAACTACCACTCCGCGCTGACCTGCACCGGCGTCACTGCCGGCTTCGCCTGCCAGCCGAAGCCGACAAGCCGAAATTGGCGTCCCCACGGGGATTCGAACCCCGGTTATCGCCGTGAAAGGGCGGTGTCCTAGGCCTCTAGACGATGGGGACTACGTACTGCAAACCTTCAGGTTGGTGGAGGTAAGCGGGATCGAACCGCTGACCTCTTGCATGCCATGCAAGCGCTCTCCCAGCTGAGCTATACCCCCGTCACCGAAGAGCGCGCATTATAGAACCCACCAATACCTCTGTAAACCTCTTTCGTGCTTTATTTTTAAGTCATCCAAGCATCGGGGTCCGTCCCCGCACCTGGGCGTTCAGTATCCAGCAGCTTGCCTGGGTTCATCAGCCCTCGCGGGTCGAAAGCCTGCTTGATCGCGCGCATCATATCCAGCTCGACTACCGACTTGTAGCGCAGGATTTCGTCGCGCTTGAGCTGGCCAAGACCGTGCTCGGCTGAAATCGATCCACCGAGGGTGGCCACCAGATCATGCACGATCCGGTTCGCTTCGGGTGTCCGTTCGATAAAGACGGCATTATCTTCGGCTGCCGGCCTGGAAAGATTGAAGTGCAGGTTGCCATCGCCAATATGGCCGAAGGCGACGATGCGCACCCCAGGCCATACGGCGCGCAGCGCTGCGCCTGCCCGTTCGAGGAATTCGGGTATGCGGCTGACCGGCACGGCAATGTCGTGCTTGATGCTGAGCCCTTCGATGCGCTGCGCCTCCGAAATGCTTTCGCGCAGCGTCCACAGCGCCTGCGCCTGCGCAAGACTCGCGGCAATCACCGCATCTTCGACCAGTCCCTGCTCGGCGGCCAGACTCAGCACGTCCTGCAACATGGTCTCCAGACCGATATCGGCCGCGGCATCGGACAACTCGACCAGAACAGCCCATCGGGCGGGCTGGGAAAAAGGATTGCGGGCCGAGGGAATATGCTTGAGCACGAGCTCGAGGGCGCTGCGCCCGACGATCTCGAAAGCGCTGACCCGCTCGCCGCAGTCCCCCCTCAGCAGCCCGAGCAGGCGGACAGCGGCCCGCGGATCAGGAACGGCTACCCAGGCGGTGGCACGCGAGCGGATCGCCGGAAAAAGCTTCAGCACCGCCGCCGTGATGACCCCCAGCGTTCCCTCAGCACCGATGAACAGCTGCTTCAGGTCATAGCCAGTGTTGTCCTTGCGCAGGCCGCGCAAGCCATTCCACACCCGCCCGTCGGGCAGCACCACCTCCAGCCCGAGCACGAGCTCACGGGCATTTCCGTAGCGCAGCACCTGCACCCCGCCGGCATTGGTCGACAGGTTGCCCCCGATCAGGCAGCTGCCTTCGGAAGCCAGCGCCAGCGGGAACAGGCGGCCGGCCGCAGCGGCCGCCTGCTGCACCGCCGCCAGCGTGCAGCCGGCATCGACGCAGAGAGTGTCGTTGTCGGCGTCGAGCGCCCGGATGCGGTCGAGCCGGGACAGGCCGAGCACCACTGCCCGGCCATCGGCCAGCGGAGTCGCGCCACCGCACAGGCCGGTATTGCCGCCCTGGGGCACGATCGGCACCCCCGCCTGGGCACAGGCCGAAACCACTTCGGCCACTTGCGCCGTGGTCGACGGCTTCACCACCGCCAGGGCAGCGCCATGATAGCGTCCTCGCCAGTCGGTCAGAAACGGCGCCATGTCCTCTGGCGCGGTCAGCACATGGTCGGCGCCAGCCGTGCGGACCAGTGCAGCGAGCAGTTCGTTCATCGTATTCCTCCCACCGCTCAGTCCGCGTCCCGCCCCATCACTTCGTGCAGCAGCGGACGCATGCGGGCGACAGCGGCTTCTCCTTCGGCGATCGCCTCGGCGGCACGGTGGTAATCCATCAGGGCGAGCTGTCCGACCCGCGGGGCGATCAGCACATCGGCGGGATCGCCCGCGAGACGGCTGCGGGCGATCCGGACCTGCATGATGTTGAGGCTGGAACTGATCACCGAGATCAGCGAGGGCAGGCCGCCATCGTCGGCAAAAGCGGCTGCCCGCGCCTGAGCCAGGCTCTCGCCGGCAGCAGAGGCGAAGCGGGTGAACAGGCGCTCCGTCCACCCCGCCTCGCCGCCCTCTTCCGCAGCCGGCTGCGGCACGATGCGCCGTGCTACGTGGCCGACGACATCCGAACCGAGATCGACGGCGATCACGATGTCCGCCCCCATCGCCCGGCACAGCGACACCGGCACCGGGTTGACCAGACCGCCATCGACGAGCACGCGCCCGTCGTGCATGACCGGCGTCATCAGCCCGGGCAGCGCGATCGAGGCCCGCACCGCCGCCGACACGCTGCCGTCGTGGAGCCAGATTTCGCGTCCAGTCGACAACTCGGTGGCAACGCAGGCAAAACGCAGGTCGAGTTCGGAGAAGTCGCGATCGGTGAAGTTGCGCTCGAAAAACCCGATCAGGCGCTCGCCCTTGATCAAGCCGCCGCGCAGGGAAACGTCGAGCAGGGACATGACATCCTGCCATTTCAACGCGTCCGCCCAGCGGATGAGCTTGTCGAGGTCCCCGGACGCGGCGGCGGCGCCGACGAACGCCCCGATCGAGCAGCCGCAGATCACGTCGGGGGCGATGCCTTCGGCCGCCAGCGCGCGCAACACCCCCAGATGCGCCCAGCCGCGTGCCGCGCCGCTACCGAGCGCGACACCAACCACCGGGGCGTGATGCTTGCGCGCGGCTACCGGGATGGTCCCCGAACTCGGTACGGCCTTGCTCATGCGCTACTCCATCATCACAGGTCCGTTTCAGGCGTCAGGCTCAGTCCAGGCGTTCGGCGTAAAGGTCATGGACGTCACAGTCGGTGATCCGCACCCGGACGAAATCGCCCGGCGCCAAGCCTTCGCCATCCGGGATGATCACCAGCCCATCGACTTCCGGCGCATCCCCCGGCGAACGTGCGAGCGCCCCCTCTTCGTCGACTTCATCCACGAGCACGGTCATCTCGCGGTCGATCTTCGCCTCGAGGCGCTGGGTGGAAATATCCTCCTGGAAATCCATCAGCCGCGCCCGCCGCTCCTCGCGGATATCGTCGGGGACGGCGCCGGGCAGATCGTTCGCTGTCGCCCCTTCCACCGGCGAATAGGCAAACGCGCCGACGCGATCGAGCTGGGCCTGCTCCAGGAAGTTCAGCAGCATTTCGAAGTCTTCCTCGGTCTCCCCCGGGAAGCCGGTGATGAAGGTCGAGCGGATGGTCAGATCGGGGCAGATGCTGCGCCACTTGCGCACACGCTCGAGCACGTTCTCGGCATTCGCCGGCCGCTTCATCGCCTTCAGGATGCGCGGACTGGCATGCTGGAAAGGCACGTCCAGGTACGGCAGGATGCGCCCCTCGGCCATCAGCGGAATCAGCTCATCTACGCTCGGATAGGGGTACACGTAGTGCATGCGAATCCAGATCCCGAGCTCGCCCAGGGCCCTGGCCAGGTCCACCAGGCGGGTCTTCACCGGCCGTCCGCCCCAGAAACCGGTGCGATACTTGATATCGACGCCGTAAGCGGACGTGTCCTGCGAAATCACCAGGATCTCCTTCACCCCAGCATCGGCCAGAGCCTCGGCCTCGCGCATCACCTCGTGGATCGGCCGGCTGAGCAGATCGCCCCGCATCGACGGAATGATGCAGAAGGAGCAGCGGTGATTGCAGCCTTCGGAAATCTTCAGGTACGCGTAATGCTGCGGCGTCAGGCGGATGCCTTGCGGCGGCACCAGATCGGTGAACGGATCGTGGGGCTTAGGAAGAAACTTGTGCACGGCATGCATCACCTCCTCGGTGGCATGCGGGCCGGTCACGGCCAGCACCTGTGGATGGGAGGCGAGGACGACATCGTCCTTGGCACCAAGGCAGCCGGTGACGATCACCTTGCCGTTCTCGGCCAGCGCCTCGCCGATCGCATCGAGCGACTCCTCGACCGCCGCATCGATGAAGCCGCAGGTATTCACCACCACCAGGTCGGCGTCGTCGTAGCTGCCGGAAATCGAGTAGCCTTCGGCGCGCAGCCGGGTCAGGAGGTGCTCGGAGTCCACGGTTGCCTTTGGGCAGCCGAGCGACACCATGCCGACGCGCGGCAGTTCCGGAGTCTTCAAAGTGGTCATGCTGGCGCAGGCCTTGTCAGCGGCCGCGGCGGCGTACGCCCGGGGCGGTACGCCGGCGCGGGTTTTACTTGTCGGAGTCGCTCTTCCCGGCGGCGGGTGCGGCACGCTCTTCGCCGGGCTTGACGTACTGGGGAAACTGGAAGCCGGTGAACATGTTGCGGGTCTGGCTTTCGAGTTGCTGCTGCATCTGCTCGAACATTTTCCTGGACTGGTCCACGTAGGCCCCCATCATGCTCTGCAGCGCCGGCCCCTGGAAATTCAGGAACTGGGCCCAGAGATCCTGGCCGACCGGGCTGTTCTCGCCGTAGATCGCACGAGCCTGATCCTGGAGCTTGCCCTGCATTTCGGTAAATGCCTTGATGTTGCTTTCCAGATACTTGCCCATCATCCCCTGCATGGCATTGCCATAAAAGCGGATCATGTGCGCGAGCAGGTCGCTGGTAAACATCGGCGCCCCTCCCGCCTCTTCCTCGAGGATGATCTGCAGCAGGATACTGCGCGTCAGATCCTCCCCCGTCTTCGCATCGACGACCTGGAATTCCTCATTGCCCAGCACCAGTTCCTTGACGTCGGCCAAAGTGATGTAGGAACTGGTGCGGGTGTCGTACAGACGGCGGTTGGGATACTTCTTGATCAGGCGCTGCTGCTCGGGCATTTCTCCATCTCCTCGGTGCGGGCCGTTCCGCGCTAGCTGGTGGATTATATCGCGGTGCGAAAACGAAACCCCGTCACTGGACGGGGTTTCGTGATCACGCGCCTGACACAGTGCACCATCAGCACATGTGCAGGCCGCCGTTGATGTTGATGGTAGCACCGGTGATGTAGGCCGCCTTGTCCGAGGCGAGATAGGCGCACAGGTCGCCGATCTCGTCCGGGCGCCCCAGACGTCCCATCGGGATGGTGTCGATGATGCCCTGGCGGATGTCGTCGCGGATCGCCATTACCATCTCGGTGCCGACATAGCCCGGCGCGACGGCATTGACCGTGACCCCTTTCGTCGCAAGTTCGGCCGCGAGTGCCTTGGTGAAGCCGAGTACGCCGGCCTTGGCCGCGGAGTAGTTGGTCTGGCCGGCCTGTCCCTTGACCCCGTTCACCGACGAAATGCTGATGATCCGCCCCCAGCCGCGCTCGGCCATCTTCGCCGAAACGTGATGGGTCACGTTGAACAGGCTGTTCAGGTTGGTGTTGATCACCGCATCCCACTGCGCCTTCTGCATCTTGGGGAAGAACTTGTCGCGGGTGATGCCGGCGTTATTCACCAGCACATCGACCGGGCCGACTTCAGCTTCGATCCTGGCGACCATCGTCGCACAGGAGTCGTAGTCGGAAACATCCCCTTCGGCGGCAATGAAATTGAACCCCAGGTCGCGCTGGGCTGCCAGCCACCCCTCTTTCTGATCGAAACCGGGCAGGCAGTTCGCCACCACCTTCATGCCGTCCTTGGCAAGGGACTGGCAGATCGCGGTGCCGAGGCCGCCCATTGCGCCCGTTACGAGGGCGATTTTCTGGGACATGTTGTGATCCTTCGGAAGCAATTTTCAACGCCGGGCGCGCCCCGCGAGCACATCGGGGAACGGGTCCGGCCCTTCATGCGGCAGCGCATCAGCTGCTTGGAAGAGGCATTATAAACACACTCTACAAAGCGTGCTGCAATGCAATAAAAAACAGGCGCCGACAAAAAAAGCGTGCCCGCAAAGGACACGCTCTACCTGCTGCCGCTTTGTCCCGACCCTTGCCGGACGGGCTTGCCCCGTCCGGCCGGAACGTCACGCCGCGAAATCGCCGCGGTGAACGAACTCAGAACATGTGCTGCCCGCCGTTGATCGAGATATTGGCCCCGGTCACGAACGCCGCCTCCTCCGACGACAGGTAAGCCACCAGACCCGCAATCTCCTCCGGCTTGCCCAGGCGGGCGAGCGGGATCTGCGGCAGGATTTTCGAATCCAGGATTTCCTGCGGAATCGCCATCACCATCTTGGTGCCGATGTAGCCCGGCGAAATCGTATTCACCGTGACGCCGTTGCGCGCCACTTCCAGTGCCAGCGCCTTGGTGAAACCATGCATCCCGGCCTTCGCCGCAGAGTAGTTGGTCTGGCCGAACGCCCCTTTCTGCCCGTTCACCGACGACACGTTGATGACTCGCCCCCAGCGCCGCTCGACCATCCCGTCCATGACCTGCTTGGTCATGTTGAACACGCTGTCGAGGTTGGTGCCGATGACCGCATCCCAGTCGGCCTTGGTCATCTTCTTGAAGGTCATGTCGCGGGTGATCCCGGCGTTGTTCACCAGCACATCCACCGGCCCCACTTCGCGCGCGACGGTTTCGACGCAGGCCTTGCTCGAATCGAAATCCGACACGTCGCAGGGATAAGCCTTGAAGCCGTAGCCCATGTTGTTCATGGCCAGCAGCCACTCCGCGGCCTTGGTGTTGCCCGGCGAATGCGTCGTCACCACTTTGTAGCCCAGCGCCGCAAGCTTGATGCAGATTGCTTCGCCCAGCCCCCCCATACCACCCGTTACCAACGCAACTCTGGACATCGTTCTCTCCTCTCCCTAAACGGGGTTCGCTCTGTCAGGCAGGTTTATTTACAGTGCGGCGACAGCTCCCGCCTCCGACGCTGCCGCCGGCCGATCCCGCATCTTCCCGCCTCAGGCGCGCTCCTTGACGTAGCGCCCGGGGGCCGGTTCGATGGGTTCGTACTTCGTGCTGCCCAAGCGGCCGCGCGCGGCGATCTTCCTGCCGCTGCGGGCCTGCAGCCATTCGATCCAGTGCAGCCACCAGCTCCCTTTGTGCTCGACCGCCGCCCCCAACCACTCGTCCGGGTCGGCCGCATCGACGTCCGCGGTCCAGAAACTGCGGCGATTCTTCGACGCCGGATTGATCGCGCCGGCGATGTGGCCGCTGGCACCGAGCACGAACGTGGTTTCGCCGCCGAGCAAGCCGCGCCCCAGATAAGCCCCCTTCCACGGCACGATGTGATCCTCCCGTGCCGCCATCAGGTAAGTGGGCATGTCGAGCTTGCCGAGATCCACCTTCTGTCCCAGCATTTTCAGCTTGCCCGGCACCCGCAGGTTATTTTCCAGATACATGTTACGCAAATACCAGACGAGGAAGGGGCCGGGCAGATTGGTCGGATCGGAGTTCCAGTACAGCAGATCGAACGCCGGCGGAGTGCCGCCCTTCAGGTAGTTGCCCACCACGTACTGCCAGACCAGGTCGTTGGCGCGCAGGAAGGAAAACACGTTCGCCAGTTCCTGCCCCTTGAGCACGCCGCCCTTGCCGATCGCCGCCTCACGCGCCGCCAGGCTGGCCTCGTCCACCAGGCAGCCCAGTTCGCCGGCTTCGGAGAAATCGAGCAGGGTCGTCATCAGGGTCAGGCTGGAAACCGGCTCCTCGCCGCGCGCACGCGCCACCCCCAGCGCCGAAGCGAGCAGCGTGCCGCCGACGCAAAAACCCAGCGCGTGAGGCTTTTCCACCCGCGTCACCGCGCGCACCACCTCCAGCGCCGCGAGCGGCCCCTTGTCCAGGTAGTCGTCCCAGGTATGGTGGCCGCCGCTGTCCGGGCGGGGGTTTTTCCATGACACCAGAAACACGGTGAAACCCTGCTCGACGATGAAGCGCACCAGCGAATTCTCCGCCTGCAGATCCATGACGTAGAACTTGTTGATGCAGGGCGGCACGATCAGCAGCGGCTTTTGTGCCACCTTGTCGGTGAGCGGCGCGTACTGGATGAGCTGGATCAGCTCGTTCTCGAAGACCACCGCGCCCGGCGTCAGCGCCAGGTTGCGCCCGACTTCGAAGGCCGCATCGTCGGTCATCGAGATCCGCCCTTTTTCAAGGTCGGCGAGCAGGTTGTGAATACCGCGGGCAATGCTCTCGCCTTTCGTTTCGAGCGCGGTCTTGATGAACTCGGGGTTGGTCGCGGCGAAATTGCTCGGCGCCAGGGCGTCGGTGTACTGCCGGGTCAGGAAGCGGAGGCGGGAACGGGCACGGCTGTCGGCGATCGGCATCGCCTCGGCCATCTCGCGCAGCAGGCCAGCATTGAGCAGGTAAGCCTGTCGCAGGTAGTCGAAGAGCGGACTGGCAGACCACTCCGGTGCGGCAAAGCGCCTGTCGCCGGGCTCCGGGCTTACGACCGCTTCGGCGGCCGCGCCGGATTCATGCGCCAGCATCGAGGACCACAGCGCGGCGTGCTTTTCCGCATATGTCTTGTGGATCGTCGCCAGCGCCTCGGTTTCCGGCATCGGCAGGCGAGGCGCCGCAGCGCCGGAAGAATCGAGCAGCGCAGCGTGCTGGCGCGCCAAGGTGTCGAAAAAGCCCTGTGCCATCGCCTGGCCGGCAACGAACATCGCCTGCATGCCCGGCGGCATCTGCCCGCCCGCTGAATCCGCCATCTGCATCTCCTCGTCCCGGCCGCGGCAACTCGCCGCCACGGCGATTGTTTGCGATTTCCCAGCGCCCGAGGCTTTAAAATCGGCGCATGTACCTGATCCCGATCGCCTGGCTCTACGTCGTCGTTCTCGTCGCCGCAGCCGAAGACAGCGTGCTTGCCGGCACACTCACCTTCGTCTTCTGGGGCCTGGCTCCGCTGGCGCTGTTCATGTGGTTGCTGGGCACTCCCGCACGCCGGCGCCGACAGCGTACGCAAGAAGCATCCGACCACAACGATAGAGCCGAAACCGGCTCCGATCAATAGCCCGGAACACGCCCCGAAGTCTCTTTTTCATCGATGCGAAGTGAATCCGATGGAGCCGCGGCCGGGCCTTTCATCGCGGCTGCAGCCAGATCAGCGAAGCAAAGCGCCCGGTCACGCCATCGCGTCGGTACGAATAAAACCGCTCCGGCGTCGACACGGTGCACACCCCTCCGCCGGCAACCCGCACGACTCCCGCCCGGTACAGCCGGCGCCGGGCGAGCCGCTCCAGGTCGGCCATCCATTTCCCCGCCTCCCTCCCCGGTGTGAACGCGGCCGCCGCCACCGGATCGTCGGCGACGAAAGCCGCGCGCACCTCGTCTCCCACTTCGAAGGCCTGCGCCCCGATCGCCGGCCCCAGCCAGGCCCGCAGCCGCGCCGGCGCCACCGCCATGCGCGCCACCGTCGCCTCCAGCACGCCGGCGGCCAGCCCGCGCCAACCCGCATGCGCGGCCCCGACCACGCTGCCCGCATCGTCGCACAGCAGCACCGGCAGGCAGTCCGCGGTCAGCACCGCGCAGGCACGCTCCCTGCCACGTGCCACGGCCGCATCGGCCCGCCGCAGGCCTTGCGCGGCGTCGGCGTCGGCCACCGCCGTTCCATGGACCTGGGCCAACCACAAAGGCGTGACGGAAAGGGTCCGGCATAGCCACGCCCGGTTCGAGGCGACCGCTTCCGGGTCGTCCCCGACATGGTCACCGAGGTTGAAACCAGCGAACGCACCACGACTGCAGCCGCCTGCACGCGTAGTCAGCACCGCCTCCACTCCGGCCGGCAAATCCCAGTCGGGCCGCAGCAGGCCAGGCACGCCCTCCCGCCAAGGCGTCATCGCCCGGCTCACGGTCCGCGCCCGCGCAGATCATCGAGCAAGGCGGCGAAATCGGCCGCCATCGGCACCTGCCACAGCATGTCCTGGCCACCGTACGGATGGCGCAGGCCGAGCTGGAAGGCATGCAGCGCCTGGCGCGCAAAGGCACCGAGCGGTGCATCGCCGCTGCGCGCACGGCCATAGACCGGATCGCCCACCAGCGCATGGCCGAGGTGCGCCATATGCACCCGGATCTGGTGCGTGCGGCCGGTTTCGAGCCGGCACTCGAGCAGGGTGCAGCGCGCGAAGCGCTCGACCACGGTATAGCGGGTCAGCGCCGCACGACCGTTACCGACCACGGCCATCCGGGTGCGCTGGCTGGGATGGCGGCCGACCGGTGCATCGACCACTCCGCCACCCTCCAGGCTGCCATGCACCAGCGCCCAGTAATGCCGCTTCACCGTGCGCGCCTGGAGCTGGCGCACGAGTTCGGTCTGCGCGGCGAGCGTCTTCGCCACCACGAGCAGACCGCTGGTGTCCTTGTCCAGGCGGTGAACGATCCCGGCGCGCGGTACGCCGGCCAGCACCGGCGCATGGTGCAGCAAGGCGTTGAGCAGGGTTCCGCTCCAGTTGCCGCTGCCCGGGTGCACCACCAGCCCCGCCGGCTTGTCGATGACGATCAGGTGCTCGTCCTCGAACACGACCTGCAGCGGAATGTCCTCGGGCAGCTCGGCCGCCACCTCGGGCGGCGGCGGCGGATCGAGCTCGACGCATTCACCGCCCCACACCTTGCTATGGGCGCCGGGCGAGTTCCCGTCGATGCGGATGAAGCCTTCCTTCAACCAGGACTGCAGGCGGCTGCGCGAATGCTGCGGAAACAGGCGCGCCAGCGCCTGGTCCAGCCGCAGTCCGCCCAGTTCGACAGGAATCGTCAGCGCTTCGAGCGAGTCGCCGTCGTCGGCTGGGATATAATCGGCGCGTTCATTCACGCGAGTGTCTTCGATGGCCAGGTTCACCCTCGGAAGTTTAACGGGAAAAGTCGCGCTCATTGGCGCATTGCTGCTCGGCGGCTGCGGCATGCTGCCGGAACAGATCGACGAGACCGCGGGCTGGAATGCCCAGACGCTGTACTCCGAGGCCAAGACCTCGATGGGCGAGGGCGCCTACGACCGCGCCATCACCCTGTTCGAAAAGCTCGAGGCGCGCTACCCCTATGGCCGCTTCGCCCAGCAGGCCCAGCTCGAAGTCGCCTACGCCTACTACAAGCAGGGCGAACAGGCGCTCGCGCTCGCTGCGGCCGACCGTTTCATCAAGCTTCACCCCAACCATCCCCACGTGGACTACGCGTACTACCTGAAGGGGCTGGTGAATTTCAACGAAGACCTCGGCCTGCTTGCCAACCTGTCGCGCCAGGACCTTTCCGAACGCGACCCCAAGGGCGCGCACGAAGCCTTCGAGAGCTTTCGCGAGCTGACCCGGCGCTTCCCGGAAAGCCGCTACGCCGAAGATTCGCACGCCCGGATCCAGTACCTGGTGAATTCGCTCGCCTCGCACGAAGTCCACGTGGCGCGCTACTACTACAACCGCGGCGCCTACGTGGCGGCAATCAACCGCGCCCAGACCGCGGTCACGAACTTCCCGCAGTCTCCCGCCATCGAGGAAGCGCTGTTCCTGCTGGTCAAGAGCTACGACGCACTCGGCATGAGCACGCTGCGCGACGACGCCGACCGCATCATGCACGCCAACTTCCCCGACAGCGCCTACTTCCGCGGCGGTCCGGTGAGCGACAAGCCGTGGTGGCAGCTCTGGTGACCGCACCCGGCACCGCTCCCCCCCCTTTCACCCCGATACCGGCGGCGGCGCCGCCCGACCCGCCTCCCCGGCCGACATGAGCGATAGGCCTGCCGCTGCACCATCCCCCCCTTCCGCGCTGACCCCATTGCGCGGAGCGGTGTTCCGGATGCTGTGGCTGGCCTGGCTGACCGCCAACATCACGATGTGGATGAACGAGGTCACCAGCGCCTGGCTGATGACCTCACTGACCGACAGCGTCGTCATGGTGGCCCTGGTGCAGGCCGCCTCCACCCTGCCGGTATTCCTCCTCGGCCTGCCCAGCGGGGCGCTTGCCGACATCGTCGACCGCCGCCGCTACTTTGCCTTCACCCAGCTCTGGGTCGCCGCGATCGCCGCCGTCCTCGCCACGCTGTCGCTGGCGGAGCTGCTCACGGCGCCGTTGTTGCTCGCCCTGACATTTGCCAACGGCATCGGCATGGCAATGCGCTGGCCCGTGTTCGCCGCCATCGTTCCCGATATCGTGCCGCGCCACGAATTGTCGAGCGCCCTGGCCCTCAACGGCATCGCGATGAACATGTCGCGCATCATCGGACCGATCGTGGCCGGGGCCCTGATCGCCAGTGCCGGCAGCCACATCGTGTTCATCGTCAACGCAGCGATGTCGCTGCTCGCCTTCGCCCTGATCCTGCGCTGGAAGGCGCAGCCACGCGCCAGCGCCCTGCCCGGCGAGCGATTCTTCGGGGCGATGCGGGTCGGCGTCCAGCACGTTGCCCAATCGCCGCGCATGCGCATCGTCCTGCTTCGGGCCTGCGTCTTCTTTCTCCAGTCGAGCGCCTTGCTCGCCCTGCTGCCGCTGCTCGCCCGCGAACTCGGCGCCGGCGCCGGCGGTTTCACCGCCTTGCTTGCGGCGATGGGGGTCGGCGCGATCCTCACCGCACTCTTTCTGCCACGTCTTCGCCGCGGCATCCACAGCGACGCCTTCATCCTGTGGGGAAGCTGCATCCACGCTTTGGCTGCGGCCGCAGTGGCGCTGTCCCCGGTGCTGGCGGCCGCCCTGCCTGCCTGTGCTCTGGCGGGCGCGGCCTGGGTCCTGACCGCCAACGCCCTCGCCGTGGCCGCCCAGACCGCGCTGCCGAACTGGGTCCGTGCACGCGGGATGTCGATCTATCAGATGGCCCTGATGGGTGGCAGCGCTGCCGGCGCCGCACTCTGGGGGTATGTCGCCAGCCACGCCACGCTCGCGATTGCGATCCTCACCGCCTCCGCACTCGGCCCGCTGTTCACCTGGTTCTCCCGCGGACTGAGCGTCGGCGGCGGCGGCGACGAGGACATGACACCAGCACGGCCGACGGTGAGCGTGGGCGAACCGATGATCGACATCGATCCCGACGAAGGCCCGGTGATGGTGACGATCGAATACCTGATCGACCCCGCACAGGCGGCCGCCTTCAACATGATCATGCAGCAGACCCGGCGCGCGCGGCTGCGCCAGGGGGCGCTGTCATGGGGGCTGTTCCGCGACACCACGCTGCCCGGGCGCTACATCGAATACTTCCTCGACGAGAACTGGGTCGAACATCAGCGCCGGCTGGAGCGCTTCACCGCCGCCGACATCGGCTTGCGCGCGCAACGCCTCGCCTTCCACCTGGGGCCGGAGCCGCCGCGCGTGCGCCGCTATGTGGCCGAAACGATGAAACCCTGATCCCTCTGAAACACGATGGCGTAAACGACCGGACCGGCTTGCGCCGGTCCGGTCGTCACTGCACAGCGCGCGGAATCGGCGATCAGCCGCCGACCTTGGCCTTGAACTGCTGGCGGTAGCGGTGCAGCAGCGGCTCGGTGTAGCCGCTGGGCTGGGTGCAGCCTTCGAAGATCAGCGCGCGCGCGGCCTGGTAGGCCACCGAGTCGTCGAAATTCGGCGCCATCGGGCGGTAGGCCGGATCGCCGGCGTTCTGCCCATCGACCACCGCGGCCATCCGCTGCAGGGTCTGTTCGACCTCCTCGGCGCCGACCACGCCGTGGCGCAGCCAGTTGGCGATGTGCTGGCTGGAGATGCGCAGGGTGGCGCGGTCCTCCATCAGGCCGACGTCATTGATGTCGGGCACCTTGGAGCAGCCCACGCCCTGCTCCACCCAGCGCACCACATAGCCGAGGATGCCCTGGCAGTTGTTGTCGAGTTCCTGCTGGCGCTCGGCGGCGCTCCACCCGGCCTTCGCCACCACCGGAATGGTGAGCAGGTCGTCGAGCAGCGCGGCGGCTTCCTGGTTCAGGTCGAGCTTCTCGATCTCCTGCTGCACCGCAGCCACGCTCACCTGGTGGTAGTGCAGCGCATGCAGGGTCGCCGCGGTGGGCGACGGCACCCAGGCGGTGTTCGCGCCCGACTTCGGGTGGTTCACCTTCTGCTCGAGCATCGCCGCCATCAGGTCGGGCATTGCCCACATCCCCTTGCCGATCTGGGCGCGCCCGCGCAGCCCGGCGGCCAGCCCGATCAGCACGTTGCGGCGCTCGTAGGCGGCGATCCACTTGCTGTTCTTGATCTCGCCCTTGCGCATCATCGGGCCGGCTTCCATCGCGGTGTGCATCTCGTCGCCGGTGCGGTCGAGGAAGCCGGTGTTGATGAAGGCCACGCGGGCCGGCGCGGCGGCGATGCAGGCGGCCAGGTTGACGCTGGTGCGGCGCTCCTCGTCCATGATGCCGAGCTTGACGGTGTGGGCCGGCAGGCCGAGCAGCTGCTCAACGCGGGTGAACAGCTCGTCGGCAAAGGCGACTTCGGCCGGGCCGTGCATCTTGGGCTTGACGATGTAGATGCTGCCGCGGCGCGAGTTGCCCTTGCGTTCGAGGTCGCGCTTGGCAATCAGCGTCGTCACCACCGCGTCCATGATGCCTTCGGGCACTTCGTTGCCGGCGCCGTCGAGGATCGCCGGATTGGTCATCAGGTGGCCGACGTTGCGCACGAACAGCAACGAGCGCCCGTGCAGCGCGAGCGCCTTGCCGTCGGCGCCGGTGTATTCACGGTCGGCGTTGAGGCGGCGGGTCATCGGCTTGCCGCCCTTCTCGAACGTATCCTCGAGGGTGCCGGCCATCAGCCCGAGCCAGTTGCGATAGACGACGAGCTTGTCCTCGGCATCGACCGCGGCGACCGAGTCCTCGCAGTCCATGATCGTCGACAGCGCGGCTTCGAGCAGGAGGTCGTTCACCCCGGCGGCATCGCCCTTGCCGATCGCCCCGGCGCGGTCGATCTGGATCTCGATGTGGAGGCCGTTGTTCCTCAGCAGCACCGCTTTCGGCGCGGCGGCTTCGCCCTGGTAGCCGGCGAACTTGTCCGCCTGCTGCAGCCCGGTGGTGCTGCCGTTGCCCAGCGTCACCACGAGCTTGCCGCCGGCCACGGCGTAGGCGGTCGCGTCGGCGTGCGAAGCCCCGGCAAGCGGCGCAGCCTGGTCGAGCACCTGACGGCCGAAGGCGATGACCTTCGCCCCGCGCACCGGGTTGTAGCCGGCGGTGAGGCCGGCCCCATCGGTCTGCGCAATTGCATCGGTGCCGTACAGCGCGTCGTACAGCGAGCCCCAGCGCGCATTGGCGGCATTGAGCGCGTAGCGTGCGTTCATCACCGGCACCACCAGCTGCGGGCCGGCCTGCAGCGCGAGCTCGTCATCGACGTTGGTGGTCGTGATCCGGGCATCGGCCGGCACCGGCAGCAGATAGCCGATCGATTCGAGGAAGGCGCGGTAGGCCGCCATGTCGGCGATCGGACCGGGGTGGGCACGGTGCCAGGCATCGATCTCGGCCTGCAGGCGCTCGCGCTCGGCGAGGAGGGCGCGGTTCTTCGGTGCCAGCGCGTGGATCAGCGCATCGAAACCGGACCAGAACGCTACCGCATCGACACCGCTGCCGGGCAGGGCTTCTTCTTCAATGAAACGCTTCAGGTTTGCAGCGACCTGAAGGCGCTGGCACGTCACTCGTTCGGTCATTTCTCGGGCTCTCTTCGACAAGGATATTGATCAACGCTCGTCCTGCGCACCACGCGCAGCCGAAAAAGCATGCGATCGATCGGCGCGTGGGTCAAGACCAGCGGACAAAAGTCTTCTATAAGATACAACAGATGAGCCCCCGCCTGCAGCACACACCCCGCCGCAATACGCGAAATGGACTCGAGGCGACGACGTTCAGGACACCGCCTCGACCCGCAGCGCACAGTACTTGAACTCCGGGATCTTGCCGAAGGGGTCGAGCGCAGGCTGGGTCAGCAAGTTGGCCGCCGCCTCGCGGTAGCAGAACGCCATGAACACGGTGCCGGCGCGCACGCCCTCGTCCGCCCTCGCCTCGAGCTCGATGCGCCCGCGCCGGGTCTGCAGCGCCACCCGCCCGCCCGTCGCCACGCCGAGGCGGGCGAGATCGGCCGGATGGACCGCGCACCAGGGGTCCGGGTCGAGCGCATCGAGCACCTCGGCGCGGCGCGTCATCGACCCCGTGTGCCAGTGTTCGAGCACACGCCCGGTGATCAGCACCATCGGGTAGTCCTCGTCGGGCAGCTCCGCCGCCGGCAGCGGCGCCACCGCGACGAAGCGACCGCGCCCGTTGGCGGTCGGAAAGCACGCCTGGAACAGCACCGGCTCGGACGGCGCATCGGCGGCGAGCTTCGGCGCCACGATCGCGCCCTCAGCCTCGAGCTTCGCCCAGCTCATCCCGCCGTGGCTGGGCATCGCCTGCACGAGCTCGTCGAACACCGCCCCCGGGCCGGGGTAATCCCACCCCAGCCCCATCCGGCGGGCGATCTCCTGGATGATCCACCAGTCCGGGCGGGCCTCGCCCGGCAGCGGCAGCACCGGACGCGCGAGCTGCACCAGGCGGTCGGTGTTGGTGAAGCTGCCGCCCTTCTCGAACAGGCTCGAAGCCGGCAGCACGACGTCGGCGAACATCGCGGTCTCGGTCAGGAAGATGTCCTGCACCACCAGGTGCTCGAGCTTTGCCAGGCCTTCGCGGGCGTGGGCGAGATCGGGGTCGGACATCGCCGGGTTCTCGCCTTCGATGTACATGCCGCGGATCTGCCCGGCGCAGGCGGCATCGATGATCTCGACCACGGTGAGGCCGGGGGTCTGCGCCAGCGGCGCCTGCCACAGCGCCTCGAAGCGCGCCCGCACCGCGGGGTCGGCCACCTTCTGGTAGTCGGGCAGCATCATCGGGATGAGGCCGGCGTCGGAGGCGCCCTGGACGTTGTTCTGGCCGCGCAGCGGGTGCAGGCCGGTGCCGCGGCGGCCAATCTGACCGGTCATCAGCGCCAGCGCGATCAGCGCGCGCACGTTGTCGGTGCCGTGGGTGTGCTGCGACACCCCCATCCCCCACAGGATCATGCTGTTCGGCCCGCGCGCGTAGGCGCGCGCGACCTCGCGCACGGTGGCGGCAGCGATGCCAGTGAGCGCCGCGGTGCGCTCGGGCGGATAATTCAGCGCGGCGTCACGGAAGGCCTCGAAGCCTTCGGTACGGGCGGCGATGAAGTCCGCGTCGGTGAGTCCTTCCTCGATGATCGTGCACGCCATTGACAGCAGCAGGGCGACATCGGCGTCGGCGCGGAACTGCAGCACGCGCCAGGCATGGCGCGCGAGCGGGGTCGCGCGCGGGTCCATCAGCACCAGCTTCGCGCCGCCGCGGTTGCCGCCGCTTTGGCCCTCGTGGTTGCCCCCCTTCACCGCGTTCTTGATGAAGCTCGCCGCCACCGGGTGGTTGGCCGCCGGATTGGCGCCGATGACGATGATCACGTCGGCGAAGTCGACGTCGCGCACCGGATTGGACACCGCGCCCGAGCCGATCCCTTCGAGCAGCGCGGCCACCGACGAGGCGTGGCACAGGCGCGTGCAGTGGTCCACGTTGTGGGTGCCGAAACCGGTCCGCACCAGCTTCTGGAACAGGTAGGCCTCCTCGTTGCTGCCCTTGGCCGAACCGAAGCCGGCGAGCGCGTGCGGGCCGTGGGCGTGCCGGATCCGCAGCAGCCCGGCGGCGGCGGCGTCGAGCGCCTCATCCCAGCTCGCTTCACGGAACGCAGTCAGCGGAGCGGCCGGATCGACCACCGTTCCCTTGGGCACTTCCGGACGGCGGATCAACGGCGTGGTCAGGCGCTCGCGGTTGCGGCTGTAGGTGAAGCCGTAGCGCCCCTTTACGCACAGGCGGCCGGCGTTGGCCGGGCCGTCGCCGCCCTCGGCGAAGACGATGCGCTGCGCCGCGCCCTCGCCGGCGACGTGGTAGCGCACCTGGCAGCCGACGCCGCAGTAGGGGCACAGGGAATCGACCTGCCGGGTCGGACGGTAGCTCGACGCGGGCGCGGCGGTGGCCTCGAGCAGCGCCGCCGGCTGCAGCGCGCCGGTCGGGCAGGCCTGGACGCATTCGCCGCAGCCAACGCAGCTCGAGTCCCCCATCGGCACGTCGAAGTCGAACACGATCGAGGTGTCGGCGCCGCGGCGGGCGAGGCCGATCACGTCATTCACCTGGACCTCGCGGCAGGCGCGCAGGCAGCGCGTGCACTGGATGCAGGCGGCCAGATCGACGGCGATGCCGGGGTGGCTGCGCTCGGGCACGGGATTGGCGCGGGGGGCGAAGCGGGGCTCCACGACGCCGAGCGCCTCACACCAGTGGGCAAGTTCGGAGTCCGCCTTCTCGACCTCGGCCGGGACGTCGGCGTGCAACAGCTCCAGCACCATGCGCTGCGAGGCGCGTGCGCGTTCGCTTGCGGCCTTCACTTTCATCCCCGGCTTGGGCGCGCGGCAGCACGAGGGGGCGAGCACGCGCTCGCCGTCGATCTCGACCACGCAGGCGCGGCAGTTGCCGTCGGCGCGCAGTCCGTCCGTGTAGCACAGGTGCGGGATGTCCGCGCCGGCGCGCTGCGCGGCCTGCAGGATCGATTCGCCGGGGGCGGCGTCGATGTCGCGGCCATCGAGCTCGAAGCGGATCCGGTCGGTGGCGTTCATCATGCGCTCCTCGTGTCGTCTGCATG
This sequence comes from Thauera chlorobenzoica, assembly GCF_001922305.1. Lineage (NCBI taxonomy): Bacteria > Pseudomonadati > Pseudomonadota > Betaproteobacteria > Rhodocyclales > Zoogloeaceae > Thauera > Thauera chlorobenzoica. The sequence continues at coordinate 3,659,721 of NZ_CP018839.1, forward strand.
CGGCCCCGGAGGGGCGGCGCCCGCATCGGAAGTCGTCGGCGAAGCGCCCGCTGCAGCGCCAGCGCGCGCGCCTCCGACCTCATGCGGGAAGAAGCGCAGCACCGACTGCATCGGGTTCGGCGCGGCCTGGCCGAGGCCGCAGATCGAAGCGTCCATCATCGTCCTGCCGAGTTCGGTGAGGAGCCCGGCGTCCCACGCGGGTGCCTTCATCAGCTCTACCGCCTTCGCCGTACCGACCCGGCACGGCGTGCATTGGCCGCAGGATTCGTCGGCGAAGAAGGCCATCGCATTTTCTGCGAGCAGGCGTGCGCGGTCGTGCTGCGAGAACACGACGATCGCCGCGGAGCCGATGAAGCAGCCGTAGGGCGCCAGGGTGTCGAAGTCGAGCGGCACGTCGGCCAGCCGCGCGGGCAGGATGCCGCCCGAGGCGCCACCGGGGAAGTAGCCGTACAGTTCGTGGCCGGGGAGCATGCCGCCGCAGTGCTCGTCGATCAGCTCGCGCAGGGTGATCCCGGCATCGGTGACGACGACGCCGGGCCGGGCCACGCGGCCGCTGACCGAGAAGCTCCTGAGGCCCTTGCGGCCGTGGCGGCCGTGGCGCGCGAACCATTCGGCGCCGCGCTCGGCACTCGTTTCGACGGTGTCGCGCACCCACCACAGCGTCTCGAGGTTGTGCTCCAGCGTCGGACGGCCGAACAGGCCGACTTCGGCGACATAGGGCGGACGCAGCCGCGGCATGCCGCGCTTGCCTTCGATCGACTCGATCATCGCCGACTCCTCGCCGCAGACGTAGGCGCCGGCCCCGCGGCGCAGCTCGATCGGCGGCAGCTCCGGCCATTCGGCGCGCACGCGCTCGAGCTCCTCGGCGAGCAGCCGGCGCAGCGCCGGGTATTCGTCGCGGATGTAGATCCAGATCGCGGCGATGCCGACCACCCGGGCGGCGATCAGCATGCCTTCGATGAAACGGTGCGGATCGGTCGACAGGTAGTGGCGGTCCTTGAAGGTGCCCGGCTCGCCTTCGTCGATATTGACCGCCATGTGGCGCGGCGCCGGCTGCGCCGCGACCGTGTGCCACTTGCGCGCGGCGGGAAAGCCGGCGCCGCCCAGCCCGCGCAGGCCGGCCGCGTCGAGCGCGGCGACGACCGACGCGGGATCGCGCGCGCCGCTGCGCACCGCCTCCCACAGCGCGTAGCCGCCAGCGGCACGGTAGGCCTCGAAGCGGATCGCAGCGGGCAGCACTTCTTCACGCTCGCCGCTGGCAACGACCGCGGCGACGGTGTCGACATCGGCGTGCAGCACCGGCCGTTGCCCGACCACCGCGACCGGCGCGCTGTCGCAGCGCCCGACACAGGGCACGCGCTGCACCCGCACCCCGGCGCCGAGCCGCGTTGCGAGCGTGGCGGCAAGTTCCGCGCCGCCGGCCATCGCACAGCCGAGCGAATCGCACACGCGCACGGTGAGCGCCGGCGGCGCGGCGCCGCCCTCGGCAACGAAGTCGAAGTGGTGATAGAAGGTCGCGACCTCGAACACTTCGGCGCGCGCCAGCTGCAGCGCTTCGGCAAGGGCGGCGAGGTGCTCGGCGTGGAGCGCACCGTGCGCGTCCTGCAGGCGGTGGAGGTATTCGATCAGGCGCTCGCGGCGCGGCGCCTCGCCGGCAAGCGCGGCGCGCGCGGCATCACGCGCGGTTTCGGACAGCGGGACACGCGTGGGTCCGCGCATCGCGGAACGGGCAGACATGGGGCTCTCCTCGGAGCAGGTTGCCGGGCTGCGCACGGGGCGGTGCCCCCCGGGCGCAGCGGCGGCGATGCCGCTCCCTGGCGCCGGGCACCGTCCCGCCGGAGCCGGTCTTCGGATGCTCAGTGCAGGGGCGCGCCGGTCAGGGCGCGGCGGGCGATCAGCGGAGACAGACGATAACGCTCCTCGCCGTAATGCGCACGCAGATTCTCCAGCACGCGGGCGACGAAGGGCGTGCCGAGGCGGTCGGCCCAGGCCAGCGGCCCTTCCGGGTAGTTGGTGCCGTTGCGCATCGCGGTATCGATGTCGGCCGCGGTGGCGATGCCCTGCAGCACGCAGTCGGCGGCTTCGTTGGCGAGCATGCACACCGTGCGCAGCGCCACCAGACCGGCGACGTCGTCGACCCGGCTGAGCGCGATCCCGGCGGCCTGCAGGGTGCCGACCACCGCCTGCCAGGCGGCATCGCTGCACTGGTCGGCGCGGGCCAGGGCCAGGCGCGGCGTGCTCGCGTAGTCGCGCGCGAGATCGAACAGCACCAGCTCCGGCGTCCCTTCCTCGTGCGCCCGCCGGGTGGCGGTACGGCCGTCGGACAGGGCCAGGCGCGCCATGCCGATGCGCAGCTCGCCGCCTTCCTCGGCCGCGCTCGCCGCGCAGCGCTCGACGGCGATGCCAGCCTGCGCGAGACGCGCCACCAGCGGCTCGGCGACGCCGAGGCGGCCGTGGACGGCGAGCGCCGGCAGCGCCGCCGCCGCGGGCTCCGCCGCCGGCGCCGGTTTTTCCGCTCCGTCGCGGTAGTCGTAGAAGCCCTGCCCCGACTTGCGCCCGAGGCGCCCGGCCAGCACCAGCTCGCGCTGGATCAGGCTCGGGGTGTAGCGGCGGTCGCCGTGGTAGGCGTCGAACACCGAATGGGTCACCGCGTAATTGACGTCGTGGCCGATCAGGTCCATCAGCTCGAACGGCCCCATCGGGAAGCCGCAGGCTTCGCGCAGCACCGCATCCAGCGTCGCCGGGGCGGCGGCACGCTCGGCGAGCACGCGCTGGGCCTCGGCGTAATAGGGACGGGCGACACGGTTGACGATGAAGCCCGGGGTCGAGCTCGCATGCACCGGCGTCTTGCCCCAGGCCTTCGCGGTGTCGTACAGCGTGCCCGCGACCGCGGGGTCGGTGGCGAGCCCGGAGACGATCTCGACCAGCGCCATGCGCGGTGCCGGGTTGAAGAAGTGCATTCCGGCCAGCCGCTCCGGGCGCGCCAGCGCCGCAGCCATCGCGGTGATCGACAGCGACGAGGTATTGGTGGCGAGAATCGCCTGCGGCCCGGCCAACTCTTCGAGCTGGCGGAACAGCTTCTGCTTGACCTCGAGGTTCTCGACGATGGCCTCGATCAGCAGACCGGCATCGGCGAGATCGTCGATGCGGCTGCTGCCGATCACCCGCGCCAGCACCGCCTCGGCTTCGGCTTCGGCGAGCTTGCCCTTGCCGACGAGAAAGCGCAGGTCCTTGCCGATCGCGTCGCGGCCGCGCGCAACCGCCTCCGCATTCATGTCGTACAGATAAACCGTGTGGCCGGCGCGGGCCGCCACGTGGGCGATGCCGCTGCCCATGGCGCCGGCGCCGATGACGGCGATGCGGGTCGAGGTCGAAAGTGCTGCCACGTCCATCTCCAGAAAGGGGACTCGGGAAAAGCCTCCGGGGCGCGGGTGACGCCCCCCGTGAAGCCCGGTTCAGTCGGTGTTCAGTTCCATCCAGTTCGACTTCGGCGTGCCGCAGTCGGGGCAGACGAAATCGGCCGGCACATCCGCCCACCGCGTGCCGGCAGGGATGCCGTGCTCGGGCAGGCCTTCAGCCTCATCGTAGGGGAAATAGCATGCACTGCATTGGTATTGGGCCATGGTGACTCTCCGTGAGGGGCAAATGCCCGCATGTGACGAGGGGAACAGCGGCGGAATCATCGCCGTCTCCGCGCCGGCGCAAGCCGGACGCGGAGCGCGGTCGTGCTTCCGTTCATGAGTGGGGTACAGGATGTCCTCGCCATCCGGTATTCAGTCTTCGAGCACGCGCTCGACAAAAGCGGCGACGGTGTCGAGCACCGCCTGCGGCTGGTCCTTGTGCGGCGAATGCCGGCAATCGGCGAGGCGGCACAGTTCGACGTCGCGCGCCTGCGCGGCGATGCGCTCGATCTGCGTCATCGTGCCGTACTCGTCATCCTCGCCCTGGATCGCCAGCACCGGCACGGTGATGCGCGGCAGATATTGCTCGATGTTCCAGGCGCGGAAATCCGGGTGCAGCCAGATGTCGTTCCAGCCGCGAAAGGCCGCCTCGACGTCATGGTGGTAGCGCCCCAGACGGGACGGCAGGTCGGTCGTGGTCCACGCCTGCCCGGCGGCGGCGATGCTCGAAACCGAAATGTCCTCGACGATCACGTGCGGCGCCATCAGGATCAGCCCGGCGAGCGCAACGTCGGTCCCCCCCGCGCAGATCAGCGCGATCGAGCCGCCGTCCGAGTGGCCGAACAGCAGCGGGCGCTCGACGCCCAGTTCGGCGAGCAGCGCCGGCAGCACCGTCAGCCCTTCGTCGTGCATGTAGCGCACCGTGCGCGGCAGCGTCGCCGGACCGGAGCGGCCGTAGCCGGCGCGCGAATAGACGATGGCCTCGCATCCGGTCGCATCGGCGACGCGCTGCGGAAAATCGCGCCACATCGCCACCGAGCCCAGCCCTTCGTGGAGAAAAACGATCGCGGGGGCGCCCTCGCGCGGATGTGCCGAGGGCAACCGGACGTATTCGAGGCGGGTGCCGCCGATACCGACTGTCTTCATCGTGAACAAACTCCGTCTGGGGTGCCGCCCTTGGCGGGCGGCCGATGCGGGAGCCGGCCCGATGGGCGGCCCCCTGCGTGTTTTTTTAGACGCCGAGATGCTTCTGGATCAGTTCCGGGTCGTTGCGCACGGCGGCGCTGGGGCCGTCGAAGACAACCTGGCCCTTGACCAGGATCATCGAGCGGTCGGTGAGCGCGGTCACCGCGGCGTGGTTCTTGTCCACGATTACGGTGGCGATGCCGGTGTCGCGGATGGTGCGGACCACGTTCCAGATTTCCTTCACCATCAGCGGCGCCAGGCCCTCGGTGGCTTCGTCCAGGATCAGCAGGTCGGGGTTGGTCATCAGCGCACGGCCGATGGTGAGCATCTGCTGCTCGCCCCCGGAGAGCTGGCCGCCGCCGTTGGACAGGCGCTCGCCCAGGCGCGGGAAGGTCTCCATCACGCGCTCGAAGGTCCACGCGCGCTGGCCGTCGACGCCGGCGCGCGCGGCCATGATCAGGTTCTCGCGCACGCTCAGGTTGGGGAAGATCCCCCGCCCCTCGGGCACGTAGGCAATGCCGCGCAGCGCGATCCGGTGCGTGCTCGCCCCGGTCATGTCGTCGCCATTGACCTTGACCGTGCCGTGACGCGGACGCACCAGCCCCAGCATCGAGCGGATCAGCGTGGTCTTGCCCATGCCGTTGCGCCCCATCAGGCCGAGCGCCTCGCCCTTGGCGATGTGGAAATCGACCCCGTGCAGGATGTGGCTCGAACCGTAGTAGGTGTGCAGGTCGTGCGCTTCGAGCAGCGTCTCAGACATGTTCGTCCTCTCCCAGGTAAGCGGCCTGCACCTCGGCGCTGTTGCGGATCTGCGCCGGCGGGCCCGATTCGAGCACCGCACCGTTGACCATCACCGTGATCGTGTCGGCGACCGCGAACACCGCGTCCATGTCGTGCTCGACGAGCAGGATCGCGCGCCCGTCCTTGAGCCCCCGGAGCAGCTCGACCATCTTCGCCGACTCCTCCGAGCCCATTCCTGCCAGCGGCTCATCGAGCAGCAGCACCTTGGCGTCGGTCGCCAGCACCATCGCGATCTCGAGCTGGCGCTGCTCGCCGTGCGACAGCGTGCCCGCCACCCGCGCCTCGCGCCCGCCCAGCCCGGCTTCGGCGACCGCCGCGCGCGCGCGCTCGACGGTGTCGCCCAGGCGCTGGGCGTCGGTGAAGATCTTCCACGGCCGCGGCCGGCGCGACTGCGCCGCCAGGCGGCAGTTCTCGAGCACGGTGAACTGCGGGAAGATGTTGGTGCGCTGGTAGCTGCGCCCGATCCCCAGGTGCGAGCGCGCCGCCGCCGACAGCCGGGTGATGTCCTTGCCGCCGAGCAGGATGCGCCCGGACGAGGGCGGCAGATCGCCCGAGAGCATGTTGATGCAGGTCGACTTGCCCGCGCCGTTGGGGCCGAGCAAGGCGTGCAGCGTGCCGCGCTCGAGCGTGATGCACACTTCTTCGTTCGCCGTCAGCCCGCCGAAGTGGCGGGTCAGACGGTCGGCCACGAGCATTGCCTCAGCCATTCTTGTCCTCTCCCCAGTTGATCATGCGGATCACCCGCTTGGGCAGCCCGGCCAACCCGTCCGGCATGAACAGCACCGCCAGCACGATCACGCTGCCCATCAGCAGCTGCCAGTGCTTGCTCAGGTCGGTAAACAGCTCCTGCAGGCCGATGAAGGCGAACGCCCCGGCCGCCGCCCCCGCCAGGCTGCCCATGCCGCCCAGGATCACCATCATCAGCACGTTGCCCGACTGGTGCCAGGACAGGTACTCGGGAGTGACGAAGCCGAACAGCACCGCGTACAGGAAGCCCGCCACCCCGGCCAGCGCGCCGGCCAGCGTGAACGCGGCCAGTTTGTAGCGGAAGGTGGCGTAGCCCAGCGACTGCATGCGGTGCTCGTTGCTGTGGATGCCCGCCAGCACGCGCCCGAACGGCGAGCGCAACACCAGCTTCAGGAGCACGAACACCGCCACCATCGCCGCCAGGATGAAGTAGTACATCTGCAGCGGCTCGTTCAGGTCGAACGGCACCCAGCTGCCGATCGCCGCATCGGGCTTGAAGTTCAGGTAGATCCCGTCCGAGCCTCCGCCCAGCGGGGTGTCGTGGAAGATGTAGTAGGCCATCTGGGCGAAGGCCAGCGTCACCATGATGAAGTAGATGCCCTTGGTGCGCAGCACGAACAGCCCGATCACGAGCGCGGCCAGCGCCGCGGCCAGCACCGAGGCCGGGAAGGCGAACCAGAAGCTGGCCGGGTCGTACTTGGGCGTCACCAGCGCCACAACGTAGGCGGCGATGCCGAAATATGCCGCGTGCCCGAGGCTCACCAGCCCGGTGAAGCCGACCAGCAACGCCAGGCTCATGGCGAAGATCGCCATCACCAGGGTCTTGGCCAGCATCTCGACGTAGAAGCTCGAGCCGTACAGCGGATAGGCGATCAGCACGAGCAGCGCGAGCAGTTGTAGAAACAGCGGGAGTCTGGAATTCATCGCCTAGCCTTTCTTGAAGATGCCTTCGGGGCGCCACAGCAGCACCACCGCCATCACCAGGTACACCCCCAGTCCGGCGAACTCGGGCACCAGCACCTTGCCGAAGGTGTCGGTAAAGCCCACCAGCAGCGCCGCCACCAGCGCCCCCCACACCGAACCGATGCCGCCGATCACCACCACCACGAAGGAGATGATCAGCACGTTGCCGCCCATCCCCGGATACACCGAGGACACCGGCGCGGCGAGCATGCCGGCGAGCGCGGCCAGCGCCACGCCGAGGGCGAACACGTTGCGGTACAGCAGGTCGATGTTGACGCCGAGCGCCTGCACCATTTCGCGGTTGTGCGAGCCGGCGCGGATCATCATCCCCAGCCGGGTGCGCTGCATCAGCCACCACAGTCCGGCGGCCAGGGCCACGCACACCACCGAGATCACGATCCGGTAGACCGGGTAGGACAGGGTGTCCGAAAGCTGGATCGAGGCCGAGAACAGCGCCGGGATGTCCACCCCGTGCACGTCGTCGCCCATGGTCAGGCTGCGCAGTTCCTCGAAGATCAGGATCAGCCCGTAGGTCAGCAGCACCTGCTGCAGGTGGTCGCGTTTGTACAGATGTACGAACAGCAGCTTCTCGAGCAGCGCCCCGAAGGCGAACGCCAGCGGTATGCCGAGCACGATCGCCAGCATCAGGTTGCCGGTGGCGCTGGTGAGGGCGAACGCCATGTAGGCGCCGATCATGTAGAAGCTGCCGTGCGCCAGGTTGATGATGCCCATGATCCCGAACACCAGCGTCAGCCCGCTGGCCACCAGAAACAGCAGCAGTCCGTACTGCAGCGAATTCAGGATCTGGATCAGGAAGGAAACGAAATCCATGCTTGGGCCTCCCCCTCCCGGACTCGCCCAGGGCGGCGGGATACGGTGGATGAAAGTGCGTGGAACGGAAAACCCTGCGCCGGCCCGGCCGGCGCAGGCGGTGCGATCGGCGCAGCGATCAGTTCATGCGGCAGCCGCGGGCCGGATCGGCGAGCTTGGGCGCGGCGACGCCGACGACCTTGTTCTCCTTGCCCTCGACCTTGCGCAGGTAGATGTCCTGCACCGGGTTGTTGGCCTTCGACAGGGAGAACGCACCGCGCGGGCTGTCGACCGTCGCCGCGCTCATCGCCTTCATCACCGCATCCTTGTCGAACTTGCCCGCCGGCGCCTTGGCCAGGCCGGCGCCGAGGAGCTGGGCGGCGTCATAGCCCTGCACCGCATAGACGTCGGGCTGTGCCTTGTAGGCGCTGGCGTAGCCGGTGCGGAACGCCTTGTCCTTCTCGGTATCGAGGCCGTCGGCGTAGTGCAGGGTGGTCATCACGCCCTCGCCCGCACCGCCCATCGCCTCCAGCGTGCCGTCGGTGAGGAAGCCCGAGCCGTACAGCGGGATGCTGTTCATGAGCCCCGCCGCATCGTAGTCCTTGACGAACTTGGCCGCGCCGCCGCCGGCAAAGAACACGAACACCGCATCGGGCTTGAGGCCGGCGATCTCGGTCAGGAAGGGCTGGAACTCGACGTTCGGGAAGGGCAGGTAGAGCTCCTTGGCGATCTTGCCGCCGGCCTGTTCGAAGGCCTCCTTGAAGCCGGCCACCGACTGCTCACCGAACGAGTACTTCCAGGTCACCGTGACCACGTTCTTGTGCCCGCGCTCGGCCACCACCTTGCCCATTGCGTAGGCCGGCTGCCAGGCCGAGAACGACACGCGGAACACGTTGGGCGCGCACAGCGGCCCGGTCAGCTCGTCGGCCCCGGCGTTGGGGATGATCATCAGGGTCTTGGTGTCGCGCGCGACCTTGGCCATTGCCAGCGCCACGCCCGAGTGCACCGTGCCGACGAGCACATCGACTTCGTCGCGCTTGACCAGCTTGTTGGCGTTCTCGGTGGCCTTGGCGGCGTCGGACTCGTCATCGACGACGAAGTATTCGACCTCGCGCCCGCCCAGCTTGCCGCCCTGCTCCGCCACGTACTGCTTGAACCCGTTGGTGATCGCATTGCCTACTGAAGCGTAGGTCCCGGTATAGGGCAGCATCAGGCCGACCTTGACCCTGTCCGCCGCATAGGCTCCGCTCAGCGGCAGCAAGGCCATCAGACCAACTCCGACCACACCAGTCACACACTGCATCGATTTCCGCGTGTTCATGTAAGTCTCCTTTCGAATTTATAATTAAGCCAGCAAGCAAGGTTATTCACCCACTTCTTGAACAACTCTGTTTCAACGATCAGCTTCGATTTTGTCAGATTCTTATGACATTTGTATTTACTAAATTCCCTGTTATTAACCCGGCAATGACACGGATTCAGGTTTTAAAGATGGCTACGCGAAGCGCAGTGAGCATTAGGCTCTATGCCGTTTTTCCAGGAATGCCGCGACAGCCTCCTCATGCTCTGAAGTCTTGTGAGCTAGCGCCTGGTAGGTTGCAGAAAGCTCCAACAGGGACTCCAAACGCATGTGCTGCCCCTCTCGCAGAAGCCGTTTTGTCATACGCAATGCAGGGCCAGGGTTGGAAACAATACGCTGCACCAACTTGTTAGCCACCTCCAGCAACTCCTCGCCAGGCACTACACGGGACACCAGGCCGCAGTCGAGAGCCTCTTGCGCAGAAATTGGATCGCCCGTGAAGGACATTTCCGCCGCCCACGATTGACCTACCACACGCGGCAGTAACCAAGCCCCCCCATCGCCCGGAACAATCCCAACCTTTACAAAGGACTCCGCGAAATATGCTGATGAAGCGGCGATTCGGATATCGCACATGCATGCCAAGTCGCATCCTGCACCGATTGCCCCCCCATTTACTGCCGCGATCACAGGCACCTCAAGATTGTAGAGTGCCAGCGTGAGCCGCTGAATTCCACGTCGATATTCATCGCTGATCGTGATCGGATCTACTTTCTCCTCCGAATAACGCCGCATATCCTTCAAATTTCCGCCCGCGCAAAACACCGTTCCCGCAGCAGTGAGGATGACGGCACGAACGGTCGGATCACAGGCGATACGGGAACATGCATCGACGAAGTCTTCGACAGCCGAATTGCCTGTCAGCACATTCCGGAGTTCGGGCTGATTCATGGTCAGCGTGACCACAGGCCCGTTCTTTTCGAACAGCAGGAAACTACCCATTATTCGTCTCTCAATATCAAGTTGGATGGAACAGCTCAACCGGCAAGACTCTGACGTACGAAATCCAGAGTTCGTGACTCACCGGCGGCAAGCAGTTCGCGCCCGATGATCTTTGACCAATAGACTTCGGTTCCATACGCGAGGCGCCACTCGTGCATCCGGCGTGTGAAAAGTTGCAAATCATATTCCTCGGTAAACCCCATTGCGCCGTGAACGGAATGCGCAATTGACGACACCGTACCGACCGCCTCGCTGGTGCGTTGCTTTGCCACAGCGGCAGCCATCAATTTGGGACGTGTCCCCGCGGTACTAAAACCGACCTGGGCCGCCATTCTGGCCGCGAAAACCTGCTCTGCCATGACACTGACCTGCTGCTGGATGATTTGCAGTTTTGCAATCGGCCTCCCGAATTGCACTCGATCATTGGCATAGCCCATGGTCATATTCAACGTCCGCTCCATGGCTCCGGCGAGCATTGCCGAAATCAGACACGCTCCATAGGCGCGCCAGTGAGATCCGGGAAGTTCGTTGCCAGAAATCGACGGGTTGGTCCATCGCATTCGGGCATTGACGCTCCCGTACCCCCCGGCAATGTGCCTTTGGGCACCGGTCGCAGGCAATAGCTGCGCCCGATCGCCGAAATCCACCAAGACCCAGTCAGCCACTTCACCAAACGGTACGTAATTCGATACGACTGTTCCGTCCGGAGTCACCGAGACGTCTCCAGCAATCGTTATCGACCCTTCTGGAAGTTCGGCATTGGTCTCCGACATGATTCCTCGAACCAATATGGTCTGCATCAACGGTAGCGGCAAGGCATGGCGACCAGCAACAAACGCGATCGGATAGGCATCGGACAGACTCAATCCTGACCCCCCTCTCGCTTCAGCCACCAGGGCGTCGGTAAAGCCGGACTCCTGTAATGCCCGCCAAAGTACGGCACGTTCCTTCGGGCCTCCCTCCCCCCTCTCGATACGGCGCACATGATTCGGCGAACAGCAATCACCGAGCAGTTGCTCCATCGCGTCGAATATGATCTCTCGCATGACCGCTGTCCTCTACCGAAGTCCGAGCCCACGGGCGATCATCCCGCGCAGGATTTCCCGCGTGCCGCCTCGCAGAGAAAATGAAGGAGAAATTTGTGTCACGTATGCCAGGGTTTTCAACAGGACGGATGGCACCGGACGATCCGGATCGTCCCCCAGACTGTCAGCAATCAGGAGCGGCATCTGCTGCTCGAATTCCGTCCCCAAGTCCTTGACTAGCGCGGCCTCAACCACTGGACTCTCACCCCGCGCCAGCTTTTCCGTGACCGAAATGGCCATCGCACGCAGCACGCATAGCTGGCTGGCCATGCGCCCGAGCAACGCGACGTGCCCATCATCAACAGGCATATCACGACCGAGGAAAGCAAACCACTCGTCAAGGAGAACCAGCGTGGAATAAATGCGCTCCGGCCCACTGCGTTCGAACGCAAGTTCCGCCGTCACTTGTTCCCAACCGGACCCCTCTGCACCGATCAGCGCATCGTCACCGAGCATCACGTCGTCGAAGAAGACTTCACAGAAATGAGCGTCCCCCGTAATGTCATGGATCGGCCGCACAGTCACGCCCTGTAAGGAGAGATCGACGATCATCTGGGACAAGCCCTTGTGCCGATCCGCAGGCTCCCCTGATGTACGCACAAGTGCAATCATGTAATGGGAACGGTAGGCATTCGTTGTCCAGATCTTGCGTCCGTTCAGCTTCCAGCCGCTATCCGTCCTGACCGCCCGAGTTGTCACGCTGGCGAGATCCGAACCCGAGTTAGGCTCACTCATGCCGATGCAAAAAAAAGCTTCCCCTCGGCAGATTCGGGGCAGATAGAATTTCTTCTGCACTTCGGACCCATATTTGTGGATCAAGGGTCCGCTCTGGCGGTCTGCAATCCAGTGAGCGGTGACGGGAGCCCCGGCAGAGAGCAGTTCCTCCACGACGACAAAGCGCGCGAACGAACTTCGCCCGCCCCCGCCGTATTCCTTCGGCAGGGTCAAGCCGAGCCACCCTTTCGCAGCGAGCCGGCGACTAAAGTCGGCGTCGTAGCCCATCCAGGACCGGGCACGGACATCGGCCGGCACCCCGTCCAGCGCTTCGTCAAGAAATGCACGCACAGAGGCTCGCAGAGCCTCGTCCTCGGCGGGGATGGATGTAAGCTCAAGCGACTCGATCATGAATGCTCCTTCGTTCTATTGAATGTCTCGCCGCGCCGAAGCGCGGCTCGGAAATCCGGATGTGCCACGGCACTGAGCTCCAGTGCCCGCTGTGCTGGCGATTTATTTCGCAGTCGAGCAACCCCATACTCGGTCACCACGTAATCGATGTCTTGCGCACCTACTGTCCTAGGCACTCCCCGGCCGAACGCAGTGACAATGTTGCTGACCGCGTCCCCTTTGGTTGCGGCGCGGAGTGCGATGACGCTCATACCGCCCTTCGCTGCTGATGCGCCCCTTGCAAAGTCCGGCAGTCCTCCGGGCGTTGAGATCACGCGATCGCCGACCTGCTCGGCATTGGCACTGCCATTTATGTCGACCTGCAGGACGCTGTTGATCGCAACGAGCCCATCGATGGCCGCGAGGACATCAAGTGCGTGTGTAAACGAGCAGGGATGAAATTCGACCAACGGGTTACCGGGGTTCGACACTTCACCCCGAATTTCGCCCCTTTTCGGAAAGTGCCTTCAGCACCGGCGCGGGTTTCAAGGCCATGATCGCAAAAGTGCTGTGGTGGCACGTTTGCAACATCCGCCTTCAGACTTGACGAGGCCTTGCGCCTGGGTAAAGTAGCGGCATGCACGTCAAGCTCACCACCTCGGGAGGCCGCCGCTACGTCCAGCTCGTCGAGTCCTATCGCGACGAGGCGGGACGGGTGAAGAAGCGCACCGTCGCCACGCTCGGCCGTGCCGAGCAGGTCGATGGTTCGCTCGACGCGGTGATCAACGGCCTGCTCAAGGTCACCGGCCGCGAACCGATGGGCGCCAAGCCACCGGCGCCGACGGTGTCGTTCGAGTCCGCGCGCTCGCTCGGTAACGTGTGGGCGCTGACCGAGCTGTGGAAGTCGCTCGGGTTCTCGGGGCTGCGTCGGGTGTTCCGGCGCACGCGCCGGAACACGGATGTAGAAGCGCTGATCCGCCTGATGGTGCTCAACCGCCTGTGCGATCCGGAATCCAAGCTCGGCGTGCTGCGCTGGGTACAGACGGTGGCGCTGCCCGACTTCGGGCCGAAGGCGGTCACGCACCAGCAGTTGCTGCGCAGTCTCGATGCCCTGATGGACCACCAGGATGAGGTCGATGCGGTGATCGCCGGGCTGCTGCACCCACTGATCGACCAGGATCTGTCGGTGGTGTTCTACGACCTCACCACGATCCGTAGCGAAGGACTCAGCCAGCAGGCTGGCGACGTGCGCCAGTACGGCATGGCCAAGGAAGGACTGATCGCCCGCCAGTTCATGCTCGGCGTGGTGCAGACCGCCGAGGGGCTGCCGATCTACCACGAGGTGTTCGACGGCAGCACGGCCGAGACCCGGACCCTGTTGCCCACGCTCACCAAGGTGCTCGAGCGCTTCCCGTCGGTGCAGCGCCTGGTGCTGGTCGCTGACCGGGGGCTGCTCAGCCTGGACAATCTGGAGGCGCTGAAAGCCGTGCGCCTGGCCAGCGGCAAGCCGCTCGAGTTCATCGTCGCCGTGCCCGGTCGGCGCTACAACGAGTTCATCGAGCTGCTCGAACCCTTCCACGAGCAGCAGTGCGCCACCGCCACGCAGGAAGTGATCGCGGAGCAGGCCTGGAACGAGCTGAGGCTGGTGGTCGCGCACGACCCGGTGGCTGCGGCCACCAAGACCGAGCAGCGCAACGAGCGTATCGACGCGCTGACCCGCCAGGCGGACCAATGGACGGGCAAGCTCACCGAGCAGGATGAAGGCGTGAAGCACCGGGGTCGCAAGCTCTCGGACAGCGGCGCCAAGGCGCGCTTCTACCACGCGGTCAGCGAAGCGCACCTGTCGCGCATCCTCAAGGTGGATCTGGCAGAGGAGCTGTTCAGCTACCACATCGACGACAAGGCGAAGCGCCTTGCCGAAATGATGGACGGCAAGCTGCTGCTGGTCACCAACGCCGAGGGCTTGTCCGCACAGAACGTGATTCAGCGCTACAAGTCGCTCGCCGACATCGAGCGCGGCTTCAAGGTGCTCAAGTCCGAGATCGAGATCGGCCCGGTGTATCACCGCCTGCCCGAGCGGATTCGCGCGCACGCGTCGATCTGCTTCATGGCGCTGATCCTGCATCGGGTCATGCGTAGCCGACTTAAGGCCACCGACGCGGGTTACACGCCCGAGCGCGCGCTCGAGCAACTACAGCGCATCCAGCATCACCGGGTGCGGCTGAACGGCGGCGAGCCGGTGGCGGGAGTGTCGACGCTCAGCACGGAGCAGAACGAGGTGCTTCATGCATTAGGAATCGAAAAGCCAACGGCGCCGGAGCAGTTGGCGCTGTTGTAGTGGCATTTTTGAAAGTGCGCTCTAGCAAAAACAAGCACTTGCGAGCGTAACTGTCGAACTCGGGGGGTTACGGTCAAGGAAGTCATAGAAGGATCGGGTACCTGCAGCCATCGTTGTAACCGTCTTACCCGGCAACACCTTTTTCGTTGCGTTAGTCACAACACCGCGCTCGATCAGCGGCCGAACGCCATCGCTGATGACACCGCTATGGATCCCCAAATCGTATAGGTGGCCCAGTTCCGTGAACACCAGGTCCGGCAAGGCTCCGATGCCAGTCTGCAACACAGCTCCAGAAGAGATGAGACCTGCTATATGTCCTGCGATTGTCAGGTCAATGTCGTCAGTGTCGGCTGGGCACACGACCTGCGGGCCGCGATTCGCATTAATGACGAAGTCGACCTCCTCGGGCAGCAAGGCCGTGTCTCCGCAGGTAAAAGGCATCTGCGGGTTCACTTCCGCAACGACGATTGGATCCTGAGCGAGGACCGCCCGCATATAGTCGACCGATACCCCGAGAGACATCCTCCCATTTTCGTCTGGCGCAGAGACCTGTAGTAGCAGGAGATCGGCCCTGATCTCACCGCTTACGAAAAGGGCCGGAATTTCCGACAGCGTGCAGCGTCGAAAAGAAGCGCGGCCTGAATTGATCGGCTCACGCAATCCCTTTCCCGGAAACAGCGCCTGGACCGAAAGATGCTCGGTTGCCTCTACGCCAGCATAGGGCGCTTCGCCCATCGGCATGAGCCCATACACGGTCGCCCCGCGGAACACCTCGGCTGCTTCACTCAGTTGCTGAGCCAAGCGCGGAGGCTCGGCACACGCGGAGTGGAGTACTATGCATGGCGCATCGGGCAAAGCCGAACGTAGGTCTCGGAGATGCGACAGTTGGAGTCTCTTGCCGCGCGGAGTAATCATTACTTCTTGCCTCCCTCTTACGTACAGAATTCTTTACCAGCCTTCTTGCCCCAGCTGCCCCGCGTACATCTCCTTGCCGATGCGGTTGGGCTTGGCCGAAGCCAGACCGGTTTCGTTGTATTCATCCGTTCGCGCCAGGTAGAAAACGTCAATTTCTGTTGTATCCTGCGCGCATATCGGACAACCTAGTCTCTTGACCACGTCGAGATCGACATCCTCGGCCGATGCGTACGCATCCTCATAGAGAGTCACGGACTCGCGGATCGGAGCACGAAAGATGCGATTCACAATGAAACCTAATATTTCCTTGCGCAGGATCACCGGTGCTTTCCCGATCGCATTGCAGAACTCCACTACGCGTTCAACGGCATCAGAAACTGTCGAATGAAAGACAACCTCCACCAATTCGATAACCGATGCCGGGCATGAGAAACGCAAATTGCTTTATCCCGGGAGACGGACCACAGTTGCATCCTCGCTCTTTATCCCGTTAGTGCACGTGCGATGACCAATCGCTGCATGTCTCCAGTGCCCTCGTATATCTGACAGACCCGTACATCCCGGTAGATCCGCTCCAGTGGAAAATCAGCCAGGTAGCCGTATCCTCCCAGAGTCTGGATCGCATCCGAGCAGACCCGCTCCGCCGTTTCGCTCGCGAGCACCTTCGCCATGGATGCTTCTTTGAAGCAGGGTAATCCGGCATCACGCATGGCCGCGACGTGTAGCACCAACTGCTCGGCCGCTTCAAGCCGCGTGGCCATATCGGCGAGGCGGAATGCGACTGCCTGATGCTCGATGAGGAGTTTGCCGAACTGCCGACGTTCCTTGGCGTAACCCAATGCGTGCTCAAAGGCGGCGCGTCCCATACCCACCGACTGGGCCGCGATGCCAAGGCGCCCGCCGTCAAGGTGGGAGAGCGCAACTCGCAGCCCCTCGCCTTCTCTGCCCAAGAGGCTATCGGCGGGGACCCACATGTCATCGAATGAAAGGGCGCAGGTATCGGACGAGCGCTGGCCCATCTTTTCCTCAACGCGGGTCACGGTCCACCCCGGGGTATTGGTGGGCACAACGAAGGCTGAAATTCCCTTCTTGCCGGCGTTTGGATCGGTAACGGCGAAGACAATGCCCACGCTCCCATTCCGCCCCGACGTGATGAATTGCTTAGTACCCGAGATGACATACCCCGAACGGCCATCCTTGCGCGCTATCGTCTTTATGGAGGCCGGGTCGGATCCTGCTTCCGGCTCCGTCAGGCAGAAACAGCCAATCATCTCCCCACGCGCCATAGGACGAAGGAAGCGGTTCTTCTGCTCCTCCGTACCATAGGTGAGCACCGGCAGGCAGCACACCGATGTGTGTTCGCCCATGATGGTCGAAATCGGACCGTCGCCGGCAGCAATTTCCATGATTGCCGCCACATAAGAGACATAATCGGTTTCCGCACCGCCCCACGCCCGTGGTACGACCATGCCCATGAAGCCCAATCTGCCTAGCTCGGCGAGCTCCCCGGCAGGAAAACGGCAATCACGATCGCGTATAGCCGCAGTAGGCGCCAGGCGTTCACGCGCAACTTTTCGAGCTGTTTCACGAATGAACGATTGCTCCTCGTTGAGAATCATTTCAACACCCCCACCGCTGTGGCCGTCGGTTCGCCCCGGGTAAATAGCGAAGTCATCGCTCGCCGAAATTCATATTGTCCAAGGGCAGAAAGCGAGCCGTTTTGCCGATCGGAGAACCAATCCGCCTCTGCGGGGGCACTGACAGTAAATATCTCCCCGCGCTCGACGTAATCGTTCCAGGGCGTACCGCTCCCGCCGCAAAAAACCTTAGGTCATGTCCATACCAGCCTATCCACGAGCACCGACACGGCGGCTGAAATTCGCATGGAAGCCGTCTCAAGTGACCAAGTGTCGCTGCGCGCTAAATCGAAAATGCCTCCTCGAAAAAATCGCGTGCAGACTGACGCAGGAGTTCAGTATCCGGTGGCAGGCATAGGATCGAAGCAAAACGCATCTGGCGTCTCCTACATCGTTTCGGTAATTGCGACATCAGCCAGGTACTGCGCTCCTGAGCTTGAAGCGCTGAATCTTGCCTGTGGCCGTTTTCGGCAGCATCTCCACGAAGTGGACCCAGCGGGGATACTTATAAGGAGCAAGGGTTTTCTTGCAGTAGGTGACGATTTCGTCGGCAAGTGCATCACCGGCAGCCCCAGGGTTCTTGAGAACGATCCACGCCTCAGGCTTGACCAATCCAGCATCGTCGGGGCGCCCGACAACGGCGGCTTCGATCACCTGCGGGTGCGAGATCAGTGCGGCCTCCACTTCGAAGGGCGAAACCCAAATTCCGCCGACCTTGAGCATGTCGTCGTTGCGCCCGCAGTAGTAGTAATACCCCTCATCGTCACGTAGATACGCATCGCCCGTATCGAGCCAGCCGTCAATGATGGAAGATGCCGTCTTCCCCGGGTTATTCCAGTAGCACCGTGTCACTGATGGTCCCTTGACCCAGAGGCGCCCCGGGCTACCGCCGTGAGTCTCCTCTCCGGCTTCATCGGTGATGCGCAATTGATAACCTGGAACAACACGTCCGCTCGAGTTGGGGCGAATGTCTTCAAATGTGTTGGAAATGTAGATATGAAGGGCTTCGGTGGAACCGATGCCATCAATGATCGGCACCGGTGAAACTTTCATCCAACGTCGCTGAAGTTCCTCGGGTAGGGCTTCGCCGCCAGATACGCAGCGCCGCAAGCTTCCCACATCTGCCGCGTCAAGCACTTCTGAAGCCAACAGCGCGGAATAGTAAGTGGGCACCCCAGCAAAGACGGTTATCCTGAAACGGCCAAACAACTCGGCCGTGACATTCGGCATAGGACGCCGTGCGTCGAGTACCGCCGTGGCACCTACCCACAACGGAAAGGTCATTCCGCAGCCTAGACCGTAGGCGAAAAACAGCCGGGGGATCGAGTAGTAGACATCGCTTTCCTGTCCACCGAGCACACGTACGTTATAGAGCAGGGCAGTGGCGACGATATCGCGGTGGGCGTGAACGACGCCCTTCGGCTGTCCGGTGGTTCCAGACGAATACAGCCAGAAGCATTCATCGTCGGCTGTCGTCGCTACTCCTTCCAGTTTAGCCGACTCTGCACTCGCCCTTTGGGCCAGGCTACCTGTCACATGGCGCACTGGCAGTACATGCTGCGGTGGCGAGGTCTCTTCAAGCGCAGCAAAAATGCCATCCTTGAACTCCACGGAGTACACCAACGCATTCGCCCCGGAGTCAGAAATAATGAATTTGTAATTCTCCACGGTAAGCATCGTATTGAGCGGGACGGGGATAAATCCGGCTTTTATACATCCCCAGAATACGTAATAAAATTCTGGCGCATCTTTAATAATCATCAGCACCCTATCGCCCCGCTTCAGGTCGAGCTTCATGAGTGCATTTCCATAGCGGTTGACATTGGCTACAAGTGTCTCGTAATCGACGGTCTCATCAACTGTCAGGATTGCGGCCTTGTTGCCTCTGCCTTCGTCTAGATGACGATCGATCAGCGCACTTGCAACGTTAAAGGTGGGCGGAAACTGCAATGCAGGGCCGTTTTCAGTTTCGATAATTTGTATGTTCCTCATCACTTCCTCCCTAAACGCTTTCGTGTGTGCCGAGCAGAGGCAGCCGCGGCATGAAGTTCTTCAAAACTGTCTGTGCTATGCAATGAATCATGTTACAGGTCACGACTTCCTTCCTCTGTACCATCAATATACATTGATAACTAGTCAGCCGGTATGTGCAATACATGAATCTATTTCCCTTTATGGAACACCCGATCCACAAGCCTCAGCACATTATTTTTCTGCTGCCTGATCTGCAGCCCTGAGCGCCATCTTTTCATGGCCCGGAGCCCCGGTATGCAGACCCTCGGAGCGCACGCTGCGTCATTTTCCAGCTTCCACGTATTCGTCGTCCTTCCAATGCAGCGAAATGCTCTTGAGAGGGAGCGTTTAACGACCGGGTTCGCATCATGGCGAATCCACCGCACACAGCCGCACCGCTGGCTGAGCACTTACGCTGCGCGGGTCGTCGTCTTCGTGTAACACGTGTTAGCGGTTTTTCCAGCGTGGAGGCCGCTTTTCCTGAAAGGCGAGCAAACCTTCGAGTGCATCATCGCTATTGATGAGGTCTTGCCCACATACCTTTTCGAGTTCGTCGAGGCGTTCCATCACACGCCGGGTCATAGCCCCGCGCGCCGCCTTGACGGCGAAACGAAGTGCGTTGGTGCTGTGCGTGGCCAGGTGTTCATCGAAATAGGCGAGCGCGGCGGCCACTGGGTCTTCTGCCACGCTGTTGACAAGGCCGAGCCGCATCGCCTCTGGCGCTGAAACGCTGCGCCCGGAGAACAGCAAGTCGTCGGCAGCACCCTGGCCGATGCGCTCGGGGAGAAGACAACTGGCGGCAGGTGCAAAGAGACCCAACTTGATTTCGGGCTGACCGAATCTTGCATCCTCTGCCGCGAAGATCAGACTGCCTGCAAGGGCGACCTCCATTCCCCCACCCAGACACTGGCCGCGCACCGCGACCAGTATCGGGCGCGGGAAATCGAGCATTCGCTTGATTAGGCCGTGAAGTACCGCCAGCATTCCTGTCATCTGATCGGGGAAATGCTCCTCGATGCTCGCGCCGAAGCTGAAGTGCGGTCCAGCATGCTCGAGCAGCACTGCTGATAGATTGTGGTCCTCGGCATGCACCTTGAGCGCCTGACTGAGCGCTGCGATCATTTCAGCATCGACAATATTGGCTTTAGGACGGTTGAGCCGAAGCCGCAGCAGCTTCGCGCCGCGGTCAAGCCCGACTTCAAGCGGTGTGTCGGTCATCTCTGGGGTCTCCTCAGTTTCTAGCGTGGGGCATCAAGTTGTCGATCAGATCAGGCGTCCACGGGGCGCCCTTGGCAAGGGCCTGCCGCAGAGCCACGAAATCGATTTCGCGCCCCGCTTCCTTGCTACCTTCGGCAAAAGCGCGAAAACCGGCGCAGGCTTCGGTCATCATGTTCAAAGCAAGCCAGGCGCGGTTGTCTTCCTTGTTGCGGTTCCAGGCCTCGATCTTGGGTTTGCGCAGGGCTTCGAGGCTCTTGGTCAGGCTATCCGGGAACATGGTTACGAACTTGGCGCACAGTTCTTCGACCTTGGCATCAAGCAGGCTCAGGTCGACCTCGCCGCGAGCGAGAAGCGCCTTTCCCTGCAGGAGCGCTTCGCCAGTCTTGGGCTCGCCCAGAACCAGTTCGCCGAACTCGTCGACGCAACGGTCGGTGACCACCAACGGATTGGGTACGAACTTGCCGTCCACCTTGAGGGCCGGCACCACGGCAGTGATCATGCCGAGGCGGCGCGCCTTGTGGGCCGAGAGGGACTCGCATAGCGTGCCTACCGCGAGTGCGGCTTCCGCACCGATCATCACCGGCAGGAAGTCCGTCGCCCCGCCGATCATCGCCCCCCCGTGCTTCGGACCGGCAAGCCCGAACAAGGCCAAGTCCTGGGCGATGGTGAAGTCGCAGGCCAATCCCAGTTCCTGAGCGCCGCCGGTGCGCATGCCATTCACCCGGCAAATCACAGGTTTCTCGCACACCATGACCGCCGACACCGTATCATTGAACAGACGCATGAATTGGCGGAATTCCTGCGGGTTGCGGGCATAGTAGCGGGCAAAATCCGTCGCGTTGCCGCCGGTGCAGAACGCTTTGCTGCCGGCGCCTGTCAGGACGACGCTGACGACATCCCGAGCGTTGCTAGCTGTCTTCAGCGCCCACTGGATGCCCTTGAGCATGTCGACGCTGTAGGAGTTGAACTGCGCCTGATTGTCGATGGTGATCCAGGCGTGGTAGATACCGGGGGCCAGGTCGCCGCGCGGCGTTCTCGCGGGGCGCTTTTCATGGACGACGCCCGGCACTACGACGTCGGGAGCCACGCAGTGATCGGTCAACTGCCTGGGTGCCGTGTGGCGCGCAACAATCTGGTCAGTAACGCTTCTCATGGTCGATTCTCGAATAGCATTCATCTAGGGAACCAGCACTGCCCGGCGCACCAAGCGGCGGTCGTGTGCCGCCTGGAAGACCTCGTTGATCTGGTCCAAGGGCAACTCTTCCACGAACGACGCGATCTTCACCTTACCCTCCAGCACAAGGTCGAGGGCAGGCACGTAGTTCTTGAGCAGGCATCCCCAGTTGCCGAGCGCGCGGGCGTGCAGTGCCATGAAATTGGAAAGCCGCACCTCGACCTTGTCCAAGGTGAAGCCAACCACGCAGAGGGTGCCGCCGCGCACCAGCAGGCTGAAGGCGCTTTCCTGGCCGGCGCGGGTGCCCGAGCACTCGAAGATGGTCCATTCGATGGGGCGCAATCCGCGCTCCCGCGCAAACGCCGCGATGCGCTTCTTCTGTTCGCGGCTGTCCACTTCCCGCGCGTTCAGGGTTAGGGCGGCACCGTAATCGGCAATCATTTTCAGCTTGGCCGGATCGACATCGATCGCGACGACTGTCGCACCCATCGCGCGGGCAATCTGCACACAATAACCCCCTACCCCACCGACGCCGTTGACGATCGCAATGTCGCCCGGCCCCAGGCCAGATTGCAGCACTGCCTGGTACGGCGTAGTCACGGCATCCGCGACCACGGCCACCGATGCCAGCGACAGCCCGACATCGCGCAACCGCGATTCGTCGACCGGCACGAGACCTCGAGCTGGCACCCGGATATGCGTGGCGAAACCTCCATCGATATCGTTGCCAGGCATCTTTTCGTTGCTACAGAGAGTGCCCTTGCCACGTTTGCAAGGATCGCACTCGCCGCATTGAAACATCGCCGGCACGATGACCGCGCGACGCATCCACTCGTCGGCACCCTTGCCGGTCGCCACCACATGGCCGCTGATTTCATGGCCAAGCGTCAACGGCAGCGGATGATTTGTGCGTACCCCGTCGTAGTAGAAACCGAGATCAGTGTGACAGACGCCGCAACCGGCCACTTCGACAACGACCTCGTCCGGTCCTGGAGCGCCCGGGTCGAACATTTCCCTTTCCATAGGCTGGCCGACCGCCTTCATCACCCAGCGATATGCTTGAATCGCCATGAAAGACCTCATCAATACTATCTGTATAGGATGTTAAATATTCCAAAAAAACATAGCCCGCTTTCCCTGCCGGGCGCGTCGCGATTACTTGGCTTTGTCGTCCCCGTAGATATAAAAACCCTTCCCGGACTTCTTCCCCCATTCGCCACG
Source organism: Thauera chlorobenzoica (assembly GCF_001922305.1). Taxonomy (NCBI): domain Bacteria; kingdom Pseudomonadati; phylum Pseudomonadota; class Betaproteobacteria; order Rhodocyclales; family Zoogloeaceae; genus Thauera; species Thauera chlorobenzoica. Next base: position 3,682,635 of record NZ_CP018839.1, read on the forward strand.
CTCGTACATGTCCTTCAGAAGGCGGTTAGGTTTGGCCGATTCGGCCCTAGTTTCTTCATATTCATCCATACGTGCAAGATACGACACGTCGATTCCGGTCGTATCGAGCAGGCGCAGGGGCCCCATCGGGTGCCCAAGCCCCTTGGTCACGGCAAGATCGATGTCCTCGGCCGAGGCGTAACCCTCCTCGTAGAGGCTAACCGCCTCACGTGTCAGCGCCCGGAAGATGCGGTTGACGATGAATCCCGGGATTTCCTTGCGCAGCACCACCGGGGTTTTGCCGATGCTGCGGCAAAACGCTTGCACCTCTTCAATGATCTCTGCCGGCACGGCGGGATGCACTACGACCTCCACCAGTTCCATCACGAGTGCCGGGTTGAAGAAATGTATGTTTAGCACTCGCTGCGGTCGCGCAGTGACTTCGGCCAAGCGTGAGCCCCGGATATTCGAGCTGTTGGTGCCGAAAATCGTCTGCGGCGGACAAAGTCGATCGAGTGTGCGGAACAGTTCAGCCTTCGGTTCGAATTTTTCGACGATGGCTTCAATGATCAGATCAGCATCGGCGGCAGCGGCCAAGTCCGGCGCCAACTCGATATTGCCGAGCGCCGTAGCCCTCTGCTCGCTGCTGATGCGCCCCTTGGCGACGCGCTTGTCCAAATGCTCTCGAACGAAGTCCGCCGCCTGCTCCAGACCTTCCTTGCGGCTGTCGTTGAGTACCGTTTTCAGGCCGTTGAGTGCGCACTGGAGCGCGATCTGCCGCCCCATGGCCCCTGCCCCGATGACCGCGATCTTTTCCATGACCATATTCTCTCAAGAGTGCGCCGGCTTACGCCCGGAAAATTGGGAGACGCCTTCCTTGCGTTCCTTCGCTGCGTAGCAACCATTGGATATGTCGATATCGAACGATTCGGAATGCTCCATATCGAGCGCATGATCCATGCAGCGCTTGGCACCTCGGACGGCCACTTGGACGTTACCCCGGATGCGTTGCGCCATTTCCAGCGCCTGCGGCATCAGTTCCTCGCCGGAGACGATACGGTTAATCACCCCCATTCGCTCCGCCGCGACCGCGTCGAAGGTGGATGCTCCCAGAATAAATTCCTTGGCTCGTGCAGCGCCGATTAACTTGGGCAGCTTGCGGCACCCCCCCGCCGCCGGGATCAAACCCCATTTCACCTCAGGCAGGCCGAAGGTCGAGCGCGGCGTGGCAAATATCAGGTCGCAGGCCAGTGCGATTTCGAAGCCCCCGGCCAAGCAATGGCCGTCGACTGCGGCAATGGACGGTTTGCGCCTGGCCTCAAGCTCGCTGTACATCGGAAACATCTCTTCAAGGCGCAAGACGGCGGCATCCTCGTCGCTCAGGGTCTGGCGCTCCTTGAGGTCGATGCCGACACAAAAAGCCTTGCCGCCCGAGCCAGCGACGATGACCACATCGACTGCCTCGTCGCTCTCCACGTCCCGAATCGCAACGCGCAGCTTGCGCACCATCGCGCGATTGATGGCGTTCATGGCCTCAGGGCGATTGAGCGTCAGGATCGCAATTCCGTCGCTCCGCTTTTCCAGCACGATTTCGTTTGCCATGGCCGCCCCATCAAGATTCGCGGCGGATCACGATGGCGGTGGTGACCCCGCCGCCACCGCAGATCGACGCTACGCCCAGTTCGCCGTTCTCGCGCTGCAATATGTTGCCGAGCGTCATTAACAACCGTGCACCGGACATACCTGTCGGGTGGCTGAGAGCAATCGCCCCCCCGTATACGTTGACCTTGGCTCGGTCCCAGCGGAGCGCGCGCTCGTTCGCCAGCACCTGTGCAGCGAATGCCTCGTTGACCTCAATGAAGTCAATGTCGCTCAGCGTCATGCCTGCCTTTTTCAATACCATGGGAATCGCACGACCGGGCCCTTCGCCCATGTAGGCAGGCTCTACTGCAGTCTGCGCCGACGCCACCAGGGAAAACATGGGCGAGCGTCCCAGGGATTTGGCGATAGCGCGCGTGGTCAGCACGATTGCGCAAGCGCCATCGCCCATGCTGCAGGCGTTGCCTGCCGTCACGCTGCCATCCTTCTTGAAGACCGGTTTGAGCTTCGCCAAGCTCTCCAAGCAGGTGTCTGGCCGAATCGCCTCGTCAAGCGAAAGGGTCACTTCGTCCTGGGTTCGTGTTGCCGGCAACGTCACAGGAACAATCTCGCTCGCGGTGAACCCGCCTCGCTGCGCCTTGGCCGCTCCATCGTGCGAGGCGAGCGCAAACTCGTCCATTTCCTCGCGGGTGATGCCGTACTTGGACACAAGATTCTCCGCCGTCATGCCCATGCCACAGCCGCACAATGGATCGAACGTATCCGCCCAGCCGTCAAGCAGGGTCTTGTCACCGAGCTTGAACCCTTCCCAGCGCACGTTCTTCAGCAGGTACGGCATAGTGCTCATCGACTCCATGCCCCCGGCAACAATGAATCGAGCATTACCGCTGGCAAGCTCCTGGGCGGCGAGCATCACGGATTTCATGCCCGAGGGGCAGGCCATATTAACTGTGAAGGAAGGCGCTTCAACCGGGATGCCACCCTTCACCGCCGCAGTGCGCGCAGGGTTGGGACCATTTCCCGCCTGCCGACAGTTGGCAAAGATCATCTGGTCGATCTGATCGCCGGGCAGTGCGGCACGCTCAAGAGCCGCCCTAATAGCGATCGCACCCAGCTCCCATACAGGAACTTCGCGCAAGCTGCCGCCAAAACTGCCAAGCGGTGTGCGAGCGACGCTGATTGCAACAATATCGTTTTCGCTGGTCGTCATTTCTGGTTTCCCGCTACAGCCCATACACGGCCGCAGCGTTCCCGTGCAGGATCTTCTGCGCCACCTTTTCGCTCAGGCCGAGTTCGTTCTTGATGCATGCAATGGACTCGCCATGCAGGACGGCCGGGTAATTCGTCCCGTAGATGACCTTGTTCTGCCCGCGGGTCTTCATGAACTGGATCAGGGTGGGCTCAAGATATTTTGGATAGTGTGCATCGATGCCTAGATAGACGTTCTCGTGCTTCCAAGCGAGCGAAATCATCTCCTCCGTCCAGGGCCATCCCGTATGGGCGCCGATCAGCTTCAGCTCGGGAAAATCAAGCGCGACGACATCCAAGTGGATCGGACGGCCCAGTTCATTAGGCATATGTTCAGCCGAATGGCCTACCTGCATGGACACAGGAATACCCAACTCAACGCATTTGGCGTACAAGGGGTAGTAGAGTCGATCATTTAGAGGAATGCCAAAACCATACGTGTGAATGTAAACGCCCTTGAACCCGAACTCCTTTACGGCCCGCTCTACCCTGCGCACGCTTTCCATTTTTTGCAGGGGATTGAACCCGCACAGGCCTACCAGGCGATCTGGATATTGACGGACTACAGCATGCACTTCTTCCTCAGTGATGTCCCAGACCATGGTCTTTTTCTGATAGGACATCATGCGGATCGCGGGGATGAACGCCTTGTCGAGACCTGCCTCATCCATCATGGCAATGAACTCGCCGACAGACTTGCCCTGGATGCGCTCTTCCATCTTCCACCACTTGATGAGCCGTAGCATTTCCGGCTGTCCATACCACCACTTGTCGATGGCTTCCGGCGTAAACAGATTGCAGTGAAAATCGATTGCCATGTTTCCTCCTTTGGTAACCGCCAACAAATTTCGTTATCGCCGGACACGCCCGTCCGCTCGGCGGATCACTGTCTTCATGCATCAGTTCGCCTCCAGGACGACAAACGCACACGCACTCCGTGAACTCTTGACTTCACTCGTACTCTGGTACACACCTTCAAGCACCTAGTCGTCATGCCTCTCTGCCAACCGTGGCGGCAAGCCAATCTCAACTCGCGCAAGCCCAGAGATAAAGCGCACACCGCCAATGCCCTACGTTTTATACTATACAGCTGGTTTGTTTTGTCAACGCACTGTCCCGTATTTTTATTGCAACGCATAACGGTGTGCTCAACCCCGTGTCGTCATCCGTCGGAGCTGCTCGTCATAGCGGGCTTGAGCTCGCTACGGCGGCCGGCCAAGGTCAGACTCCCTCCCCTTTAGACCACCATGAACGAATATAGGGACAACAAAGTTATATATCACCTCGACTGCTTAACGAATACAGCTACAGAATCACCGAGCATTTCTTTGCACCCCGCACAGTTATCGCTTAAGGCGTGAAGGTCGAGCGGTTCCGTTCGAACCTCGAAACCCAGTTCCAGGTAAGAATCAGTGATCTGGCGCAGTTTGGGCTCATTAGCGTTGCAACGCCATTCCCAGCCATGCTCCTTGAGCCCAATGCCTACAGGCAAGCGGCAGCCAAGAACATTGCCTGTGGGTGGGTGGCAGTCAACAAGCCGTTTCCCATCGTCCACTTGGCGGACAACTAGCACTTTTTTACGCCGCTCTTCGATCGCCACCGGAACCTCTCAGCTTTTTCAGACGAAGATGGCCAAGGATGGCGCAACCCAGTGCGGCGGTGAACTGCGGCATATCACCTGATGCGACATTCGCACCCAAATTGAGCTCATCGCGAATCGCCTTGGCCATTACGCCCCAGCGCATAATGCCACCGACCAAAGTAATTTGAGACTCAACATTGATACGCTTGAGCAACTGTACACTGCGCTTGGTCAGCGACATGCCCGCGCCGTACATGATGTCTTCGGGCGGCACGCTGTTGCTCAAGTGATTGATAACCTCCGACTCGGCAAATACGGTACAAACCCCAGAAATGGAGGCAGCTTCCTTAGCGCTGTTCAATAGTCCGTCAATGCCGGCCGTGTCATAGCCCATGTAACGCACGGTCTTTTCAAGAAACATGCCGGTACCTGACGCGCACTTGTCGTTAAGGCGGAAGGTTCGGACCTTATGAAAACCGTCAAGGCGACTCGCCTTCATGGTCTGACCACCAATATCAAGCACTGTACGCGTCTCAGGAAACAGAAAGACCGCGCCCCGGGCCGTCGCGGTCAAATCTGTAACCTGCAAGTCCCGGCCGGAATACTGGTAGCGACCATAACCAGTGGTAATACAATAGGCCAGATCGCCCTTATTGATCTTGGCTTGTTCGGCCGTCTCGTTGACCACCAGCTCCGCAGCTCCCTGCAGATCGGCGCCTGTCGGCCTCATATGATGAGCTACGATATTGGAGTCTTCGTCCAGCACAAGCCCTTTTATATACGTGGAACCGATATCCACACCAATCGTATAGACCATAGTTCAAGCCTCTTGTGTCGCCGACTTCTCGCCGGCCTGCAAACTGCTAAGAGCAAAGAGCGCAGCTCCCAGTGCCCCCATGAAATGGCTGTCGTCGCTTACGTTAAGTTTCATACCGAGCTTTTCTTCCAGCGCTTTGATCATGCCGACGTTCTTAGCCACCCCACCAGTGAAGGTGATCTCAGAGGCAATACCTACGCGGCGCAGCAAGCCGATGGCACGTGCGGCGATAGACTGATGTACGCCCCATAGAATGTCTTCCACCTTTTTGCCTTTTCCGAGCCATGACAAGACCTCAGCTTCAGCAAAAACGGTACACGTAGTGGAGATGCGAACAGGCTTCTCAGACTTGAGCGAAACCTGGCCAAGTTCTCCAAGCGGAATGCGCAATGCATCGGCTGCAGCACCCAGAAAACGCCCGGTACCAGCCGCGCATTTGTCGTTCATGCAGAAATCAGTAATTTCGCCATTGGGAGCCACCCGGATCGCCTTAGTGTCCTGCCCCCCCATGTCAATCACCGTCTGCGTACCCGGGAACATGTGGGACGCACCGCGTCCGTGGCACGAGATTTCGGTGACCTGGCGGTCACCGAAGGTAACCTTGTAGCGGCCATACCCGGTTCCGATCACATACCCCACGTGCGACCGCTTGAGCTTCGCACTGGCAAGCGCCTGTTCAAAGGCGCTATGTGCAGCCTGGATGACATCGGCACCCGTAAAGATCAGGGCCCGGCCAACAATTTCCTGATGCTCGTTTAGGATAACCGCCTTGGTCTGGGTGGACCCGACGTCCACACCACCTGTATATTTCATGCTTGCTTCTCCCATCTGCGATCAATCGAACATGATGTTTTCAACGAAGGTCTCTAGCTGGATCGCCAACTGGTCGAAGGTATTCTGATTCTCCTCGAATTCTGAAATGAAATAAGGGATCTTGGCCTCCTCCAACGCCTTCGAATAGGCGACCTGCTCCTCTAGACCCGGCTCACACATCTTGGCCGAAGCAAGGATCACCGTTTCAGCATCAGCGTTGCGCACTCGCTCTAGGAGCATGTGCTCCTTCGGCTTGCGCTGGTCGTGCTGTACCGGGCTATAGGACGAGTGATCGATATATGCATCGGCCAAATCGGCAAGAGCATCGCCTGAGTCGACCACGTCTTCGACAATGAAACGAAGCCCGATAAAGACGTCGTCGTCCACGACATAGCATGAGCGGGTGATTGTTTGAAGTAGATCGAACGGCGGGGTTTCGCAGAATCCCCCCTCAAGCACGACCCGCATCTTGTCCTGCCGACTCGCCTGCCGATCCAGGATCATCGGAATGACCGCTTCCAACAATTCGACAAATTCAGACCGCGGCAGAATACCTGCCAGGCCGACTAGCGCCATCGACTCATCCGCCCCCAAGAGCCAGGGTTGATTCTTGCGAATAACGTAGAGATCGCGCATGAGACGGCGCGAATGGTTATAGAGATTGACCGACGCGCGCAGTTCCTGTTCAGTAATCTTGCGCCCAGCGACTGACTCGATATCTCCAAGCAACCGTCGGTATTCATTCGCGAGATAGCTCTTCGAATGCTTTGAGTTCGGGTTCTGCGGCAAGTACAAAATTTGACATTTGTAGTCAAAATTTCGCCCCCAAATCGGTGCGAGGTTGCGCGCCGCATCGCAGATCGGATGGGTAACAAACAGATCCAGTTCGATGTTCTTTGTAAGGGCAATATCGAGGGAAGTCTTGATAATAGAGCACAGATATGACCCAAAATGAGACTCGGATTCATTACCGTCCGTCTGAGCACCACAGATACGTACGGGCAATAATCCAGCGGCGTGCGCGATCTCTTCCGGGAAATACACCTGAAAGTGACCGATGACACGGCCACCGTCAGCACGCCAAGCTTTGACCGTGGGATATGCCGGATCTTCGACCAACTCACGGCAGAGGTCGAAAATTTGTTCGAGAGGCTTGCCCTCCCAACCGGTGAAGTATTTCTTTGCCATTGACTACCCCATTTCTCTGGTTAGGCGGACGCCGCCTGTTGCTGACGACGGGAAATGAGACCTTCAAAAAAGGCATCCACGCGATTTCTCATCGGCGCTTCCGCCACGACATCAGGGTCAACCAGATCCGACTCAATAAATAACGTCGGCAGTCCCATTTCGTTCGCAACAATGCGGCGCATGTCGGCCTGCCCAGTGGAGACAGTTCGACAGCTCTTGACCGGATGGAAGACTACGCCGTCAAGCCCGAGCTCCGGGGCCAGTTTCTTTAGGTTATCGGACTCGTGAAACACGCTATCAGAGCCCGACGCATGCATGATCAGTTGCCCTTCCGCATAGCTGTCGATCGGGTCATTAAGGTCGTACTGATAACCGGTCAAGGCACCTGTTGAGGCAAAATCGAGGTACGACGAATATACGAATATGCCTCCCCACCTGGAGAACATCTCATTGAATTGCCGATAGATTGGATAACAAGGTGTGCCGACGAGAGCGAGACGGAAACTCTGCTTCATAGGCACGGTACCTTCAGTTCCCTTATCCAGCGCGCCAATACCATGCACGACGCGATATTCGAGTTCTTCGACAAGGTCCTTGAAGTACTTACTGGCAACCTCGGTTCCACGCAAGGCGTTTGCAACACCCATGTAAATGTTTCCATCCGTCACCGCATTGAATACCGCAGGTTTATTTCTGTTGAGTTCAAGCACTCGCTTCAAACCAGCGTTTACATCATTCGAAAACGCGAGAATTTGCCGAAATTTATCGATATCGAATTTCTTACCGGTAATCCTCTCGCAGACGCTAATAGCTTCCTCGATCTGCCCCTTGAGATAGGCTTTTTCATACTCAAATTTCTGCGTACCGCGTTTCGGCTTTTCTCCGGCTGAGCGCGTCATCGGGTAATCGAGATTAATTGTCGGACAGTTGTATGTCCGTTCCCAGATCTCACCCCACTTTATAAAAGTATTGCAGTAATTATTGATCATTCCGATTTTTGGTTTTGGGATTTTTCCCATCGGATGCTCGCCATTTCGGCGCTGAAGTGCAACACCGATTTTCACGTAGCCGCAGATATCAGGCGAATATCCATAATCTTCTGCATTATTGATATAGTCGCGGGAAACATTCCGAAATGCGGTCTGAAGTGAATTGATTTCCGGAAAAGTCGCAGGAATATCGAAGGTTCGAAGAACCTCGATCACATTGCCCGCGATAAAGCAGTAGGCAGCTCCCTCTCCTCGCTTGGCGACCTCCGTCAAACTGTCAAACCAGTCTCGGAACAAACGTGCACCGTCGTACACTCCTCGCCCGACAAGGACTTTTCCTTCGCCGGTCATCTGGGTCGCTAAAGTCATTTGACGCTCTCCTCCTTACTTATTTAATGGAAACGCGCTGCGATAGCTTTCCACGTTCACTTCCGCCCTGATACCGTCAGAGCGTCGAGAGACGCATATCCCCGCAGCTCTTCAACCTCGACTAGCATACTGACTGGCTAGTATTTCACAACAAGGTCTGGCTGTTGTCAACGCCACTTTGCGGATGTCTTACCCTTTTCCCAACCACTGGCCACGTTGCAGAAGTCCGGATCGAAGAGGTAGTGCGAGCACATCGCATAAAAACGCGCATTGACCACCCGGCCCTTGCCCTTCTTGACCTTGTCGACCGCGGTTTTCATGTTGTCGTAGATCCCGCGCCGGGCAATGCCGCCGAGTGCCTTGAAACTCCTCGTGTGCGCACCGAACAGCATCTCGTGGGCTTGACTCGGGTAGGCCACCAGCACGAACGCATGGCTCGCACACAGTTTCAGATGCGCCACCTGCAGCTTGCACCACACCCCACCGATCACCAGCCGCTCCTCGCTCCAGTCGAACTGAAACGCCTCGCCCAGTTCGAACTTCAGCGGCACGAAAGCCCGCCCCGGGTCGTTCGTCCCCTTGCGGTGCCGCCAGTCGCGGTTGAAATCGGTCAGGATCGTGTAACCACCCTCGAAGCCTTGTGCCTTCAACTGCGCAAGCATCGCTTGGGCCGTCCGCCGCTCCCGTTTCGGGCGGCGGGCATCGGCTTCCAGCCAGCTCACCACCGTGGCATCGAAGGCCGTGAGTTTGCCCGGCGCCTTCGTGCGACGGTAACGGGGCGCCGCCGCATTGGCCTCCTCGAGCCACTTCCTCACCGTCGTGCGCGACAGCCCCGTGCGTCGCGCAATCTCCGAGCGGGACAGCCCGTCCCGGTAATGCATCCTTCTGACCTTGCCCAGCATTTCCATGGTGATCACCTCTGATCCTCTGCCGCAAAATGAGGCAGAGAGGTTAAACACCCTGGTCAGTTTTCAGCCGGAATTCACCCCTCTACATGGACAGTTTTCGGCCGGCGCCAACACGGCCTGCTGTACACGGTGGAAGAGTCGATTCGCGGCAAACCGCCCGAACTGCGCCGGGCGGAGCGGCAGGCGCGCGCCGGCCCCGTGCTGGTCGCGCTACGCGCCTGGCTCGACGCCCCCCTCAAGCAACTCTCGCAGAAATCGGCGCTGGCCGAGGCGATCCGCTATGCGCTCGCCCGCTGGGAGTCGGAACAAGTCAAGATAGTTGTCGCCTGATTCATGCGACCAAACGCCCTATGTCTTCAGCATGCGCATGCTCGCGAACGACGTCGTCGCGCTCCGGATTGAGCGTGACCGCGCCGACTGGCGTCCAGTCGCGTGTCCCACGGGACCAGCGAGCAGGGTTGCGCTCTCGGGCCTGGAGGTACGTCTGATGCCGTGCCGCCAGGATCGCGGTGTCCTCCCGCGCGTGTCGCTGCCCCGGCGTGACGTAGCGGATGCCGCTGTGGCGATGCTCGAAGTTGTACCAGCGCACGAAGTCGCGTCCCCAGAGGCGGGCGTCTTCAAGGGTGGCGAAGCCGCGCACCGGGAATTCGGGGCGGTACTTGGCCGTTTTGAAGAGCGACTCGACGAAGGCGTTGTCATCAGAAACACGAGGGCGTGAGTACGACGGCTTGACGCCCAGCCAATGCAGCATGGCGAGCACCGTGGTTGCCTTGAGCGTGCTGCCGTTGTCGCCGTGGAGCACGGGCTTGTCGGTCATCGCGTGGAGGCCTTCGGCCAGCGCGGTGCGCTTGAGCAGGCTCACCGCGTGGTCGGCGTCGTCGGCCTCATGGATCTCCCAGCCGACGATCTTGCGGCTGTAGAGGTCCTGGATCAGGTAGAGGTAGAACCAGCGTCCCTGCACCTGCGTCGGCAGGTAGGTCATGTCCCAGCACCAGACCTGGCCCGGCGCGGTGGCCACATGCGTAGTCGGCGTACGCGAGCGCTGAGGCGCCCGGGTGCGGCCCCGGTGACGGGTTTGCCCGTGGGCACGCAACACACGCTGGAAGCTCGACTCGCTGGCGATATAGACGCCTTCGTCAGCGAGCGTCGGCACGATCCGCGCCGGCGGCTGATCGGCGAAACGCGGCTCGTTGGCCACGGCCAGGACGCGGGCGCGCTCCGCCTCGGTGAGCGCATGCGCGGGCGTCGGGCGTTCGGCCAAGGGCCGGCGGTCGCCTACATGCAGGCCATCCTCGGCCTTCCAGCGTTGCAGGGTGCGAACGGTGATGCCGGCGACCTCGCACGCCGGGCGCAAGCGCGCACCCGCTGCGTGCGCGGTGTCGATGTGGTGGACCATCATTTGGCGATCTTCCAGGCCGATCATGCGTCCTCGTCCTTGTCCTTCGGAAAGATCGCCTCGAGCTTTTTTGACAGCACCAGCAGCGCGGCGGCTTCGGCCAGGGCCTTTTCCTTGCGGCGCAGGTCGCGCTCGAGTTCCTTGATGCGGCGCCGGTCGGCCTTCTTCTCGCGGTGGCTGATCCGCGCGGCGTCCTCGGGGTCGGCCAGCGCCTGCGTAGCCGCTGAGCGCCATTGCTCGAGCTCCTGCGGATACACCCCGTTCTCGCGGCACCAGGCGCTCTTGCTGGCCTCGTCCATCGCGGCGGTGACCAGCACCGCCTCGAATCGGGCCGGCGCTGTCCAAGCCCGCTCGCGAGCGGGCTTGGACAGCGCATCCGCGCGCCACCGCTCCAGCGTCGCCGTTGAAATGCTCAGTTCGCGGGAAACCGTCTCCACCGATGCGCTCTCCGGGGGCAACAACCGTGCTACCGCTTTGTCCTTGAATGCTTGTCCGTATCTGGCCACTTCGTTCTTCCGTTATCGCCCTCAGGTTTCAGATTCTATCGAGGCGACAACTATCTTGACCCAGAGGGGAGTCGCTCGTGCGCTACAGCACCGATGGGCGCATCGAGATCGACAACAACGCCGCCGAACGAGCGCTGCGCACGGTCGCCCTGGGGCGGAAGAATTTCCTCTTCTCGGGCTCGGATGCGGGGGCGAGCGCGCGGCGGCAATCTACAGCCTGATTGGCACGGCCAAGCTCAACGGCCTCGACCCCGAGGCCTACCTGCGTCATGTGATCGGGCGCATCGCCGAGCATCCGGTCAACCGTGTCGATGACTTGTTGCCGTGGAAGGTCGAACTGAAGGTGCTGGCTCCCGAACAGAACTCCGCCTGATGAAGCAGTCCGCCGCCGACCCGCTGGCAATGCTGAAGAACGTGGATTGGTTGATCTCGAATGGTGGCGAGATCACGCTCGGCGCGTTCGGTCCGGTCGAGTGTGCCGCCTCCGCGAGTGACGAGAGTGATTACCTGGCGATGCTACAGCGCCGCGACGGGGAATCCCTCTACCAGCTTCTGACCCGCCTAGATGCCGCCATCGCCCGTACATGGGGCGCGGGCGAGTTCACCGACGAGATCAACCCGGACTGCTGAAACTCAAGCAAGACGGCGCTCGTCGGACGCTTACGATATAACGACATAGCCTTTACCCACCACGACGGTGTGAATTCGTATTACTCCCTTAAAATGCTCTCGCCAAAAATGTTCAGAATGCAGCGTTCTCATTTAAAATTGCAAACCCCTCTGAAGTGACGAGGGGCAACTCCATTGGAACATCTCCAGACATCATGAGAAAGCTGAACAAGAAGGAAGAGCAGAGGAAGGCCAGCACCGAGAATATACTCACCTGCGCGCTCGATCTTTTCGTCAAAAATGGCTACCGTGCGACGACGATCGACATGATCGCAGCAAGAGCAGGACTGACCAAGGGCGCGATCTACTTCTACTTCAAGACCAAAGACGCAATCATGCTGATGCTCCTTGGGGAGGCAGAAAAGTACATTGTTGATCCGATCGAGGAGTACATGGCGAACGAAGGGCCGCACGCTGACGCCAAACTGGTGAAATTCATCAATACGCAAGCACTCCTCGGGGTGACTAACAGGATGTTGATTTAATAGGTTTTCCAGCATCCATGCGGGTTGTGAGGCTGATATAATTACATCTGCATTAAGAAACTGATTATTCTCATGCGCGGCATCGACCATAAACAGAACGCCCTGTTCAGCTACGTCAATATCGAAGACCGCATTGACCGGGATCATCCGTTGCGCCGGATCAAAACGCTGGCCGATATGGTTCTGCGCACGATGTCGCCGCAATTCGATGCGTTGTATGCCGATGGTGGCCGCCCGTCGATTGCACCGGAACGCTTGTTGCGGGCGTCGCTGTTGCAATGTCTGTTTTCGATTCGCTCGGAGCGTGCGCTGGTCGAGCATATCGATTTCAACATGATGTTCCGGTGGTTCGTCGGCATGACGCTGGACGAGCCGGTCTGGGATCACTCGACGTTCAGCGCCAATCGCGAGCGGCTCCTCAAGGAGAGCGTGATGCGCGAGTTCTTCGGTGGCGTGGTGGCGATCGCCGAATGGGCCGAGCTGGTGTCGGACGAGCATTTCAGTGTCGACGGCTCGCTGTTGCGGGCGTGGGCCTCGCACAAGAGCATGATGGCCCGGGACGGCTCCGACGAGCCGCCCGGACCGGATCAGGGACGCAACCCCGAGGTGGACTTTCGCGGCAAGAAGCGCTCGAACAAGACGCACGTCTCGCGCACCGACCCGCAGGCCCTGCTCGCCAGCAAGGGCGGCGGCGTGGCGTACCTGAGCTACACCACGCATGCGTTGGCCGAGAATCGTCACGGTCTGATCGTCGATGTCCACACTACGACCGCCACCGGAACCGCTGAGCGTGAGGCGGCGTTGGTGATGGCCAGGCGCAGCATCAAGCCCGGCAATTCGGCGCACAAGCCGACGCTGGCGGCCGACCGGGGGTACGACACCGCCGAGTTCATCGCCGCGCTCGAGCCGCTGGGCATTGCCCCGCATGTCGCGGCCAAGGTCAAGGGCAGCGCCGTGCCCAATGAGGTGAAGTCGTCCCCCGGTTACGCGGTCAGCCTGCGCCGACGCAAGATGATCGAAGAGGCCTTTGGCTGGGCGAAGGATATCGGCACGCTGCGCCATGCGATGGCGCGTGGGCTGGATCGAATCCGTGCGCATGCGTTGCTCAATTTCTCGGCTTATAACCTGACGAGATTGGGCAATCTGCTGGCGCCGTAATTCGCGGGCGCCCTGGCGCCCTGCGGATGGGAAACGTTGTAGTCGAAAAACCATGTCTTTGCGGCGACAGGAGCGCTGCTGATTTGCGGTAGCACAATCGACGGAAAAGTCAGCTTGAATCGGCATGATCACGGGGAAAGCGGGCGATTTTCAAAGTCGATTTTTCCCCGGGGACTGGAAACCGAAGGTGAACCCGAGATTTTCAACACCCTGCTAAGCCGCAGCATGTCCTATTGCTTATTCTTGTGTCTATCGATTTTTCCGGCGCCGGAGATGAAGTTGAGAAAAGGGCTAAAGCCATCTACCGTCGGATGTATGGGCACATCGAACAGTTGATTGCACAAGGCCAAACCGAAGGGGTATTTCGGTCTGATTGCGGTAGCGATGAGCTGGCGTCAATTGTGATGGCGGCCCATGACGGAGTACTCATTGAATGGTATCGGAGACCCAACGAACTAACGGGAAAGACCCTTACCAAAGCATTGAGATCGGTACTCCTCAATGGCTTGATTATGGAAAGCAAAAAAAACCTCACGATCGAAGCCGCTCGCAAGAAAGCGCTCTAATAGCAGGACCTCCGCACTCGAACACTATGCGCCAGCACTCGCTAAGCAACTGATACTAAAGACACTCATCGCTAAGCCTGAATTCCAGTGAGCAGAAAAGGGACCAAAATTCGCTGGCTTCGACTAAGAGAAACTTTCAGGCGACACCGCCCGGCGCCTTGATTTTATTGATTAAATACATGGGTACATTATGCAAACAGAGTGCGTAAACCCTGATGCCTTGGCCTGTACAAAATTTGTGTAAAATGCTATTGATTTGGACGGGTAGCTGCCCACTCGAAAATTCCAAGCCCGTAGCTGCGGCAGCCCCCCCCCCCACCCCCCGCGATACGGAGTGTGGGCGAGACGCTGTCGTCAGGAGGCGCGCAGTTCGGCGGTGAGCTTGCCCAGGTCCAGCGTGCGCGCGCGCTGCTCGATCTCGCCCGCGTAGTTCGCCTGCAGGCCGCGCGCCTGCTCGAACAGGCGGGCGAACATCGCCTTCAGGCCGGCGGCGTCGAGGCGGCGGCCTTCGCCGTAGTAGTGCAGCGCGACCTGGCCGATGGCGTAGGTGGTGGCGAAGGAGAACGCCGAGCCGGTGGCCTGGCTGCCGATCGCGCGTCCGAGCTTGCCGAAGGCCTTGCCGAGGAGGCCGCCGACCAGCTTGCGCCCGAGCTGCTCGATGTACTGCCCGGTCATCCCCACCCCGGTGGTGGCGAGGAAGTCCTTGATGTGGCCGCGATCAAGCTCGTAGCCGTGGGCCTTGCCGATGCGATAGACGAGGCGGATCTGCAGCGGAATGATCGCCATCGAGGCCATCGACTGCGGCAGCAGCTCGAGCGCGCCGTTGAGGATCGAGGCGTTGAGGATCATGCGTTCGAGCTCGCCGCGGTCGATGGCGGCGGACGCCGGCCCGGGCGCCGCGCCCGCGGCCTCGGCCTCCGGCGCCGCGGTCACCAACACCTCGGTCACCGGCGCCTGCGCCAGCGCTTCGGCCTCCTCGACGAAGCGCCCGGCCGCGCCGCGCTCGAGTCCGAGGAGGGCGGCGAGACGTTCGAGGAAGGCAGCTTCCTGGGGGTTGCGGTTGCCGTCGGCCTCGCACACTCCAACCGCGAGTTCGAAGGCGAGCTGACGCAGCGCCGCGCTGTCGAGCTCGGCGACCACCGCCTCGAGGCCGAGACGGCCGAGCAGCACGTCCTGGTACAGCGCGATGAAGTCGATCTCGGCGTCGCGGCCGAGCGATTCGGCGACCTTGCGCACGTGCTCACGCTCGCTGCCGTCCTGGGCGCCGTCGGCGAAGGCGGCCATCAGGCACACGGCGATGATGGAACGGGCTTGCTCGGGGGTCATGGGGGGCTCTCCTTTTCGATCGGTCGTCAATCGGCCGCCGGATGCGCAGTGCGCACAGGCGCTCCAGCGCCCTGCGCAGCTGCGTCACCGGCGCCGGCCGGAGGCGAAAGTATGACCCGAAACATGAACCGGAAATGAACGCGCGCTTCAGCATCGGTTCAGACCCGCCGGCGCAGGATGGCGCCACGGTCGAAGGAAAGACCGCGATCCACACCAACCGGAGAAGCCATCATGCGTGCCACCACTCTCATCACCACCCTCCTCCTCGGCGCCGGCATCCTCGCCGGTGGCGCCGTGCTCATCCCCGCCCTCGCCCAGAACGGCACCGGCAGTGCCATCGGCATTTCCGCCGCCACCGGCCAGGACGGCTGGCTGACGCTGCACGAGGTCCAGCTCAAGCTCGAAGCCCTCGGCTATCGCGAACTGACGAAGATCGAGCGCGACGACGACAAGTACGAAGTCAAGGCCATCGATGCGCAAGGACAGCGGGTGGAACTCGACGTCGATCCGCTCACCGGCGCCATCCTCGGCACCGAAGTCAAGCGCAGCAAAGGCAGCCGCAGCGACACCGAGCAGGCCTCCTGGCTGACGCTGCACCAGGTCCAGGTCAAGCTCGAAGCCACCGGCTACCGCGACATCCAGGAGATCGAGCGCGAACGCGACCACTACCAGGCCAAGGCCACCGATGCCCAAGGGCAGCGGGTGAAGCTGGCGATCGACCCCCGCAGCGGCGACGTCCTCGACACCGACGTCAAGCGCAGCCGGGGCGATGACCGCCGTAGTGCGGACGAGCCGCGGACCCGACTCACCGTCGATCCCTACAGCGGCGACGTCATCGAAGGCACCGCCGCCGAGCGCGCCACCAACCCCACCGCCCCCGCCACCAAGTAAGCCGCCCCCGCGGGGCGCCGCGCAACGCCGGCGCCCCGCCTTTTTCTGGAGCCACTGCCATGATTCCCGCCCTGTCGGCCTTCATCGGCCTCATCGTCCTTGCCTGGGGCGTGGGTGTCCCCGCCCTCGACTCCGCCGCCGGCGCCCTGCCCTGGGCGGTGCGCGAGCAGGCGCTTTACCTCAGCGGCCTGCTCGCAATCGGGCTGATGTCGCTGGCGATGGTGCTCGCCACCCGCCCGGCCTGGCTGGAACGCCCGCTCGGCGGGCTGGACCGCATTTTCCGCATGCACAAGTGGGCCGGCATCCTCGCCGGCGTGTTCGCCGCGCTGCACTGGCTGATCGAGCTGTCCGACGACCTGATCAAGTCGATCTTCGGCCGCGGCGAGCGCCCGCACGAGGAAGAATTCGGCGGCCTGCTCGACAACCTGCGCGAAGCCGGCGAGGAGCTCGGCGAGTTCGCCATCTACCTGATGCTGGCGATGGTCGTGCTCAGCCTGCTGAAGCGCTTCCCGTACAAATTCTGGCGCCATCTCCACCGCGCCATGCCGGTACTCTACCTGATGCTCGCCTTCCATGCCGCGGTGCTCGCCCCGGTCGAATACTGGACCCAGCCCGCGGGTGCGCTGCTCGCCCTGCTGCTGGCTGCCGGCACGGTCGCTGCGGCGCTGTCGCTGGGCGGGCGGATCGGCCGCGAGCGCCGCGTGCACGGCGTGGTTACCGCCGTGTCTTCGCCCGCGCCCGACGTCACCGAAGTGGAATGCCGCCTCGACGGCGACTGGCGCGGGCACCGTGCCGGGCAGTTCGCCTTCGTCGGCTTCGAGCGCTTCGAAGGCGCCCACCCCTTCACCATCGCCAGCGCCGACCGCGGCGACCGCACGCTGCGCTTCCAGATCAAGGCCCTGGGCGACTACACCCGCCGGCTCTCGAGCCGGGTCGCGGTCGGACAGGCGGTCACCGTCGAAGGCCCCTACGGCCGCTTCGTCCTCGGCCGCCACGACCGCCAGGCGCGCCAGATCTGGGTCGCCGGCGGGATCGGCATCACCCCCTTCCTCGCCTGGCTCGAGACCCTGCACACCCGCCCGGACGAGGCGCCGGCCGCCGACCTGCATTACAGTACCCGCGATCGGGCCCACGACCCCTTCGTCGCCCGCCTCGAAACCCTGTGCGCCGGACTGCCTGCGGTGACGCTGCACATCCACGACAGCAGCACGGACGGCCTGCTCACCGCCGAGCGCCTGTCCGCGCTGCACGACGCGCGCCAGCGCGCCGAAGTCTGGTTCTGCGGGCCGCGCGGATTCGCCGAGCAGCTGCGCGCGGGGCTGGCCCGTGCCTGGGGGCGGCGGCTGCGCTTCCACCAGGAAGCGTTCGAGCTGCGCTGAAGCCGCGCCTGCCGCGCTGCGGCCGCCGAGGCGGCTGCGGCGCGGGGCGGACGCCGGACCGCAACCGCGGACGCAGGGTGCGAAGGACCGGTGGAAACTACTGCGCAAGAAAGGACGGCAACGATGAAGATCCTGCTCGTCGAAGACGACGAACTGCTCGGCGATGGCATCCAGGCCGGCCTCGAACAGGCCGGCTTCACCGTCGACTGGGCGCGCGACGGCAGCGCCGCGGCCCATGCCCTGGACACCGGCGCCTACCAGGCGGCGGTGCTCGACCTCGGCCTGCCGCGCCTGTCCGGGATGGACGTGCTGCGCCGCGCCCGCGCCGCGGGGCTGCAGCTGCCGATCCTGATCCTGACCGCGCGCGACGCCCTCGCCGACCGTGTCGCCGGCCTCGATGCCGGCGCCGACGACTACGTCGTCAAGCCGTTCGAACTGGCCGAGCTGCAGGCCCGGCTGCGCGCCCTGGTGCGACGCGCGAGCGGTAGCGCGGCACCGCTGCTCACCTGCGGCGCGCTGCAGCTCGACCCCGGCCGCCGCCAGGTGCGCTTCGGCGGGCGCGCGGTGGCGCTGACCACACGCGAGTTCGCCATCCTCCACGCCCTGCTGCTGGGCAAGGGCCGCGTGCTGTCGAAGGCGCAGCTCGAAGAGCAGCTCTACGGCTGGGGCGAGGAAGTCGGGAGCAACACGGTGGAAGTGTTCATCCACCACCTGCGCCGCAAGCTCGCCCCCGGGCTGATTCGCACCGTGCGCGGCGTGGGCTACCTGATCGAGGACGAGCCCTCTCAAGAAAACGCAGGGCCGCCCCAAGTGTTCTTGTCCCCCTCGGGGGCGGAAACGGCAAAGCTGTTTCCCGGGGGCGCTCATGACCCCATTTCGCCCCTCCCGCCCGCCTTCCCTGCGCCACCGCCTGATCGCCCTGCTGGCGGCGGCCGTCCTGCTCGCCTGGGGGGCGACCGCGGCCTTCAGCTACCTCGATGCGCGTCATGAGATCGACGCCATGCTCGGCACCCACCTCCCCGCCACTCCCGCCACCGAAGCGCTGCACGCCGCGCTCGCCGAGAGCATCGCCCGCCACCTGCTGCACCCGCTGCTGTTCGCCGTCCCCGGGCTGGCGGTGGCGATCTGGCTCGCCGTCGGCGTCGGCCTCGCCCCGCTCGGGCGCTTCGCCGGCGAAGTCGAGCAGCGCGCGCCCGACAACCTCGCCCCGCTCGCGCTCGCCCGCGTGCCGCGCGAGGTCCTGCCCCTGCAGCAGGCGCTGAATGCGCTGTTCGCCCGCCTGCGCCAGTCGCGCGAACTCGAGCGCCGGTTCACCGCCGATGCCGCCCACGAGCTGCGCACCCCGCTGGCGGCGATCCGCACCCAGGCCGAAGTGGCGCTCAACGCCGACGACGGCACCCAGGCCCGGCGCGCGCTCGCCAACGTCGTCGGCGGCGCCGAACGCGCGACCCGGCTGGTCGAGCAGCTGCTGACCCTGGCCCGCCTCGACCCCCAGACCGCCCTCGAACGGCCGCAGCCGATCGGCCTGCGGGCGCTGGCACGCGACGCGGTCGCCGCCCAGGCGCCGTCGGCCGCGCGCCGGAACATCGACCTCGGCCTGCTGCCGGGCGACGAGCGCACGGTGCACGGCGACCCGCTGCTGCTCGCGGTGCTGCTGCGCAACCTGGTCGATAACGCCGTCCGCTACACCCCGCCGGGCGGGCGCGTCGATCTCGCCGTCGAGGAGGCGCACGCGGCGCGCGGCGGCTATCCGCTGCTGCGCGTCACCGACAGCGGCCCGGGAATTGCGCCCGCGGCACGGGAACAGGCCTTCGAGCGCTTTCACCGCGGCTCCGACCGCCGCGAGGAAGGCAGCGGCCTGGGGTTGTCGATCGTGCGCCGGATCGCCGAACTGCACCGCGCCACGCTCACTCTCGATGACGGCCCCGGCGACCGCGGGCTGACGGTACGGGTCGGCTTTCCGCCACCGGAGGACGGATCGGCGCCACTTTAAGGGCGGTTTAAGGCGGCGCGCGGATACTGCCGCCTGCGCCCCCTGAAACGGCGCATGACACGGAGGAATCATGAAATTTCAAGTACACGCATCGGCGCTCGCCGCCGCCCTCGGCCTTTTCTTCGGCAGCGCGGCAGGCGGTGCCTGGGCCGCTTCGGCGACCCCGCAGGCTCACACCCACGCCCCCGCCGCCAACGCCAACGCCACGCCGCAGCTCGATCATGGCAAGAAGTGGGCGATCGACGCCCCCCTCGCGCAGGCGATGGCGAACATCCGCAACGACATCGCCGCCCGGCTCGAGGACATCCATGCCGACCGCCTGCCTGCCGCCGGCTACCAGGCGCTGGCGAAGCGGGTGAATGGCGAAGTCGCCTACATGGTCGAGAACTGCCGGCTGAGCCCGGCAGCCGACGCCCAGCTCCACCTCGTGGTAGCCGATCTGCTCGAAGGCGCCAGCGCGATGGAAAACGCCGACGGTCGCCACCAGCCGCGCGCCGGCGCGGTCACCGTGATCGGCGCGCTCGACAGCTATGCGCGCTACTTCGACGACCCTGGCTTCAGGCCGATCGCGCACTGAAACCGGGCGGCCGGAGCCGGCCGCGACCGTGGAACGGGAATTGCATGCGCATGCTGCAGATGCGCTGACAAACTGGGAAGCGCTCCTTCATAATCCCGCTGTTTGTCCACACTCCCGTCCTCCACCGGCTGATCATCATGGCCCAGTCCATCGAACACCTCTTCGCCAACAACAAATCCTGGTCCGAGCGCATGCAGGCCGACGATCCGGAATATTTCGCCCGCCTGGTCACCCAGCAGAGCCCGGAGTACCTGTGGATCGGCTGCTCCGACAGCCGGGTGCCGGCGAACCAGGTCATCGGCCTGGCGCCGGGCGAAGTTTTCGTCCACCGCAACATCGCCAACGTCGTCGTGCATACCGACCTCAACGCCCTGTCGGTGATCCATTACGCGGTCGAGATCCTGCGCGTGAAGCACATCCTGGTGGTCGGCCACTACGGCTGCGGCGGCGTGCGGGCGGCGATGCACGACAACCGCACCGGGCTCACCGACAACTGGCTGCGCCACATCCAGGACGTGCGCGACCGCCACGACGAACGCCTGGCGCGCATCGACGACACCACCGAGCGCCTGAACCGCCTGTGCGAGTTCAACGCCATGCACCAGGTGGTCAACGTCTGCCAGACCTCGATCCTGCGCGAGGCCTGGCAGCGCGGCCAGAATGTCACCGTCCATGGCTGGTGCTACAGCCTGCACGACGGCATGGTGCGCGACCTCGGGGTCAGCGCGCGCAGCCGCGAGGAAGCCGTCGAGCGCTACCGGGACGCGGTCGAGCGGGTCGGCTGAGCGCCGGCCCGATCACGCTTCCCCCGGCGCGGCGCGCTAGCGTGCCGCGGTCAGCCCTGCCAGCTGGGGGCCGAACCAGGTCGTCAACACGAGGGCGAGCGGCACGCCGAGAAGGAAGATCCGGATCACCCAGGCGATGAACGGGTGGGTCTGGTGAGACTCGATGAAGTACCTCGCCACCACCCAGCCCTTGAGCCAGATGATGGCGGCAAGCGGAAGCTGGACCCAGGAAGCGGGGCCCAGCCAGCGCACCAGCCACAGGCTGAACACGGTCATGGCGACGAGGAACAGCCAGGCGAGGCCGAGCGGAAGGAGGGCCGTCGACGGCGCGGAAGAGTCGGTTCGCATGGCTCAGGGCAGCACGTAGCAAAGGGCGAAGATGACCAGCCAGATGATGTCGGTGGCGTGCCAGTAGCTCGCCAGCGCTTCCAGCCCGTCGTGGTTTTGCGCCGAATAGGCGCCGATGGCGTGGCGTCCCAGCACCCACAGGATGCCGAGGATGCCCCAGAAACCATGAACGAGATGGGTGAAGGTCAGGTAGTAATACACGGTGAAGAAGATTCCCGACCCGCCGTCGATGCCCTGGGCGAGGTTCCAGCGGATCTCGAGCAGCTTCGCCAGCGGGTAGCCCAGCGCAAGGACGAGCCCGCCGACGAGAAAGGCGATCGACCGCCCCCGCCGGCCGGCGCGGATCGTGGCCACGGAGCAGGCGATGAGGAAGCTGCTGCTGACCATCAGCAAGGTGATCGCGACTCCGGCGGTGGCCGACAGCCGCGGCGCGCCGTCCTCGAAAGCCTGCGGGAAGTGCGCCCGGGCGACGAAGTAGACCGCGAACAGGACGAGGAACTCGACGAACTCGCAGGTGATGCCGACCCAGATCCCGGCGTTGCCCGGCACCCGGCCGGAGGTACGGCCGATGCCGCGCTCCGCGTCGCCTGCGCGGTATTCCGGTAACGCTGCCGATGTCATGCCGATCCGCCTTTCCGTCGATCCCCGATTCCGCATTATTCGCCACCCGGCCGCCGTTTCACAGGTACAGCCGCCCGCATCGGCGACCGTAACAGCGCCGGGCGCGGCATACAATCGACCGATGCACCTCTACGAGCACCTGGCACTGGACATCGAACAGCACATCCGCGACGGCGTGCTGCGCCCGGGCGAACGCCTGCCTTCGATCCGCCAGGCCTGCCGCGCCCGCCAGCTGAGCCCGGCGACCGTGCTCGAGGCCTATCACCGGCTCGAAAGCCGCGGGCTGGTCGAGGCGCGGCCGAAATCGGGCTACTTCGTGCGCCCCCATCACACCCTCGCCGCACCCGGCCTCACCCGCCCCGCCGGCCGCTCGACCGCACCCAAGGTCAGCGACTTCATCTTCGAAATCCTGGAGTCGGCCCGGGACCCGGCGGTCGTGCCCCTCGGCTCGAGCTTCCTCAGCCCGTTCCTGTTTCCGTTCGAGCGTCTCGGCCGCTGCCTCGCCGCCGCCGCGCGCGGCATGGACCCGCGCGCCACCGTCACCGACCTGCCGCCGGGCAACGACGAGCTGCGCCGCCAGATCGCGTTGCGCTACCTGCACGGCGGCACCACCGTGGCCGGCGACGAGATCGTGATCACCTCGGGAGCGATGGAGGCGCTCAACCTGTGCCTGCAGGCGCTGACCCGGCCCGGCGACCTGGTAGCGGTCGAGTCGCCGGCCTTTTACGCCGTGCTCCAGGCGATCGAGCGCCTCCACCTGCGGGTGGTCGAGATCCCGACCCATCCGCGCGACGGCGTCAGCCTGCCCGCGCTCGAGCAGGCCTTGCGTGTGCACCCGGTAAAAGCCTGCGTGCTCATGCCGAACTTCCAGAACCCGCTCGGCGCGCTCGTGCCCGACGACCAGCGCCCCGCGCTGCTCGCGCTGCTGCAGCGCCACGACGTGCCGCTGATCGAGGACGACACCTACGCCGAGCTGTATTTCGGCCGCCGCGCCCCGCTGGCGATGAAGGCGCTCGACCGCAGCGGGCTCGTGCTCCACGTGTCGAGCTTCTCCAAGTGCCTCGCCCCCGGCTACCGGGTGGGCTGGGTCGCCGCCGGGCGGTTCGCGCAGAAAGTCCAGCGCCTGAAGATCGCCACCAGCCTCGCCACCACGGTCCCGGTCCAGATCGCCCTCGCCGACTTCCTGCGCAGCGGCGCCTTCGATCCCCACCTGCGCCGCCTGCGCGCCATCCTCGAACACCAGGAAGCCCGCCTTGCGGCCGCGCTCGAACGCCATTTCCCTGCCGCCAGCCGCATCGCCCGGCCGCGCGGCGGCTATTTCACCTGGGTCGAGCTGCCGCCCTGGGCCGACACCCTGGCGCTGCACCGGAGGGCGCTCGACGAGGGCATCAGCCTCGCCCCGGGGCCGATGTTTTCACCGCGGCGCGCCTACCGCAACTGCCTCCGGCTGAACTTCGGCCACCCCTGGTCGGTGGCGCATGAGCAGGCGATCGAGGCGCTCGGGCGGATGCTCGCCGCGCAGCGCTGAGTCCGCGCCCGGATGCGGGCGGGTCTCACACCTCCAGCGGATCGACATCGAGCTGCCAGCGCAGCTCGCGCGCGGTGCGCTGGCGGTAGAGCAGCGCCACCCAGCCGGCGAGGAAGCCCTGCAACACGCCGCGCTGGTCGGCCTCGATCAGCAGCTGGGCGCGCTCGCGCCGCGCCAGCCGGGTGAGCCGCATCGGCACCGGATCGTAGAGGCGCAGGCCCTCGGGAGCACACTCCTCGGCCAGGCGGCGGGCATGGCGCAGGAAGTCGACGGCGGCGTCGAGCGCAGGGGCGTCGGCGCGCAGCATCGCCTGGTGGGTGAACGGCGGGAAGCCCGCACTGCGCCGCTCCTGCAGCGCCATGCGGGCGAAGGCGTCGAAGTCGTGGCGCGCCAGCTGCTGGTAGAGCGGGTGCGCCGGGTATTCGGTCTGAATCAGCACCGTGCCCGCCAGGGCACCGCGCCCGGCACGGCCGCCGACCTGCATCAGCTGCTGGAACAGGCGCTCGGGAGCGCGGAAGTCGGCGGCGTGGAGCGCGGCATCGGCGCCGATCACGCCGACCAGGGTGAGGTTGGGGAAGTCGTGGCCCTTGGCCATCATCTGGGTGCCGACGAGGATGTCGGCGCCGCCTTCGGCGATGGTCGCGAGCACGCTTTCCCACTGCCGGCGGGTGCGCGCGGCGTCGCGGTCGACGCGCAGCACCCGGGCCTGCGGGAACAGCTCGGCGAGGCGCGCCTCGACGCGCTGGGTGCCGCGCCCGAAAGGCCGGATGTCCTGGTCGCCGCAGCTCGGGCAGGCGGACGGGATCGGCCCATCGCAGCCGCAGTGGTGGCAGCGCAGGCGGCGGTCGGCGAGGTGCACGACGAGGTTCGCCGAGCAGTGCGGGCAGCGGCTGACCCAGCCGCAGGACGGGCACGACAGCACCGGCGCATAGCCGCGGCGGTTGAGGAACACCAGGCTCTGCTCGCCGCGCGCCAGGCGTTCGCCAAGCGCCGCCTGGAGCGCCGGGCTGAGGCCTTCGTCGAGGCGCAGGCGGCGGGTGTCGATGCAGCGTACCGCCGGCAGGGTCGCGGCGAGCGCACGTTGGTTCAGGGTCTGCAGCGCATAGCGTTCGCTACGGGCGTGGTACCAGGTTTCCAGCGAAGGCGTGGCCGAGCCCAGCACCACCGGCACGCCGCGCTGGCGCGCGCGCCACACGGCGAGGTCGCGCGCCGAATAGCGCACCCCTTCCTGCTGCTTGTAGGAGGCGTCGTGCTCCTCGTCGACGAGGATCAGACCCAGCCGCGGCAACGGCGCGAACACCGCCAGGCGGGTGCCGAGGACGATGTCGGCCTCGCCCGCGAGCGCCTGCACGAAGCCGCGCGAGCGCGCACCGTCGGCGAGCGCGGAATGCAGGCTGACGACGTGCGCGGCGGCGAAGCGCTGCGCGACGCGGCGCTCGAGCTGGGGGGTAAGGGCGATCTCCGGCACCAGCATCAGCACCTGGCGGCCCTGCGCCAGCAGATGCGCGGCCAGGCGCAGATAGACTTCGGTCTTGCCGCTGCCGGTGACGCCGTGCACCAGCCAGGGCTTGAAGCCGGGTCCGGCACCGAGGATCGCCTCCAGCGCCTGCGTCTGCTCCGGCGTCGGCTCGGGCTGGGCGCCGGCGGCGTGGCGCGGGGCGACGCGGTCCGCCACCCGCTCCGCCACCCGGATCCAGCCGCGACGCAGCAGCTCGCCGACCGCCTCGCCGCCCTCGAGCGCGCGCACCACGCTGCGCCGCCAGGGCCCTTCGCCGGCTGCCGCCAGGCCCTGCAGCAGGGCCAGGGCCTTGCTCGCGCGGCGGGCGCCGCACAGCGCCTCGCGCCCCGCGGCGGCAATCTGCAGCAAGGGGTCCTCATCCTCGCCGCTTACCCCGTCGGCGCGGCGCAGGCCGGGCGGCAGGGCGAGGGCGACCACTTCACCGATCGGGGCGTGGTAGTAGCGGGCAACGAAATCGACCAGTTCCAGCCAGTCCGCCGGCAGGGGCGGGACTTCGCGCTGGATGTGGCGGACCGTCTTAAGGCGGGCGGGTTCGATGTCCGCGGCCGCCCCCAGCGCCAGGATCAGGCCGTTGCGCTCGCCGCGCCCGAAGGGGACGGTCACGCACCGGCCGACGTCCGCCGCGGTGGCGTCCGGCGCAAGATAATCAAAGACTTGCGGCAGCGGCAGGGGCAGGGCAACACGGACTATACTCATTTTAAGCCCGGCCGATCATCAAAATCCATTCTGGATCAAATGCTTGCATCACACTCATGAGAGCCGGCGGAGAAAATGTCCACCAAGTATCTGGCATCGAACCGGAGTGCCGGCTTGTCCACAAAACCTGTGGATAAGTTTGTGGGAAAGCTGGGTGAATCTCGCCGGAAGTGCCGCCAGCACGGGTATTCCGTCACCCTGCCGCAACATTGCGCTTTTTAAAAAAGCGTTATTTATCAACAGCTTGATGAATATGTCAGATGACTTGCAGAATCTCCCCACGGGAGTGGTGACAAAGCATCCGGATGTGCACAAGTCAAGAAGAAAAACAGAATTTTGTCGTTGACAGATTGCCGGGCCGCGGCCGCCCTTTTTGCCAAGGCGCGCCGCGTGGCCCACGCTCAGCGCGCGGTGCGCAGGCTGCGGCTGTACTGGTGGACGGTATCGACCAGCACGCTGACGTTTTCGGGGGGGGTGAATTGGGAAATGCCGTGGCCGAGGTTGAAGACATGCCCCGGGTGGTTGCCGAAGGCATCGAGCACCCGGCAGGTTTCGCGGGCGACCGCTTCGGGCGCAGCGAACAGGACGTTCGGGTCGAGGTTGCCCTGCAGCGCCACCTTGTCGCCGACCAGGCGGCGGGCGCGGCCGATGTCCATGGTCCAGTCCAGCCCCACCGCGTCGCAGCCGATCGCGGCGATCGACTCCAGCCACAGGCCGCCGCCCTTGGTGAACACGATGCTGGGCACGCGCTGGCCGTCGCGCTCGCGGATCAGGCCGGCGACGACCTGCTCGAGGTAGCGCAGCGAGAATTCCCGGTACGCCGCCTCGGACAGCACCCCGCCCCAGGAGTCGAACACCATCACCGCCTGGGCGCCGGCCTCGATCTGGGCGTTGAGGTAGCTCACCACCGCCTGCGCGGTGACCTCGAGGATGTGGTGCATCAGCTCCGGGCGGCTGTAGGCCAGGGTCTTGACCTTGCGGTAGTCGTCCGAGGAGCCGCCTTCGACCATGTAGCAGGCCAGCGTCCACGGGCTGCCGGAAAAGCCGATCAGCGGCACGCTGCCGTCGAGCGCGCGGCGGATCTCGCTGACCGCGTCCATCACGTACTGCAGTTCGGCGTGGGGGTCGGGCGCGCTGAGGTTGCGGATCTCCCATTCGTCCCTCAGCGGGCGCTCGAAGCGCGGGCCTTCGCCGTCGGCGAAGTAGAGGCCGAGGCCCATTGCATCGGGCACGGTGAGGATGTCGGAGAACAGGATCGCGGCGTCGAGCTCGTAGCGCGCGAGCGGCTGCAGGGTGACCTCGCAGGCCAGCGCCGGGCTCTTGCACAGTTGCAGGAAGCTGCCGGCACGCTTGCGCGTCTCGCAGTATTCGGGCAGGTAGCGTCCGGCCTGGCGCATCAGCCAGACAGGGGTGTAGTCGGTCGGCTGGCGCAGCAGGGCGCGCAGGAAGGTGTCGTTTTTGAGGCGGCTCACGGCGAGTCCTTGTTTCTGCGATTCGGGCACGAACCGCGATTATCCCCTTTTGTGCGCGCTGGTGGCCTTGTCGTCCGTCAAGCACGGCCGGGCGGCGCCCTCAGCGCCGCCAGAAGGTCGGCGTCAGCACGACGAGGAAGGTGAAGATTTCGAGCCGGCCGAGGATCATCGTGAACGCCAGCACCCACTTGTGGAACGCGCTCAGGGCCTGATAGTTGGATGCCGGCCCGACCGCATCCAGCCCCGGGCCGGTGTTGTTGAGGCAGGCCACCACCGCCGAGAAGGCGGTGATCAGCTCCAGCCCGGTGGCCGACAGCAGCAGGGTCATGCTGACGATCGACACCATGTACATGAAGCTGAAGCCGAGCACGGCGTGGAGGATGGTCTCCGGCACCGGCTTGACCCCCAGGCGCACCGGGCGCACCGCGTGCGGGTGCAGGGAGCGGACGATTTCGCGGAACACCTGCTTGTACAGGATCATCGCCCGCATCATCTTGATGCCGCCGCCGGTGGAGCCGGAGCAGGCGATGAAGCTGCCGAGGAACAGGATCCAGACCTGGGCGAACATCGGCCACAGGGTGTAGTCGTAGGTCGACAGCCCGAGCGAAGTGGAGATCGACACCACGTGGAAGGCGACGTAGCGCAGTGTGGTGCCGAGGTCGGCATGGGCCTCGAAGCGCATCAGGTAGGCGGTGAGCAGGACGATGCTGACCGCGAGCACGCCGAAGTAGAAGGGGATTTCCGGGTCGCGCAGGTAGGGCCGGGGCGAACGCCGCACGAGGGCGAGATAGTGGGTGGCGTAGTTCAGCCCGGCAAGCAGGGCGAAGACGATGGCGACGATCTCCACCTCCAGGTTCTGGAAATGCCCGAGCGAGGCGTCCTTGCTCGAAAAGCCGCCGAGGCCGGCGATGGAAAAGGCGTGGATGACCGCGTCCCAGCCTTCGAGCCCGGCCCCCCACAGGCTGAAGCCGCAGGCGATGGTCAGCAGCACGTAGGCGAGCCACAGGCCCTTGGCGGTCTCGGTGATGCGCGGCGTCAGGCTGGAGTCCTTCATCGGCGTCGGCACTTCGGCCTTGAACATCTGCCGCCCGCCGATGCCGAGCAGGGGCAGGATCGCCACCACCAGCACGATCACCCCCATGCCGCCGATCCAGTGCATGAAGGTGCGCCACAGGTTGATCGACACCGGCATCCGGTCGAGCCCGGAGAGCACCGTCGCGCCGGTCGCGGTGAGCCCCGAGACGGCTTCGAAATAGGCATCGGTGAAGCGCAGCTCGGGCAGGTAGGCGAGCAGCGGCAGCGCCCCGAACAGCGGCAGCACGACCCAGGTGGCGGCGACCAGGAAGAAGCCGTCGTGCACCCGCAGGTCGCGGCGCCGGGAGCGGGTCGCCGCCCACAGCAGCAGGCCGCTGACGAAGGTGACGAAGATCGCCTGGTCGTAGGCGAGGGTGGCGCCGTCATCGAGCCAGCCCGACACCGCGAGCGGAAAGCCCATCAGCAGGCCGAAGATCATGATGATCAGGCCGAGCGCATTGAGCGCGGGGTGGTAGGCACGCATGCAGGGGAACCGGGTATCAGAGGAAAGTGAAGCCGACCTGGAACAGCTTCTCGACCTTGCGTACGAGCTTCTTGCTGGTGCAGAACACGATCACGTGGTCGTTCTCGACGATCACCGTGTCGTGGTGAGGCATGATCACCTCGCGCCGCACCACCCGGCCTTCGTCGTTTTTTTCGTCGCGGACGATGGCGCCGATCGTCGCGCCCTTGGGCAGGGCGATCTCCTCGATCATGCGGCCGACCACCTTGGAGTCCTTGCGGCTGCCGTGGGCGATGATTTCCAGCGCTTCGGCGGCGCCGCGACGCAGGCTGTGCACCGCGACCACGTCGCCGCGGCGGACGTGGGCGAGGAGGGTGCCGATCGAGGCGTGGGCGGGGGAGATGGCGATGTCGATCGGGCCGCCCTGGACCAGGTCGACGTAGCTCTTGCGGTTGATCAGGGCCAGGGTGCGGCGCGCGCCCATCCGCTTGGCGAGCGAGGCCGACATGATGTTGTCTTCCTCGTCGTTGGTCAGGGCGACGAACAGGTCGGTCTCGTCGATGCCTTCGTTCTCGAGCAGCTTCTCGTCGGTGGAGTCGCCGCGCAGCACCAGCGCGCGCGACAGCTGCGAGGCGAGTACTTCGGCGCGCGCCGGATTCACCTCGAGGATCTTGACGTGGTAGTTCTCCTCGATCGACTGGGCGAGACGGAAACCGATGTTGCCGCCGCCGGCGATCATGATCCGGCGCATCGGCCGGTCGGTGCGCCGCATCTCGCGCATGACCTGGCGAATATGCACGGTGGCGGCGAGGCAGAACACCTCGTCGCCGGGGATGATGACGCTGTCGCCCTCGGGGATGATCGGCACGCCCTCGCGGTAGATCGCGGCGATGCGCACCTCGACGTTGGGCAGGTGAAAGCGCAGCGCCTTCAGCGGATGGCCGACGAGGGGGCCGCCTTCGAACGCGCGCACGCAGATCAGGCTGACCACGCCGTCGGCGAATTCGAGCACCTGCAGGGCTTCGGGGAAGGCGATCAGGCGCTTGACGTAGTCAGTGACGACCTGCTCCGGGCAGATCGAGAAATCGACCGCGAAGTTGCTGTCGTCGAGCAGTTCGGGATGGTCGACGTAGTCGGTCGAGCGCAGGCGGGCGATGCGGGTGGGCAGGTTGAACATCGCCTTGGCGATGCGGCACGCGCAGAGGTTGGTCTGGTCGGACTGGGTGACCGCGATCAGCAGGTCGGCATCGTCGGCGCCGGCCTCCTTGAGCACCGACGGCGAGGCAGCGTTGCCGCACACGGTGCGCACTTCGAGGCGGTCGCGCTGTGCGGCCAGGGGCTCGTCGCTGGTGTCGACGAGGGTGATGTCGTTCGCTTCGGAGACGAGGTTCTCGGCCACCGAGGCACCGACCTGTCCGGCCCCCAGGATGATGATCTTCACCGCGGCTTTCCGATAGATCTGCAGGGACCTGGATTCTACGCGCGCGGGGCGGCAGCTGAAACCGGATGTTGCATCGCAACGACGCTGGTGCGCGGACGCGCTTCGTGCTCAGACATCCTCGTGGCGGCGCCCCGGCTGCAGGCCGAGCTGCTTGAGCTTGCGGTAAAGATGGGTGCGCTCGAGCCCGGTCTTTTCCGCGAGCCGGGTCATGTTGCCGGCTTCGAGGCGCAGATGGTGCTCGAAGTACATGCGCTCGAAGGCCTCGCGCGCCTCGCGCAGGGGCTGATCGAGGGACACGCCGCAGGCGCCGGCACCGGCCTCGGCCGGCAGCAGGCGACGCACCTCGGCGGCGCCGATTTCCTCTTCCAGCGTGCCCAGGGCGAGGGACTTCACCGCCGCCCGCAGTTCGGCGTAGCCGCCCGGCCACGGCAGGTTGCGCAGCTGATTGAGCGCCGCGGTGGACAGGCGCCGCAGCGGCACTTCATGGGCCTCGACCAGGTGGAGCAGGATCTGGCTGGCGAGCTCGGGGAGGTCGTCGCGCACTTCGGCGATCGACGGCAGCGCCATGCTGACTTCGAACAGCCTGGCGAGCAGGCCGGCGTCCCAGCCTTCGGCAGTGAGCGCTTTCTGGCTGCGCTCGGTGGCCACGACCAGGCGCAGGTCGTAGCGCTCCAGGCGCTCGAGGGCGAAGGCGAGGTTCTTCTGCTGCGGCCGCGACAGGCGGGCCAGTTCGGGGACGAACAGCACCCCGCCCTGGGTCGCCTGCAGCTGGGCGATGTCGAGCGGCGCGGTGACCGCGCCCAGGTCGAGCCAGGGCGCGCTGCCGGACAGCACGCTGCGCGCGACCAGTTCGGCGAGCGAACCGCTCCCGGTGCGCAGCAGCAGCAGGCGCGAGCTGCCGGCGATCTGCTCGACCCGGCGCTTGAGCTCGCGCAGCGGCAGCGAGCGGGTGAACGCCTCCAGGGTCAGCGCCGGCGGCGTACCCTGGGCCTGCGGCCGCTGCAGCCCGCGCTTGACCGCGGCGAGGAGCTTTTGCAGCGCGATCGGCTTTTCCAGGTAGTCGATCGCGCCGATCCGGGTGGCCTCGACCGCGGTGTCGATGGTGCCGTGGCCGGACATCACCACCACCGGCATGTTGAGCTGGCCGTTGGCCGCCCATTCCTTCAGCAAGGTTATGCCATCGGTATCGGGCATCCAGATGTCGAGGAGCACCATGTCGGGGCGTGCGGCGTTGCGCACCCCGCGTGCCGCGGTGGCATTCTCGGCGAGGAGGACGTCGTGGCCTTCGTCGCGCAGGATCTCGGAGAGCAGCTCGCGAATGCCGATTTCATCGTCAACGATCAGTATCTTTGCCATTTCTCAGTGTGCACCATTGGATTCGGCCAGGCGCAGCCGAATTCTGATCTCCGCACCGCTCCCGTCCCGGTTGGCGATGCGGACGTCTCCGCCATGTTCGTCGATGATTTTCTTCACCATCGCCAGCCCCAGTCCGGTGCCGCGCGACTTGGTGGTGAAATAGGGTTCGAAGGCGTGCGCCAGCACCTCGGCCGGAAAGCCCGGGCCGTTATCGCGGAACAGCAGCACGGCGCGCTCGCCATCGCCGCGGGTGGCCAGGCACAGCTCGCCCTCCTCGCTGCCGGCGAGCGCGTCCTGCGCATTTTGCAGCATATTGTGGATCACCTGCCGGATCTGGGTCGGATCGCCCTTCACCCGTCCGAGCGCGGGGTCGAGCTCGAGGCGGATACGCAACGCCGAGCTTTCGTACAGGTTCAGCACCTCGCGGATCAGCGCGTTGAGGTCCAGCGCCTCGAAACGGGGTGCGGGCAGGCGCGCGTAGTCGCGGAAGGCGTTGACGAGGTTCTTCATCGCCTCGACCTGATTGACGATCGTGGTCGTGGCGCGTGCGAGCATTTCGCGCCCGCTGTCGTCGAGGCGGTCGGAGAGCTTCAGCGCCAGGCGCTCGGCCGAAAGCTGGATCGGCGTCAGCGGGTTCTTGATCTCGTGCGCCAGGCGACGGGCGACCTCGCCCCACGCCGCGGTGCGCTGCGCCGCGACCAGGCGGGAGATGTCGTCGAACACCACCACCAGGCCGCCGCCGGTGGCCGCCGGCAGGCGCGAGCCGTGGATCAGCAGGGTCAGCGGCGAGCTGTCCTTGACCGGCAGCTCGATCTCGGCCTGCCAGTCGCCCTCATGGGTACCGAAGCCTTCGAGCAGGGCATCGCGGAACGGCATCAGGCGCGGCCATTCTTCGAGGGTAAGGTCCTCGAAGCCGGCGAGGTCGTCGTCGAGGATCTGCAGCGCGCCATGATTGGCCGCGCGCAGGCCGCCGTCGGCGGAAAACGCGAGCACGCCGGTCGACAGGTTGGCGAGCACGCTCTCGAGGTAGGCCCGTGCCGACTCCACCGCGGTGCGGTTGCGCTCCGCGGCGGCGCGGGCATCCTCGAGCTGGCGGGTCATGCGGTTGAAGGACTGGGTCAGCACGCCGAGCTCGTCGTGCGCGGGCAGGGCCTGGCGCGGGCTGAAATCGCCCTGCGCCACCGCCTGCGTGCCTTCGGCGAGGATCAGCAGCGGCGCCGCCAGGCGGCGGGCGATGAGGAAGGCCGCCGCCACCGCGGTGAGCAGCGCCAGCAGCAGGGTCAGGCTCAGGGTGAGGGTATAGATGCGCTGCAGTCCGCTCCGCCCGAGGGTGAGCTGCTGGTAGTCACGGTACGCTTCCTGCACCGCTTCGGCGTGGCGGCCGAAGCTCTCCGGCACCGCCTGGGTCAGTTGCAGCAGGCGGGT
Source organism: Thauera chlorobenzoica (assembly GCF_001922305.1). Lineage (NCBI taxonomy): Bacteria > Pseudomonadati > Pseudomonadota > Betaproteobacteria > Rhodocyclales > Zoogloeaceae > Thauera > Thauera chlorobenzoica. Next base: position 3,715,801 of record NZ_CP018839.1, read on the forward strand.
TTCGCCGGCCAGCGTACGCTGCGGAATGGGCACGATCACGCGGATCACCAGGCGACCGTCGGCCAGGCTGTCCACGGCGTGGAAATGACGGCTCTGGCGGGCCTGGCGCAGCTGCGCCGGGCTGGGCAGGTCGGGGATCAGGCCCTGGCCGGTATCGGCGGCGGTGGCCAGCACCTGGCCTGCCGCGGTAAGCACCGTGGCACTGCCGATACCGGCCTGCTCACGCAGGCGGTTGAGCAGGGTGGGGGCGATCTGCTCGCTGCGCTCGAGCTCGAGGACGAGGTCGTCGCCCTTGTCCCTGAGCTGGCTGACGAGATAGTCGAGCGCGTTCTGGCCGAGGGCGATTCCCCCTTCCAGCGCCGAATCGACACGCACGTCGAACCAGGACTCGATGCTGCGCACCACGAACTGCAGCGACACCGCATAGACGACGACCCCCGGCACCACCCCCATCAGCGCGAACATAAGCACCAGGCGGTACTTGAGCCGGGAGCCGAACTGGCGGGCGCGATATTCCCGCCACAGCTGGCGCAGCTGGACGCCGACGAGGCCGGCGAGCACCACCGCGGCCATGCCGTTGAGGCCAAGCAGGAAAGGATAGCTGCGGGCGAACAGTTCGGTATTGGCGCTCGCCGAAGTCAGCAGGAACAACGAGATCCCGGCCAGGGCGGCGGCAACGACGAGAAGGATCCGCTTCATTGCAAGCCCGGTGTCCCTGGTTGAAAGACCCAGCGCCGCCAGTCGGTGCCGAGATTCCAGTCACGGCTGCCGAGCGCGGTGACCTGGAAGGGCTTGGGCAGCTTGCTGGTATCGAGACGGAAGCGCAGCGCGACGTCGTACACCACTCCCGCTTCCAGCGCGGCGGTTTCGGAGATATGCCAATTGCGTACCCGCTGCATCGTCAGGACGGCGGCCTCGAGGGTATCGAAGCTCTGGTGCAGGCTGCCGATCGACAGGCGGTAGCTGCGCGTGATCGCATGGTAGGACAGGCGGTAGTCGAGGCTGCGCTCCACCTCGACGCGGTCGAACCAGTACCAGCGCGGGCGCTCGATCACCAGCTCGGTGGTGAAGAACAGCGCCACGCCGCGGCTCACGGCGTCGGCCAGGCGTGGATTGAGCGCGAAGTCGATATCGGCATTGAGGACATAGCCACCGTCGCCGGGCACGACTTCGGCGCTGCGGATGATGCCATCATCGGCGTTCGCTGCAGGCGCGAGCAGGGCGACGAGAACGAATGCGGCGGTGCGCAGCAGGCGCTCAAGGCGCCTTGCGCAGGCGAGCGAAATAAAAGCCGTCATGTTCGGCATTGGGCAGCAGCTGCAACTCGGTACGACCATCGATGGGGAGACGCTCGGCGTCGGTGTGGCGGGCGCAGAAGCGGGCGATCTGCCCGGCATTTTCTTGATCGAACACCGAGCAGGTGACGTAGAGCATTGTGCCACCCGGCGCCAGCGTGCGCCAAAGCGCATCGAGGATTTCCGCCTGCTGTGCGGCAAAACCGGCGATGTCGGTGTCACGGCGCAACCACTTGATGTCGGGATGGCGCCTGACTACCCCGGAAGCGGAGCAGGGGACGTCGGCGAGGATGCGCTCGAACGGGCGGCCGTCCCACCACGAATCCAGCCGCCGGCAGTCGGCCACCTTGACCGTGGCGGCGAGGCCGAGGCGGGCGAGGTTGCGCCCGATGCGCCCGGCGCGCAGTGGATCGAGTTCGAGGGCGAGCAGATCGACATCGGCCCGTTCGAGCACATGGGCGGTCTTCCCGCCGGGCGCGGCGCAGGCGTCGAGCACACGCATCCCGGCCTCGGCCTGCAACAACTGCGCCGCCCACTGCGCACCGGCATCCTGCACCGATACCCGGCCTTCGGCATAGCCCGGCAGACGGGCCACCGCGCGCGGCTGGGCGAGCAGCAGGGCGCCGTTTTCGAGCACACGGGCGGATGCGCCCGCGGCTTCGAGCTCGGCCTGGACATCCGCCACCGTCGAGCGGCGCGGATTTACCCGCAGCGCCATCGGCGGGCGCTGGCGGCCGGCCTCGAGGACTGCCTGCCAGTCCTGCGGATGCGTCGCCTGCACGCGTGCCAGCCACCACGGCGGACAGGCATGGCGCGCTGCCGGGTCGGCCTCGATCCATGTCTGCCACTGCCCTTGCTGGCGCAGGGCGGTGCGCAGCACGCCATTGACCATGCCCTTGAGCCCGGGCATCAGCGCCACTGCGGCTTCCACCGCCTGATCGACCACCGTGTGCGCCTGCTCCGGCTTCTGCCACAGGCGCTGCAGCGCCACCAGCAGCAGCGCCCGGATGTCGACCGGCGGCGGGGAGTGCACCAGGTGGGCGAGAACGGCGTCGCCCCGCCCGTATTCGCGCAGCGTCGTCCACGCGAGATCGCGAATCGCGCCGCGGGTCGCGTCCGGCCAACCCGGATGGCGGGCGAGCAGGCGCTCGAAGGCGTCGGTGAGGTTGCCGCCGTCGATGACCGCCGCCACCATCCCGGCGGCTTGCTGCAAGGCATAGGCCAGGCTGTCTTCGCGCAGGCGCGCAGCGGGAGGGCGTCGACGTGTTTCGGGGAGTGCAGCAGGGCGCGTCGCTGCCCGCCGGGCAGGCCTTGGAGGAGAGGTCACGATCGAAGGGAAAACCGGATTGCGGTGCTCAGGCGAGCAAATCGCGGAGATGGTTCGGAAGCGCGAACTGAGCGCAGTGCACGGCGCCATTGTAGTGCTGCAGCAGCGAAATGGCGCGCTCGCCGATCCTTCGATCGATTTCGGCGCCATCGATCGCCGCCGGATCGAGCCCGTCCGCGGCCGTGGCCATGCCCCACAGGCTGCCGTACAGCGGAATGTGGAGGAAATACGGGCACACACGGGCGAACACCCGCCGCAGGCGCTGGACCAGCGCCTGCACCCGCTCGGGCTGGAACACCGGGGTGCCGATGTGCAGGCTGAGCGCACCGCCTTCGGTCAGCAAGGCCCGGCAGGCGGCGAAAAAAGCTTCGGAATAGAGGGCTTCGGCGGGCCCGACCGGGTCGGTCAGGTCGAGCACGATGAGATCGTAACGCTCGCCGGCGGCCGGCGCTTCGTCATGGACATAGCGCATGCCGTCGCCAATGCGGATCTCGACGCGGGGGTCATCGAGCGCGCCGCGGTGCACCGCCTGGAAGTAGCGCCGCGCGATATCGACCACTTTGGCGTCGAGCTCGGCGATCACCACTTTCTCGACCGAGGGATACTTGAGCAACTCCTCCGCCGAACCGCCGTCGCCACCACCGATGATCAGCGCCCGGCGCAGGCCCGCATGCGCGATGCCCGCCACGTGAATCAGATTTTCGTGGTAATGGAACTCGTCCCGCTCGGAGGTCATGAAGCAGCCATCGAGGCGGAACAGCCGCCCGAAGCGGGTCGTCTCCCACACCTCGTAGTCCTGCCATGCGGAGCGGCCGGCCTCAAGCAGGCGATCGCCGCGGACGAAATAGCCTGCATCCTCGGCCAGGAATTCGGCCAGCAGTCCATCGGGAAATCCCGCTCGGGCATCACTCATGATTCAAACCTCGGCGGGCAGGCGGCCGCGCACCACTTCATGGTTGACGATTTCCGCCGGACGCAGGACATCGATGACGCGGCTGAACAGCTGGCGGGCACGGTCGCTGTTGTCGCGGGAGAAGTTGCAGACATAGACATCGAGCGTGACGTCGCCGCTCTCCGGCCAGGTGTGGATCGCCAGGTGGGATTCGGCGAGCACCACCGTTCCGGTGACTCCGGCCGCCTCGCCGTGCTCATCCACAAACTGGTAGAAATACGCCCCCAGCGGACTCAACCCCGCGCTGCGGCACTCCTCGACACACAGGGTTTCAAGCGCGGTGCGCTCGAGCAGCAACCCGCTCGCCGGTTCACAGCGATACAGATCGGCAATCAGATGAAGTCCGTTCATTTCCTCGGCATGGCTACATGAAGACATAAACGATTATTTTATCATGCTGCGCCAATACAACATTCCTCCAAAGATTTCACCCTCTTGTTTCACGTGGAACACCCGATCGGTCAGCGCAGGAAAGTGTCGTAAGCGAGGCGTGCAATCAGCACCAGTACGACGCCGAGGAACATCTTGCGCACGAACCCCGTGCCGTGCCGCAGCGCCATCCGGGAGCCGAGAACCGCCCCGCTCAGGTTGCATACGGCCATCACCGCGGCAAGCGCCCACATCAACTCGACATTGCCGGCAAAGTAGGCAATCGCGGCAACATTGGTTGCGACATTGAGGATTTTGGCCGAGACCGAGGCGCGCAGGAAATCCATCCCGAGCAGGCGGATGAACAGGAAGATCAGGAAGCTGCCCGTACCCGGACCGAAAAACCCATCGTAAAACCCGATCCCCAGTCCGATCGCGAGCGCCAGCAGCGCCGAGCGCGCCCCATGCTCCGGCTCGGTCGACACCGCGCCCAGATCCTTGCGGACAAAGGTGTAGAGTGCGACGAGCACCAGGAGCAGCAGGATCAGCGGCCTGAGGACCGCGGGATCGAGGTAAGCCACCGCCTTCGCTCCGTACCACGAGCCGATCAGCGCCGCGAGCGCGCCCGGTGCCGCCACCCGCCACGGAATGCGGACACGGCGACCGTACTGAATCGCGGCACTGCTGGTGCCGACAATACTCGCCAGCTTGTTGGTGCCGAACAGCGTTGCCGGCATTGCCGTCGGGAATGCGGTGAACAGTGCCGGCAGCTGGATCAGGCCGCCACCGCCGACCACGGCGTCGACGAAGCCGGCAAACAGCGCGGCAAAACCCAGCACGACGAAGAGGTATTCGGTTTCCATTTTTCCTGAATCGCGAGTGCGACGGAGCTCATCCTCCGTCCATGATCAAGCCCTGCCTCCGCCCATCACGGCAGCCGGCACGGCCACGAGCGCGCTATTGTTTCACGTGAAACAGGAAAATGGCTCGGCATCAAAAAGCACCGGGCAAGGGAGAAAGGCCCGGCCCGCCGGAGCAGTTCAATCGGCCCTCGGCTCCCCTGCCAAAGAGAAACCCCGCGCTACGGCAGCGGAGCGGAGGGATGCCCGAGGAGCGCCCGGGCGGGCTTCATCGGGCCGGGTTCGGACCGCCACCCGGTGAAGACCGGCGGCGCTTGCCGAGGCTGGCCGGCCCCGGGCCGAGAGCGGCGAGGACCAGCATCCCCCCCGCCACCCCCATGTTTTTCATGAACAGCAGTTGCTGGACCATTTGCTGCTCGTCCGGCACCGCCCAGTAACGGTGGAAGATGAAGCTGACAGACAATGTGAATACGGCCAGGCCCAGAGCTGCCCAACGCGCCATAAACCCGGTCGCGACCGCCAGCCCGGCCAGCAGCTCGCCCAGGCCGACCAGCACCACCAGCGCGGGAGAAGCCGGCAACCCGGCACTCGCCATAAAGCCGGCGGTGCCGTCGATATTGGCCAGCTTGCCCACGCCGGCAAGCACGAACATCAGGGCGAGCAGGATGCGCCCTGCAACCGTCATCGGGGTGTGGAGCCAGTCGGGCATCGGAGTGCTCCTCAAAAACGGGGGCAGTGCGGGAGCGTCGAATTCCCCGCAGGACATCGTCCCGGCCACAGGAAAAGCGCTCCGCCGAACCAGGCTACGACCTGCAGAAGAAGATTCGCATTCTCATTCCATGAATGCAAGGTAGCATGTGCCCGCCGAATAGCAAGCCGCCCGGTGCGGCAGATCGCGCCGGAAAGCAGCTCGCTCGATGCAGAAGCGAGCAAACCTTCTACATCCCTTGCGGCGCAATGGTTTCGTGACCCGCAGATATCGCCGTGGGCACACATATGGGCACACATCACGCGGATTTCGGCAGAATCCTCCAGACAACGGGCGGATTCTACCAGCCGGGCTGCACCGCCTCTAAACGACAAACCCGGCACACAGGCCGGGTCTGGTTGATGGTGCTGGCCCTGCCCTGGTCAGCCGATGCCGTGCTCCTGCACTTCGTCCCGCCAGCTTCTCGCCAGCTCGCGCATATCCGCCGCGACGTGCAGCCCCGCGCCAGCCAGAGCGTGCAGATGGTGGTGCTCGGCTGTCGCGTCCTCGATGGTCTTGAGGATCGCCGCGAGCTGGTCGAAGCTCTCAGCGCAGAGGCGAAGGTATCCCACCGCGTCAGCAGCCAGTGTCGGCGTACTCATGCGGCCACCTCCTGCCGCAGCGGGATCAGCATCGACGCCGCATAGCTGCCAGTTTCGGCCATTGCCGCCACAGTTTCGAGCGAATGCGACAGCGCGGCCAGCAGCGTAAAAACGTCGTCCGCGTTCTGGAAGTGTCCGCCGCGCTCCGGGTTCTTCGCATCGGCCAGCACGAGACTGGCGAGGCTCGCCGTCACCTCGGACAACCGTAGCGCCTCGCTCGAAGCGGCTGCCGACAACTCGGTCAGTTGACGCCATTCGGCAGGCGTCAGGTTGTCGTGCGCCTTGTCCATCAGCAGGGCCATGGATTCGTAGATCGGCTGCCTCATGCCTCGCCCCCTTCGGTGTCAGCCTCCAGTGCAGATAGCGCGGTCGCGCTCTCAAGCATGACGCTTTCCAGAAGCGCCCGAATCTGGCCGCGCTCGGTCGGCTTGAACTGCGCCAGTGCCAGCGCCCCGGCGATGCAGGCATCAGCGGTGCGCAGCGCGTCCGTCAGCATGTTCGTGTCGGCCATGGTCACGCCCTCCCTCCGAAGCTCAAACGGTAGGCGAGCGCAGGCCCGGCGACAAGGCGCAGGGTGCGATAGAGGTGCAGGCGGGCGATGGCGTTCATTGCTGCGCCTCCGCGCCCTTCACGGCCAGGAAGAACGCCTCCACCGCCGCGACGTGCGCGGATAGCTCGGCGTCGGTCATGTTGTCGTCGACGTGAATGCTCATCACGCCACGGTCGAGCAGGTCGACGATGGCTGCAGCGGCTTGAGGGAGGGGGAGGGCGGGCGTGCCTTGGTGGTTGGTGTGCATGGTGCGTGCTCCTTTGGCGGTCTGAAACTCCCGCTCCCATCCGCGACGATGGGGAGGCGGGAACCGTGCGGGTTCGCGGACCGGCCCAAAGGAAACCGGCAGGGCTTGCGCCCTCCCACACGGCCCCGCCATTGAACAGGCGACACCATGCAACCGACGTGAAAAAACCGCGACAGTGCGCGGCCTCATCGGCCTTTGGGTTCGAGCCGCGACGCCCGGCACCGTTGTTTGCGGTGCGAGAGCATCATCCCCCAGGCTAGCGCCGCCGGTCAAGCGGCTTCAGTCGAATTGCACTGCCCTTTGTCTTTTTGCGATGTTCCACATGTTCCTCGTGTTCCGGCCAGTGTTTGCAAGGGATTCGCCGGAACATCTGCCGGAACGTCTGGTGTTCCATGTGTTCCACACACGCGCCAGGAACGAAAAACCCGCCTCGGGGGGCGGGTCGCGTTGCGTGCTGGTGGTCATCGCCGGGCGTCAGTTCAGGATCAGCGTCCGATCCTGTCGAGTCGCCCTTCCACAATCCCGAGCTGCTGCGCCCACGCTTGCATTCCGGCCCCCTTCATCTGGTCATGCTCGGCCTTCAGCCGCCAGAAGGTGCGCCAGTGCATCCCTTTCGGCTTCCACCCATCCGGGTTCAAGATGCCCGCCTGCCAGCCCAGGCGGTCCCGGATCGCATCGGCCCGCCTGATCGCGCGGTCGCCTGCCGTCTCGCGCTGCACCTCATACGCCAGCCCCCGGCAGTGCCGACAGGCGAACACTGCGCCGCCGTACAGGATCGCCACGCGCCGCCCGCAGCATGGGCACAGGAACCATGGACGCGAACCCCCGTAGTTGCAGCCCGTCCAGCTCAGGCCGACGTGGTAGTCGTGGCCCTCGCGCCCGCCCTGGTGGTCCGCCACGTCGTATTGCAGCCGAACGAATGACGCGCCCACCTCAAGGGTGATGCTCGCCCGCTTCTCGCCGTTGCGATACCAGCACCAGCCGCCCCGCCACCCAGGCACCAGCACGCCCGCACGGTGCAGGTCGCGGGCGTCCGCCGTCAGCATCGAATCGGGCAGTCCCACGGCAGCGGCATCGGCCCGCAGTTCTGCCATGTGTTGCTCCACCTCGGCAGCGGGAACGCCCAGCTTTTCCGCCAGGGTATCGAGGCGGTAGAACTTGGTCCCGTCGTCGTCGCAGTAGGCTGGATCAGGGATCAGGCCCATGCCTTTTGCCATCGCGGACATTTCGTCCACGAACCAGTCAGGCGCGGTGTGCATCACCAGCAACCACAGCCGCCGCGTGATCGGGTGATCGTTGCCCAGGCCCGCAGCGGTGTCACAGTACTGCGCCATCAGCGCGGAGAACTCAGGAGTGAATCGCTTTTGCATGGTGGTCAGTCCTCGTGCGGTCGGTAGCTGGCGCAGCCCTTACCCTGGTCATCGGGCAGCTTGCGCAAGGGGTGGTGCAGGCCGTAGGCGGGCGGCAGGTCGTCGCGCTCGCCGCCGCAGTAGCCCGGCGACGACAGGCCCGGCCTCTTTCGGTGGCGGCAGGACTTGCAGCCGGTCGCCGCTGTTTCCGTGCGTACTGGTGTGCGTACTGGCGGCGTGCGTACCTCGGGCAGCGGCTCAGCCGCCACCGCATCCGGTTCAGCGGCCAGCGCCTCGGCATGGGTGCAGGGCGGTGCGAACCAGCTTTCCAGCGGCTCGCGGTCGGCGAAGCGGAACAGCCAGCGCACCGCCCTGGTTGCGGTGTCGGTCGGTAGCGTTTCGCTGGAATCGCCCCCGCCTTTGTCTTTTTGCGATGTTCCGCATGTTCCTCGTGTTCCGGCCAGTGTTTGCAAGGGATTCGCCGGAACATCTGCCGGAACGTCTGGTGTTCCACGTGTTCCACCGTCGTGTTCCAGCTTGGCGAGAAGATCATCAAGCGCCATCGCCCACCCCATGCAGCGCATCGGCGCGAACCGGGTAGACGCGCACCTTGCGCCCGCCGATGCTCTCGGTTTTCGAGCGTGCGCCGGGTGGAGTCGCCTTTGGGACCGCACCGCAAACCTCCAGCACGTCGAGCGCCTGCCGGAAGTCGAACCCCTTCAGCGCCTCGCGCAAGCCCTCGGCGGTGAACAGGTACAGCCGCCCGCCCGCATCGTCCTGCTTCCACCAGCCTGCCCGGTCGTTGATCCGTGCGCCGTCTGCCGTCCAATCGGAGAACCGGCTATCCCCATGGCGTTCGAGGAACCCGGCCAGCTTGTCGAGTATCTGCCGCCGCTCGTCGTTGCCGCCGCCGCGCATGGCTCGCCACGCCTGAAACCCGATCACCGCAGCGTCGAGCGCCGCCCCTTCCGGCCAGCCGGTGATTCCGTACTCGGTCGCCAGCTCGCCCGCCAGCGCCAGCAGTGCAAAGCGGGATGCGGCGCGCTTGTCCTGCCCTTCGGCCTCTGGCGGGTTGAAGGCAGGCAGCGCCTTGATGCGTTCGAGCATCCCGGCCATGTCGCGCCCGTCGCACGTCAGCCGCTCAAGCAGCGCCCGCCCGGCCCGACCATGCTGTTGAGCCGCAGCTCGCTTGATCGCATCGGACAGCGCGGTGCCGCTCGCCATGCCGTGCAGCTCATCGAAGCAGCCGAAGCGCCGCGCAGCGGGAATGTCGAGCAGCCGCACCGCCTGCCCGGCCTTGGTGCGGTGCCCGCCTTCCAGCATCGTCGTGCCGATGGTGCGCTCGCCCGTCGACACGATGAACGCCTGCCACCGGGTCACGGATCGCGCTGCACCCGTTCGGCTCGCCCGTTGCTTGCCGCACCCATTGCCCAGGCTGTAGACGATGGCCCCCACCTCGCGCGGGTCGCATTCGCTGATCTCGTCCAGCGCCAGCAGGCAGTCATTGAACAGCGCCGCCGCACCTTCCATGCCGTTCGCGGTTGCCCGCCAGCTCCGGCGATACCCAGGCCCGCCCCACACGGAACATGCGGCTTCCAGAATCGTCGTCTTGCCGGTCGAGGAATCGCCCACGAAATGCAGCCCGCCGCCTTCGGTGTTGGTGCGCTTCAACAGCGGCCCGGCAAAGGCAGCCGACAGCGCCAGCAGGAACAGCGGATTCGCCACCGCCCGCGATGCGACCTCGGTCTGCCACCCGTCGAGCGTTCCGGCCTGCCCATGCTCGTCGTGCGAGCGTTCGCCGCTCTGGAAGATCACGCCCGCCGCGTTCGGCCCGATCACCGCATCCGGCAGCACGAACACGTCACCGCACCATCCGACTTGCAGCGCGCAGCGAATGCGCTTTTTCGGCGTGCGCTCTTGCAGGTAGCGGGCGAGCGTCTGGCGCGCGAAGGAGTCAAGCTCCAGACCCATCGCCAGCAGCTCGCCGCGCAGGTCTGAACCGTCGCCCTTGAGCAGTTCCATCGGCATCGCCCACGAACGCCACCGGCCCGCCGTGTTCTTGAAGCGCAGCAGCCGCCCGAAGTTGTTCTCCGTGCCGTCGAGGGTCTGCGCCTCGATGTGCAGCGGCCCGCATACCCAGGTGTCGACGGGAGCGGACATTTCGTTCTGCTTCGGCTTGCTCATGCCATGCAGCCACACGCCAGGCCTCAGCCGTCGCCCGGTGTCGAGCAGGGTCCAGCCGTCATACACCTTGAAGCAGGGGCGCTTCTCTTCCGGCACGGACGGAACCGCCGTTTCCTCGGTGCCCCCACCTTCGCCAGCGCTCGCCGCCTCGATCAGATCGGCCAGCGCTGGAACGTCTGGAACATCTGCTGTTCCGCGCGGTGTTCCGCTGAAACCCGCGCCGTTACTGGGCGGAACGTCTGGAACATGTGGAACATCACCAAACGGATGAGGCGATGCAGAATCAGCCGACGTGCCTTCGGCCACCCCCATTCCGGAAACATTTTTCAGCGAGCTATTGAATTCATGTACGTTCCGTTCCGATGTTCCGGCCAGTATTGGCGCGGGATTCGCCGCACTGGCGGTAACGTCTGCCACATCTGCGCCGAACAGATCGGCGGTCACGGTGTCGCGCTGGTCATTCATGGCGCGCCCTCTTGCGACGGATCGCCGCCAAGTCGTTGAAGTCGGAACCCGGCACGCCCTCGGGGAACTGCGGCACGATCAGCTTTGCCCCGGTCGCCTTCGCCGCAGCGGTCGCGTAGGTCACGCCAGGGTTGCCCTCGGTCTGGCGGTCGTTGTCCGCGCAGATCACCAGATCGGTCCAGCCGCGCCAGGACTCTCGCGCCGCCTTCGCCACCGCCTGCAGGTTGCCCGCGTTCATCGCGCACAGCGCCGGATGCCCGGTTTCCTGGTGGAGCGTTGCCCCGGTTGCCCAGCCCTCGCAGATCAGGATCGTTGCCGGGTCGGTGAGGTCGCCAATCGGGGAGAACAGGCCCCCGGCCCGGCCCGGCTTGAACCGCTTGCCGCCGTCCGCCGCGATGCGTTGCAGGTTCCACAGCAGCCCGAAGGCATCGAACAGCGGGACGATCAGCAGCCCGCCACGCTGGCGCAGGTTGTGCGGCTTCACGTCCTTCCTGGTCAGGTACGGGTGCGCCGGATCAGCCGGTGCCGCAGCCGCCCATTCGCCCCGCGCCTCGATGGCCCGCGCCTCGTGCTCGGCCCGGCGCTCGGCTTGCGCCTTCAGCTTTGCCGCCTCGATCAGCTTGGCGAACGCCTCGCGCTCGGCCTCAGACATGCGCTTGCCGTCCGCCGCCCACGTCGAGCGCAGTCCGGTTTTCCAGTTGCCGAACATGCCAGCGGCCCGCCCGTCGAGGTGCAGGACGTAGTAGGCATTCTTGCTCCCGGCCTTGTCGCCCTCCACGCGGTAGCGATGCAGTTGCCCGTCCGCCTCGATCACATCAGGCGGGGACTGGCCCGCGTCACGCATGGCCGCGCGAAACTGGTCGATGGTGTCGTGCATGTGCATGGTCACGCCCCCATCCAATCAACATCGTCCGCGAACGGATCACCCGCCGCCGCGCCGCCCTGGTGCCCTTGGTGAACTGGCGCAGGCTTCGGCTTCTTCGGCCTCGGTGTGGTGCTGGCGATCTCGTCGGCCACCATGTCGAGGCTGGGGCGGGCGGTGCCGTCGTTGCCGGTGAAGATCCCCACCTTGAGCGTGCCCGCCGCCGCCACCGATGCGCCGGCACACAGTTGCAGCAGCCGCGCCACGGCCTCGGCCTCGAAGGCGATCAGCGAGCAGTGCACGCGCCCTTCGTCGCCCATCGGCACAGACAGCCGCGCCAGGGCGAAGGGGTTGCCGTTCTTGCTGGTGCGTTGCTGCGGATCGGCGCGCAGCTCGCCAGTCACAAGCGCCCGGATCATTGCAGCCCCCCACCCAGCAGCAGCCCGGCCACCGTCGCCAGCAGGATCAGCCCGGCCAGCTCGGCAGCGATCCCGCCGCCCTGGTTCGGCACCAGCACATAGCACGCTTGGCGGTGTGGATCGCGCCCGGCCTCGGACGGTTCGAGCGTCCACGCGGTGTCGATCTTCGCGCCCTGGTCGCGCAGCTCGGTCACGCGCTGGCTGGGGTTCATCACTTCGAGGAACAGCCGCGCCTCGGTCGTGGTGATGTGCCCGGCCTCGCGCATCGCCGCCAGCAGGCGCAGCCGTTGCGCTCCGCTGTCATTGCCCGGAAAATCGGCGTGAATCTGCTGAAGCAAGCTCTTGCGGGTCGCGCCGTCGCCACGGTCGCGGCCCGTTTTCTTGTAGCCCATGACGTGCCCCCCTTACCTGATCGCGCCAGCTTCATCGGTGCGCTTGCCGCCGCGCCGGGCTTGCTCGGATTCGTTAGCCTGTGCGCGGCTCTTTTCGATCTGCGCCGCGAGCCATGCGTCAATCTCGGCTTCGATCCAGCCGACTGCGCGAGCGCCGACAGCAATGGGTTTCGGAAAGGTGGAGTCGAAGTCGCCCGGCCTCTTGGGGTTCCGGCGCATCTTCGCGTAGATCGTGGAGCGGGAAAGCCCGGTGCGGGCTTCGACCTGGTTGCGCCTCAGGATGGTGGGCGCGGACTGTTTGATAGCGGCCATTTTCTTCCTCGTTGTAATGAAGGAAGCCGACACGTTCCGCGTCGGCCTGGCTCGCTTTGTATTGCCAGACCGCGCCCTAAGGGCAATACCCATAGGGCTTAGGGTGGCGGTCTACTTTCACCCTCAGGGTAGGCCGAAACCCGCGTCATTGCTTGGTTTCAGCCCTCAGGGTAGAAGTTGCTTCTTGCGTAGGCTGTCGGGTCGGGTGACGGCATCCAGCGCCTTCGCGTCCGCTTTCGTAAGCCTGTACTTCTCTGCCATGGCAGGGACCAGCGTTTCCTGTTTTTCCCATGCGCCACCCGATTGCGCAGCCTTGATCCAGGCCGGCAGCAAACGAAACAGGCGGGTATCGTGCCGGGTCCATGCTGGTGGCTCTCCCCCTTCCCCGATCTTCTCCAGCAGCCCCGCGCGCTCGCGCTCAAGCTCCGCGATGCACTCCCGCGCCTTATCGAGTTCGGCCCTCAGATTGGCGTCGACGGCAGCCGCGTCGGACTCGCAGCCTTCGGGAAGCGGGACCGGCCACGTGATCCCGCTGGCCTTGCACCATGCGCGAATATCAGCGTGCGACAGTGTTTGCTCGTCACGATCCATGCCCCACGATCCCGCCAATATGCGCCCGGCGTCGACCGCATCCGCGAGCGCATCTCGCCATCGCCCCCACGCTCCAGCGCTATGCTCATCGCCCAAAATCCTTGCCGCATCACCAAGGGCAATATTCACCCTCGGCACAAACGCCAGTAGATCCGGCCTTGCTCGATTCGATGGCGCAGGCTTGGCGACAGAAGCACCCTCTTTCCCGATCAGGTCCGCATGAGGCGACCAGCCAGCGGCCAAAAGCACGTTCTCCGCATCCTCGCGGAAGAATCCTGGCTCCCCCATCCCCAACTCAGATTGCGCGGCCTCATCCATCCACGCCTTGCCACCATTCAGCGCACATTGCAGCTCATAATGATGCGCATCGCCGCCCCCCTCTGCAAAATCGCCGTCGTCGTGCAATCGAAGCACAGGCTTCAATGTTCTGAGCAGCGGTTCCAGCGACCACGCACGGGCGACCTCCTGAATCGTCACGCCCTCTGCCTCGGCAATAGCGGTCAGCAACTCGCCGAACGAAATGAACTTCGCGTCGTGCGCGGCCAGTCGGTCACGAATTCCCACAGTAGCGCCCCCTTCGGCACAGCCCTTGAATCAGGTGCCGCGCCAGCCGGGCAAGGGAACCCGGTTTTCCTCCCGTCGGAGTAGGCGCGGCAAACTCGGATCACGCAGCCCGGTACGCCTTCCCGAAGCGCCCGATGATGACCTTCCGGCCTTCCTCGATTTGCGCATCAACGAAGTCGGCCCACCACTGAAGCATCTCGCGCCTGTGCCCGATGTATTCGGCCCGGTTGTAGACGCCACGGATGCCCTTGGTCTCGTGCGCCAAGCACTTCTCAATCCAGTCGGAGTTGAACCCGGCCTCGTGCAGCAGCGTGGATGCCGTGCGCCGGAAGTCGTGCAGCACGAAGTCCCGCACGTCCAGATCGAGCGTGCGAACGGCAACGTTCAGCGTGCTGTGGGCAATCGGCTTCTTCAGCGTGTTGCGGCTCGGGAAGATGAACTCGGAACCGCTCGAAAGCCCCTTCAGTTCATCGAACATCGCCAGCGCCTGCCGGGACAGCGGGACGATGTGCGGGCGGTCCTTCTTCATGCGCTCGCCGGGGATCGACCACACGGCCTCATCGAAGTCGACTTCATCCCACCGCGCCTCGATCAGCTCGGACTTGCGCACCATGCACAGGATCAGCAGATGTAGCCCCAGCTTGTTCGCCCGCTTCATCGAGGACTGGTAGATCGCCCGCAGCAGCTTGCCCACCTCATCCGATGTCAGCGCCACGTCCCGGCTCTTCGCCGTAGCGATGAACTGCGCCTCCACTGCGGCAGCCGGGTTGAACCTGGTCAGCTCGCGGGCGATGGCGTAGGCGAACAAGCGCTTCATCACGTTGCGAGTTTGCAGCGCCGACTGATCGGCCCCCCGCGCCTTGATCGCGTCAGTGATCGCCAGCACGTCGGTAACGGTCACGTCGGCAATCTGCTTATCGCCCACGCCGGGAATCACGTCCTTGTCGAGAATGCGCCGAATGTTGCGCGGGTTGCTGTTGCTCGGCTCGGCCACCTCGCTGAACCACCGCTCGGCAAACGCCTTCACCGTGCTGGCCGCTCGCGCCTCAGCCTCCTTCGCCTCGACCTTCTTGCACACCTGCATGCACCAGTCGGCGATGAACTTCTGCGCCCGCTCCTTCACGGTCACGGCCAGGTCGTCCGGGATCGCATCCCCGCGCTTCAGCGCCATCGGGGACAGGCCGCGCCCGGACAGCGCCTTGCAGTCGTCCCGCCAGGTGCGGGCTTCACTCAGGGAATAGGCGGGGTAGTCGCCCAGCGTCACCTTTTCCTGCTTGCCTGCCAGCCGGTAGCGCAGCCGCCAGACCTTCGCCCCGCCAGGCATCACCTCGATGAACAGCCCGCCCTCGTCGGCCTCCTGGTATCGCTCGCTGCGCGGTTTCAGGTTCCGTAGCTTGGCATCCGATAGCGCCATGACTCCCCCTGTCGTGTGGTGTGCGCCCACGAAATGCCTTCACCGTGGGCACACATACGCATCCATCATTCACCGTGGGCACACAGCCTAAACCCCTTATCTGGCGCGGCTTTCAGCCCACAAAGCCCCCAATGTGTGCCCACGGAAAAACGACTTCACCGCCCTTCTGAATGGGTATCCGTGGTCCGCGCTTGGCAAGCCGTGGGCACACCATTTTCCCCCGTGGGCACATCCGTGGGCACACATTCTTGCGGATTGCTGCGGAACACTCAAGCCCTGCGCATAACAAAAAACCCGCAGTGACGCGGGTTTCATGGTGTTTTGCGGAAGGCTTCGGACTATGCCGGAAGCGTCGCTACTTGCCGATGCAGAAGCGCGAGAAGATGACGCCGAGCAGGTCGTCGGCGGTGAACTCCCCGGTGATCTCGCCCAGGCTTTCCTGTGCCAGGCGCAGCTCCTCGGCAAACAGCTCGAGCGCCGCGCACTGCTCCGCAGCAGCGGCAACGTGCGCCAGCGCCTCACGCAAGGCCTGAAGGTGGCGTTCGCGCGCCAGGATCACGTCTTCACCGTGCGCATGCCAGCCGGCGATGCGCAGCAGCTCCGCGCGCAGCAGCTCGATCCCCGCGCCAGTCCTGGCCGACAGCCGCAGACGCACGCGCCCCGCGTCATCCTCACGGGCGGCCTGGCCGTCGCCGAGGTCGATCTTGTTCACCACGGTGACGCGCACCGCCCCGGCGGGCAGGCGGGTATCGATCGTGTCGCCGACCACTTCGTCGCTCGCGTCGGCCTCCACCAGGCGCAGGATCACGTCGGCGCGCTCGATCTCGCGCCAGGTGCGCTCGATGCCGATGCGCTCGACGGTGTCGGCGGTGTCGCGCAGGCCGGCGGTGTCGATGATGTGCAGCGGAATGCCTTCGATCTGGATCGTTTCGCGCAGCGCGTCGCGGGTGGTGCCGGCGATGTCGGTGACGATCGCGCGCTCTTCGCCGGCAAGGCGGTTGAGCAGGCTGGACTTGCCGACGTTGGGCGCTCCCACCAGCACCACGTTGAGGCCGCTGCGCAGCAGGGCGCCTTGGCGGGCGCGGTCGAGCAGGCCTTCGAGCTCGCTGCGGATGCCCTCCAGGCGCGGCAGCGCGCGGGCACGCTCGAGGAACTCGATTTCCTCTTCGGGAAAGTCGAGAGTCGCTTCGACCAGCATGCGCAGGTCGATCAGGGCATCGACGATGCGCCGTACTTCTTCGGAGAACTTCCCCGACAGCGAGCGCAGCGCCGAACGCGCCGCGGCCGCGGTGGACGCTTCGATCAGGTCGGCCACGCCTTCGGCCTGGGCGAGGTCGAGCTTGCCGTTGAGAAAGGCGCGCCGGGTGAACTCGCCGGGCTCGGCCAGGCGCGCGCCCAGCTCGAGGCAGCGCTCGAGCAGCAGCTGCATCACCACCGGACCGCCATGCCCCTGGAGTTCGACCACGTCCTCACCGGTGAACGACGCCGGCGCCGGAAAATACAGCAAGATGCCTTCGTCGATCGCCTGCCCCGCCGCATCGGCGAAGCGGGTGAAATGGGCGCGGCGAGGCTGCGGCTCACGCCCGCACAAGGCCTGTGCGAACGCGCTCAGGGCGGCGCCGGAAACGCGCACGACACCGACGCCGCCGCGCCCCGGTGCGGTCGCGATCGCGGCGATGGTGTCAGGCGCTCTTGCTGCCGGGCTTTGCACTCTCGATCATCCGCGTGATCTGCCACTGCTGGGCAATCGACAGGATGTTGTTCACCACCCAGTACAGCACCAGGCCGGAGGGGAACCACAGGAACATGAAGGTGAACACGATCGGCATCGCCATCATGACCTTGGCCTGGATCGGGTCGGGCGGGGTCGGGTTGAGCTTCATCTGCACCAGCATCGACACGCCCATGATCACCGGCAGGATGAAGTACGGATCCTTCGCCGACAGGTCCTGGATCCAGCCCAGCCACGGCGCGTGGCGCATCTCGACGCTGCCCAGCAGCACCCAGTAGAGGGCGATGAACACCGGGATCTGGACCAGGATCGGCAGGCAGCCGCCGAGCGGGTTGATCTTCTCGGTGCGGTAGAGATTCATCATCTCCTGCTGCATCTTCGCCTTGTCGTTGCCGTACAGCTCCTTCATGCGCTGCAGGCGCGGACCGAGCACGCGCATCTTGGCCATCGACTTGTAGCTCGCCGCCGACAGCGGGAAGAACACCGCCTTGATCGCCACCGTCACCAGGATGATCGCCCAGCCCCAGTTGCCGGTCAGGCTGTGGAGCCACGACAGGACCCAGAACAGCGGCGCGGCGATCACCGTCAGCCAGCCGTAGTCCACCACCAGGTCGAGCCCGGGCGCGATCCCTTCAAGCTTGTCCTGCTCCTGCGGACCGGCGTACAAGCGGGTCGCGACCCGGCTTTCGGCACCCGGCTCGATCGCCGCCACCGGCAGGATCACCCCGGCGGAGAACAGGTTGCTGCCCAGCGCGCGCGCGAAGTATTCGCGCTGCGCACCCTGCTCCGGCAACCAGGCGCTGACGAAGTAGTGCTGCACCATCGCCACCCAGCCATCGCTGGCGTTCTTGGCGAACTTGGCGCTGCCGTCGGTGATGTCCTCGAACTGCACCTTCTGGAACTTGCCACCTTCGGTGTAGAACGCCGGGCCGGTGAAGGTATTCACCCCGAAAGCCTCGACCTGCTCGGCCGGATTGCCGTCGCGGGTGAGCTGGAAATAGGCGTGCGGACTGATCGCCTGGGCGCTGCCGTTGCGGATTTCGTAGCCGACATCGACCAGATAGCTGCCGCGCTCGAAGCGCATGACCTTGGTCACCTGAACGCCGTTCTGCTCCGGAGCCTGAAGACGCAGCACCACGCTGTCCTCGCCGTCCTTCAGGCGCTGTTCGCCCGCCGGCAGCGCGAACACGGTCTTGTGCGTCGGCAGGCCGTCGCCGATCAGCCCCGACTGGGCTGCGTACTGGTGGCGCGAGCCGTCGTCGAGCAGGATGAAATCGCCGCCGTTGTCACCACTGGCGCGATGCTGCTTGAGCTCGAGGCGGACGATATCCCCGCCCTCGGCCGAGACTTCCGCGCGCAGCATGTCGGTCTCGACGACAACGCGCGGCGCGGTGGACGCGGCGCCGGCCTGTTCAGCCGGGACTACGGCCTGGCCCGGAGCCAGGCTCGCCGAAGGCGTGGGGACGGAACCGTCGGCGACGGCACCCGCCGCCGGCTGCGCCACGGGGGCGGGCTGGTTCTGCTTGATCCAGCCATCCCACAGCATGACAAGAGCAAAGGAGAAAACCAGGAAGAGGATGAGGCGGCGTTGATCCATCGGATTCGTTCTTCTCAGGTCAGGGAACGGGATCATACCCGCCCGGATTGAAAGGGTGGCAGCGCCCCACCCGCCTGGCCGCCATCCAGCCGCCGCGCAAAGCACCATGGCGCTGGATCGCTTCGATGGCGTACTCGGAGCAGGTCGGGTAAAAACGGCAATTGCGCCCCAGCAGGGGACTGATCGCGTAGCGGTAGGCGCGCAGCGGCGCGATCATCAGGCTCTTCATTGCCGGGGCAGCCTTTGCAGCAACTGCAGCAGGTCGAGGTTGAGTTCGGCGCGCGTGGCTTTCGCCACCGGCGCATGCAGCCGGACGACGAGATCCACCGCCGGCAGGAATTCGCGATGGCGGCGGAAGATCTCGCGCGCGATCCGCTTGACCAGGTTGCGCACGTTCGCCCGCTTTGCCAGCTTCTTCGCCACCACCACGCCGAGACGGGCGCTGTCGAGGCCGTTCGGGCGGTAATGCACCATGTAGAAGCGCCCGCGCAAAGCCCGCCGAAAAGCAAAAACGGATGAGTACTCATCCGTTTTGTGCAATCTGTGAGCGCTGCGGAAACCCTGATCAGCGCCCGAGGGCAGGCTCACCTCAGACAGCGAGGCGATGACGGCCCTTGGCACGGCGTGCGCGGATGACCGCACGGCCGCCACGGGTCTTCATGCGGACCAGGAAGCCGTGAGTGCGCTTGCGACGGACGACGGAAGGCTGATAAGTGCGTTTCATGATCGGACTGCCAGTGTTGGGTCAAACCGAGGAGTTAAATGCATAATGTCATGTTTGTCAAGAACAATTTTTACCCCAGCCTGTGGATAAGTCTGCGCCCGGAAGGTTAGAATGTCGCCTTTCCATGCCTTGCCGCAAGCGCAAGCCGCCG